>NZ_JAPEPI010000001.1:1865094-2175943 GCF_026340305.1 Streptomyces sp. NBC_01381 | reverse complement strand
AACCCCGAGACCACGGCCGACGACATCTCGGCCGTCCTCGATCTGATCGCCGGCCACGCCGAGCAGTACCTGGGAGAGACCCTTGACCGCGCTTCCTGAAAACGCGCTTCCTGATCACCGAGAAACCCTGGACTTCATCGGCATCGGGCTCGGCCCCTTCAACCTCGGCCTCGCCTGTCTGACCGAGCACGTCGACGAGCTGAGCGGCCTGTTCCTGGAGTCCAAGCCGGACTTCGAGTGGCACTCGGGCATGTTCCTCGACGGCGCCCACCTCCAGACCCCGTTCATGTCCGACCTGGTCACCCTCGCGGACCCCACGTCCCCCTACTCCTTCCTCAACTACCTGAAGGAATCGGGGCGGTTGTACTCCTTCTACATCCGCGAGAACTTCTATCCGCTGCGGACCGAGTACAACGACTACTGCCGCTGGGCGGCCGCGAGACTCTCGTCGATCCGTTTCAACACGACGGTGACCGAGGTGACATACGAGGACGAGAACGAGCTGTACGTCGTCCGTACCGAGACCGGCGACACCTTCCGGGCCCGCCACCTCGTCCTCGGCACCGGCACCCCGCCGCACATCCCCGAGCCCTGCCGGGACCTCGGCGGTGACTTCATCCACAACTCCCGCTATCTGCAGGCCAAGCAGGAGCTGCAGCGGAAGAAGTCGATCACGCTCGTCGGCAGCGGCCAGTCCGCCGCCGAGATCTACCAGGACCTCCTGAGCGAGATCGACGTACACGGCTACCAGCTCAACTGGGTCACCCGCTCCCCGCGCTTCTTCCCCCTCGAGTACACGAAGCTGACGCTGGAGATGACCTCTCCGGAGTACGTCGACTACTTCCACGCACTGCCGGAAGAGACCCGCTACCGCCTCCAGGACCAGCAGAAGACCCTCTTCAAGGGCATCGACGGCGACCTCATCAACGAGATCTTCGACCTGCTCTACCAGAAGAACATCGGCGGCCCGGTCCCCACCCGCCTGCTCACCAACTCGGCGCTGCACAGCGCCCGTTACGAAAACGGCAGCTACACCCTCGGGCTGCACCAGGAAGAGCAGGGCAAGGACTTCGAGCTGAGCTCGGAGGGCCTGATCCTCGCCACCGGCTATCAGTACGTCATGCCGGACTTCCTGGAGCCGGTGCGCGACCGGATCCGCTGGGACGGCCGGGGCCGCTACGAAGTCGCCCGCAACTACTCCATCGACACCACGGGGCGCGGCATCTTCCTGCAGAACGGCGCCGTGCACGCCCACTCGCTCACCAGCCCCGACCTGGGCATGGGCCCCTACCGCAACGCCTACATCATCGGCGAGCTGCTCGGCTGCGAGTACTACCCCGTCGAGAAGTCCATCGCCTTCCAGGAGTTCGCCGTATGAGCGCCACCACAGGAGAGCTGACCCTCCGCCCCCTGGACCCGCTGACCGACGCCGAGCTCCTTCACGGCTGGGTCACCCACCCCAAGGCCGCGTTCTGGATGATGCAGGACGCGAAGCTCCCGGACGTCGAGCGCGAGTACATGGCGATCGCGGCCGCCGAGCACCACGACGCGTTCCTCGGCCTGCGCGACGGCGTGCCCGCGTTCCTGATGGAGCGCTACGACCCCGCGCACGTCGAACTCGCGGGTCTTTACGAGCCCCAGCCCGGCGACGTGGGCATGCACTTCCTCACCGCACCGTCCGACGTCCGCGTCCCCGGCTTCACCCGCGCCGTGATCACCAAAGTGATGGCGACGCTCTTCGCGGACCCCGCAACGCGACGCGTCGTGGTCGAACCGGACGTACGCAACACGGCGGTGCACGCCCTCAACGAAGCCGTCGGGTTCACTCCCGCGCACGTCATCCAGAAGCCGGAGAAGGAAGCCCTGCTGAGCTTCTGCACCCGCGAGCAGTTCGAAGCAGCAGTAAGTGAAAGGGAGTTGGCGATATGACCCTGTCCGACGCCGTGGCGCACCTGACCCCCGAGCGCTGGGAGCAGGCCAACCGCCTCCTCATCCGCAAGGCCATCGCCGAGTTCTCCCACGAGCGGCTGTTCACCCCGGAGCCGCTGGGTGACGACAAATTCGTCATCCGCAGCGACGACGCCCTGACCCGCTACCGGTTCAGCGCCCGCCGCCTGCGGCTCGACCACTGGCACATCGACGCCGACTCGATCACCCGCCACCGCGATGGCTCCGAACTCCCCCTGGATGCCCTGGAGTTCTTCGTCGAGCTGCGCACCGCCCTCGGCCTGAGCGACGAGATCCTGCCGGTCTACCTGGAGGAGATCTCCTCCACCCTCTCCGGCACCTGCTACAAACTGACCAAGCCCGCGATCCCGGCCGCCGAGCTCTCCCGCTCCGGCTTCCAGGAGATCGAGACGGGCATGACCGAGGGCCACCCCTGCTTCGTCGCGAACAACGGCCGGCTCGGCTTCGGCGTGCACGAGTACCTCTCGTACGCTCCCGAGACCGCGAGCCCCGTGCGTCTGGTGTGGCTGGCGGCGAGCAAGGAGCGCGCGGCCTTCACGGCGGGCGCGGGCCTTGAGTACGAGTCGTTCCTGCGGGCCGAGCTGGGCCAGGAGACCCTGGACCGCTTCGACCGGAAACTCCGCGACCAGGGCCTGAACCCCGACGACTACCTCCTCATCCCGGCCCACCCCTGGCAGTGGTGGAACAAACTGTCGGTGACCTTCGCGGCCGAGGTCGCCCAGCGGCGCCTGGTGTGTCTGGGCGAGGGCGGCGACGAGTATCTGGCCCAGCAGTCGATCCGCACCTTCTTCAACTCCACCGAACCCGCCAAGCACTATGTGAAGACGGCGCTCTCCGTCATCAACATGGGCTTCATGCGCGGCCTTTCGGCGGCGTACATGGAGGCAACCCCGGCGATCAACGACTGGCTCGCGAACCTCATCGACACCGACGAGACCCTGAAGTCCACCGGCCTGACGATCATCCGCGAGCGCGCCGCCGTCGGCTATCGCCACCTGGAGTACGAGGCCGCGACCGACCGCTACTCCCCCTACCGCAAGATGCTCGCCGCCCTGTGGCGCGAGAGCCCCGTGCCGTCGCTCGCCGAGGGCGAGCAACTGGCCACCATGGCCTCGCTGTTGCACACCGACCGGGACGGCACGTCCTTCGCGGGCGCCCTCATCGAGCGCTCCGGTCTCACCCCGGCCGAGTGGCTGCGCGGCTATCTGCACGCCTATCTGACGCCGCTGCTTCACAGCTTCTACGCGTACGACCTCGTCTTCATGCCGCACGGCGAGAACGTGATCCTGGTCCTGAAGGACGGCGTCGTACAGCGGGCGATCTTCAAGGACATCGCCGAGGAGATCGCGGTCATGGACCCGGACGCGGTGCTTCCGCCGACGGTCGAGCGGCTGCGCGTCGAGGTCCCCGAGGGCCAGAAACTCCTGTCGATCTTCACGGACGTCTTCGACTGCTTCTTCCGCTTCCTGTCGGCGAACCTCGTCACGGAGGGCCTTGTCGACGAGGAGGGCTTCTGGGCCGCGGTCGCCGAGTGCGTCACCACCTACCAGGAGGCGACGCCCCAACTGGCCGACAAGTTCAAGCAGTACGACCTGTTCGCCCCGGAGTTCGCCCGGTCCTGCCTGAACCGGCTGCAGCTGCGGGACAACGAGCAGATGGTCGACCTCGCCGACCCGGCGGGCGCGCTGCAGCTGGTGGGGACGTTGAAGAACCCGCTCGCGTGAGCGGTCGTCCCTCATAAGCCGAGTGGGGCTCCCAAGACGGTCCTTGGGAGCCCCACTCATATACGTACGCAGATGGCTACTTGGACGGCCAAGGCACCTGAGGCGACTTGTAGTAGTCCATGCCCATCGCGTCCCAGCGCGGCCCCTGTCCGGCGAGCCGCACCTTGTACTTGTCCCAGTCGTGCGTCGACGCGGGCGACCAGCCGAGCTCGGCGATGCCGGGAAGCCGCGGGAACGCCATGTACTCGATGTGCTTCGACTCCCAGATCGTCTCCGACCACAGCGGCGCCTCGACACCCTGGATCGAGTCCGCGGGCGCGCCCGTCAGATACGTGCCCGGGTCCCAGTCGTAGCTGCGCTGCACCTCGACATAGCCCGCCCAGGCGAGGCCGAGCGGGGTGTCCTTGTTGTACTTCATGTCCATGTAGGCGCGGTCGGCCGGCGAGAGGACGAGCTTGGTGCCGTTCTTCGCCGCGTTCGCGACCTGCTCGCGCTCGGCGGCACTGGTGGCGTCGTAACCCCAGTACTGCGCGAGCGCGCCCTTCGCGGGAGTCGCGCCGGTCAGCTGGTGCCAACCGATCGCCGTCTTCCCGTACTTGGCGACCACCGGCTGGACCTTGTTCATGAACGCCACGTAGTCCTCGTGGCTGGTGGAGTGCGCCTCGTCACCGCCGATGTGGATGTACTTGCCGGGCGTCATGGCGGCGAGCTCGCGGATCACGTCGTCCACGAAGTCGTACGTCACGTCCTTCTTCACGCACAGCGAGCTGAAGCCGACCTCGGTGCCGGTGTAGAGCGGGGGCGCCACGCCGTTGCAGTTCAGCTCGGCGTACGAGGCGAGCGCGGCGTTCGTGTGGCCCGGCATGTCGATCTCGGGGATCACTTCGAGCTGACGCGATGAGGCGTACTCGATGATCTCCTTGTACTGGGCCTTGGTGTAGTAGCCGCCCTTGCCGCCGCCGACCTGCGTGGAGCCGCCGTACTCGGCGAGCTTGGGCCAGGAGTCGATGGCGATCCGCCAGCCCTGGTCGTCGCTCAGGTGCAGATGCAGCTTGTTGACCTTGTAGAGCGACATCTGGTCGATGTAGCGCTTGACCTTGTCCACCGAGAAGAAGTGCCGCGACACGTCGAGCATCGCGCCGCGGTACTCGTAGCGCGGCTTGTCCTCGATGGTGCCGCCGGCGACCAGCCAGGGCCCCGCCTGCTTCGTCTTCTTCTCGGCGGCCGCGGGAAGCTGCTGACGCAGCGTCTGCACGCCGTAGAAGAGCCCGGCGGCCTTGCGGGCGGTGATGGTGACGGAACCGCGCTTGGATTCGAGGCGGTAGCCCTCGTCACCAAGGGACTTGTCCTTGGCGGAGAGCCGAAGGCGGATGCCGTCGCGGCCTTCGTCGTCGGTGACCTTGAGCGCGTAGCCGGTGGAGGGACGCAGGACGTCCGCCAGATAGCCGCCGATCCGCTGCGCGTCACGCGAGTCGTCGACCCGGATGCGGGTCTTGGAGTTGATCTCGTACGCCGATCCGCCGGGGACCGCCGACGCGGGCGCCGGGATCACCTGGCCGAGCGGGGTCGGGGCGGGGGTCGTGGCTGCCTCCTGACCTGACGGCACGGCGGCCACCGACGAGAGTCCGGCCGCGGCGACGAGCAGCAGCGAGCCGAACAGGCGGGTCGATCTGTGGTGCTCTCTCACAAGCGGGTCCCTTCGACGGGGCTACGTCACGGGTGGCGCCTCACTGTGGTGCATCACTGGTACGGCTTGATTGAACGGTCACCATGGGTACCTTGCGCCCCGTGACGGGTCAAGGGTGTAGACCACTTCCGCCGCCCGCCGATGGAAGAATCCTCCCATGGCGGAAATCATCCAGCGCGACGGGACCTGGACCTTCGACGGAGAGACGCTGCGCCTTGTGCCGGGACGCGACAAGAACGTGTCGCTGCTGCGCAAGTCGCTGGGGGAACTGGCCGTCCCCTTGGCCGCGTTGGCGGGAATCGCCTTCGAGCAGGGCAAGAAGTCGGGCCGGCTGCGGCTGCGCCTGCGGGACGGCGCGGACCCGCTGCTGCAGGCCACCGGAGGCAAACTCGGGGACGCCGCCGACCCCTACCAGCTGGCGGTGGAGCCGGACCGGTACGGGGTCGCCGAGTACGTCGTCGACGAGGTGCGCAACGCACTCCTTCTCGAACAGGTGCCGGCCGCGTCCTGCGAGAGCTATCTGCTGCCGGGGCCTTCCGTGCCGCTGTCGGTCTCCGCCGGTGACGGCACCGCCAGCTTCGACGGTGAGCACATCCGCCTGGAGTGGAACTGGAAGACGGAGGAGGCGAAGTCCGCATCGGGCACGCGCTCGCTGGCGCTCGCCGATGTGGCCGCCGTCGAGTGGCAGCCGGCGGTCGGCCTGGAGAACGGGTACCTCCGCTTCACCGTGCGGCACTCCCCCACCAAGGCTCCGCCGAAGTACGACCCGAACTCGGTCGAGCTGTGGGGCTTCAAGAAGGATCCGCTGATGGCGCTGGTCGCTGCGGCTGTGCAGGTGCGGTTGCCGCATCCCTCCGGGCCCGCCCCGGCCGAGCTTCAGGCCGCGCCCGCGCTGCCGGCGGCCCCGTCGGCGGCACCCCCGGAAGCGTCCGGGGACGATCATGACGCGCTGCTGCGGCGGCTCCGCGAGCTGGGGGAGCTTCATCAGTCCGGGATACTCACGGACGACGAGTTCTCCCTCGCCAAGCAGGCGGTCCTGAAGCGGATGTAAGCCGCCTGTGAGCCGCTGGGGCCGGAATTTTGCCACGCTCCTGCCCGGAATCGGGCAGGATTGTTGCGCCCGGAGGCCTATTCCTCCAGGATCAACGAATGCACGACGACCTGGTGGACCACCTGACCCGCAGCACCCCGCTCCAGCGGGGCGAAGCCCTGCGGGTCATCCAGGACGTGCTCGCCTACTTCGACGAGACGACCGAAGAGTTCGTCCGTCGCCGCCACCGCGAACTGCAAGGTCAGGGCCTGCTGAACGCGGCGATCTTCGAGCAGATCTCGGCGGACCTCGAATACCGCGCGGTCGCGCCGCCCGAGCTCAGTCTCAGACAGCTGCGCCGCATGATCTACGGCTGAGAAACACCCAACCCTCTACGGCTAGGACACCCTTTATGTGTGGAATCGTCGGTTATATCGGCAAGCGTGACGTGGCCCCCCTCCTCCTCGAAGGCCTGCAGCGCCTGGAGTACCGCGGCTACGACTCCGCCGGCGTCGTCATCACGGGCCCCAAGGCCAGCGGCCTGAAGATGGTCAAGGCCAAGGGCCGCGTCCGTGACCTGGAGGCCAAGGTCCCCGCCCGCTTCAAGGGCACGACCGGCATCGCCCACACCCGCTGGGCCACCCACGGCGCCCCGTCCGACGAGAACGCCCACCCGCACATGTCGGGCGACAACAAGGTCGCCGTCGTCCACAACGGCATCATCGACAACGCCTCCGAGCTGCGCGCCAAGCTCACCGCCGACGGCGTCGAGTTCCTCTCCGAGACGGACACCGAGGTCCTCACCCACCTCATCGCCCGCGCCCAGGCGGACAAGCTGGAGGACAAGGTCCGCGAGGCCCTGCGCCACATCGAGGGCACGTACGGCATCGCCGTCCTGCACGCCGACTTCAACGACCGCATCGTCGTCGCCCGCAACGGCTCGCCCGTCGTTCTTGGCATCGGCGAGAAGGAGATGTTCGTCGCCTCGGACGTCGCCGCCCTCGTCTCGCACACCCGCCAGGTCGTCACCCTCGACGACGGCGAGATGGCCACCATCAAGGCCGACGACTACCGCACGTACACCACCGAGGGCTCGCGCACGACCGCCTCGCCGACCACCGTGGAGTGGGAGGCCGAGTCGTACGACATGGGCGGCCACGACACGTACATGCACAAGGAGATCTTCGAGCAGCCCGACGCGGTCGACCGCGTGCTGCGCGGCCGCATCGACGACCGCTTCTCCACCGTGCACCTCGGCGGCCTGAACCTCGACGCCCACGACGCCCGCAAGGTGCGCCGCGTCAAGATCCTCGGCTGCGGCACCTCGTACCACGCGGGCATGATCGGCGCCCAGATGATCGAGGAGCTGGCCCGCATCCCCGCGGACGCCGAGCCCGCCTCCGAGTTCCGCTACCGCAACCCCGTCGTGGACCCCGACACCCTCTACATCGCCGTCTCCCAGTCCGGTGAGACGTACGACGTGCTCGCCGCCGTCCAGGAGCTGAAGCGCAAGGGCGCCCGCGTCCTGGGCGTCGTGAACGTCGTCGGCTCGGCGATCGCCCGTGAGGCCGACGCGGGCGTGTACGTCCACGCGGGCCCGGAGGTCTGCGTCGTGTCGACCAAGTGCTTCACGAACACCACGGTCGCCTTCGCCCTGCTCGCGCTGCACCTGGGCCGCATCCGTGACCTGTCGGTCTCCGACGGCAAGCGGATCATCGAGGGCCTGCGCAAGCTGCCCGGCCAGATCTCGGAGATCCTCAAGCAGGAGGACGAGATCAAGAAGATCGCGAAGGACTACGCAGACGCCCGCTCGATGCTCTTCATCGGACGCGTACGCGGCTACCCCGTCGCCCGCGAGGCCTCCCTGAAGCTCAAGGAGGTCTCGTACATCCACGCCGAGGCCTACCCGGCCTCCGAGCTGAAGCACGGCCCGCTCGCCCTCATCGAGCCCGCGCTCCCCACGGTCGCGATCGTCCCGAACGACGACCTCCTGGAGAAGAACCGCGCCGCCCTGGAGGAGATCAAGGCCCGCAGCGGCAAGATCCTCGCGGTCGCGCACCAGGAGCAGGAGAAGGCCGACCAGACCATCCTGGTCCCGAAGAACGAGAACGAGCTGGACCCGATCCTGATGGGCATCCCGCTCCAACTCCTCGCCTACCACACGGCGTTGGCCCTGGGCAGGGACATCGACAAGCCGAGGAACCTCGCGAAGTCGGTGACGGTGGAATAGCCCCGTAAGGGGCGCGGGGAACTGCGCGACAAGCCCCCACCGCCCCGCACGGACAGACAAACGGAACGGGCCCCATGCGTGCCACCAAGCGCAGGGGGCCCGTTCCCAGAGGGCCAGGGGCGCCCATTCCCCCGACCCGCGCCTGCCTCAGCCGGTAGCCGTCACTCCCTGGCCGGCAGGCCGCCCGCGCCCCGGGAGAGCTGTGGGCCAGTGGGCCAGGGCCGCCGTCGCGCCGTACCAGGCGAGCAGTCCGCCGACCGCGGCGAACCAGCCGCCCGCCTTCGCAAGACCGGCGCTGTCACCGAACTGCGCGACGGCGATCAGGACGAGGGACACGAAGAGCAGCCCGTACGACCCCCGCGTGAGCGCCGCGCCACCCGGTGCCCCCAGGGTCAGGCTGAGCGTGACGAGCGCGAAGAGCAGCAGGAAGAGGCCCGCGGCGTTGGCGGAGGCCTCGACCTCCGCCGTGAGGCCCCAGGTGAACCAGAGCGCGCCGAGCGCGGCGAAGGCCGTACCGGTGAACGCGTCGCTGTCACGGAACGCGAACAGGCCGGCGACGAAGAGCGCGACGCCGCCTACGAACGTCGCGAGGACGGCGGCGTCCAGCGCCGTCACCCCGTCGATCACTTCGGTGTGACCGATCCCGAAGGCCAACAGCGTGAGCCCCAGGGCGAGATGGCCGAGAGTCGAGGTGGTACTTCCCGCAGAGACGTCTTTGTCCACGGCGGGCTCCCTTCAGGTGCGGTGTGCAGTTGTTGTGCCACCTGTACGTACCCTTCACAAGGGCACAAACCACCTCTACGCACGAGTAGATTTATCTACAACGGAGGGAAAGGGGAAGGAAGTTGACGCCCCGCCGCTCTCATCTCACCTGGGACGACGAGACGTTACGGAATGACAACGACAGGCCGTTGCGCGCGGCGCGCGAGCCGGCCCGCGACCGAACCGAAGATGCGCCCCACGATGCCGTGCGTCGATCCGACGACGATCGCGTCCGCGGAGTATTCGCGGCCCACCTCTTCGAGTTCGTGACAGATGTCGCCGCCCCGCTCGACGAGGATCCAGGGCACTTCGGCCAGATAGTCCGCACAGGCCAGTTCGAGCCCGAGCACTTCCGTGCGGTGGTCCGGCACATCGACGAAGACCGGCGGCTCACAGCCCGCCCACACCGTGGTGGGCAGCCGGTTGGCGACGTGCACGATGATCAGGCCCGAGCCGGAGCGATGGGCCATCCCGATCGCGTACGAGAGCGCGCGCTCACTGGAGGTCGAGCCGTCGAAACCGACGACGACCCCGTGCCGGAAGGCTGGATCGCAGGAGTGACGTGGTTCTTCCGCCGCCTGGGGGGTCGCTGTCGGATCGGCGACCTGCCGCTTGCGGTCCGCGGGTTCGGAGAATTCGTGACCGGCCATGGGTGTCTCGGCGAAGGAGTCCTCTGTGGGAGGGTCGACTTTGTTCGGGTCGTACGGCGCAGTTATGGAACAAGTTCGGGCAGGGACGGGTGGTGAGCTGCGACGAGCACCGGAGCTGTGTCCGGGAATCATCTTCCCAACCCCATACCCCTAAGGGTACGGCGACACTCCTCTCCTGCCCAGAGCCTTCGACAGGCCCTGCGGGAGCCTCACGGCGTTCACCGGAGCATGCATGAGCGGCGCCCGTATGGCAATGGTTGCTGCCTCGTACAGGCGGTTTGGGCACCCACCCGCGTGGGCTGTCATCGGCCACAAGGTTCACGCCAGTGACCGGCCGCGCGGCCACGCGTTGAACCTCTGAACGCCACCGCCACAGGGAGCACGCCGTGCCACGACCGCCGACCGCGTCCTCACCCGTCGCACAGAGCCGCCGTCGCACGCCCGAGGGGGCGCGCGAGCGCCGACGGGGCGGCGCGCAGGCGCCGCGCACCCAGGAGACGCCGTCCGCTCCGGCGCAGGACTCGGCGAGCGATGTCGTCCGCTGGGCCGCGTTCAGCTGCGTCCTGGTGCCCGTCGTCCTTGTGGGGTACGGGACGTCGCTGGCCGGGGCGGCCGGGGCGGCCATCGGACTCGCCGCCGTGACGGGGGTCTGCCGGGTGCTCCTGCGGCAGTCCGAGCGAGGGGCGGCGCGGCTGATCGCCGAGCAGGGATGTGCTCACCGGGGGCGGCACGGCCGGACGGGCGCGGGGGCGCACAGGGGCGGTCGGCATGCTGGTGGGTCCACGCCGGGGGACTGACCGATTCGCGCACACGCGCCCGTAGCTTTTCAGCCAACTTCCGGCGGGCGCGCATTCCTTGGCCGAACGGGTACTCAACCCCGGTCCCACCAGGGCTGAAAGGTGTGAAAAAGGCGCTGGCACCCTACGGGGACCGGCCACGGAGCCGAGGCGCACTTCCCTGCAACGCCCGCGAGTGCAACGCTTCGTGATCGAATGCTTCACGCCAAGTTGCCATGTCGACATAGTGCCGGGTCCTTAACTGGTCACCCCGGCACCACGGGACGCAGTAGATTCGATCATGACTGTATTACGGCGGGGGACTGGTGGAGGACCGAGGGGAAACGTGCAGGAGCGACAGGTCCGACAAGAGCGCCGAGAACACAGAACACGCAGAGCGCGCCAAGAACAGGGAGCCGCGACCACCGAGGGGGGCTTAGCGCCATGAGCCACGACTCCACTGCCGTGCAAGAAGCCGCGGCTCGGAAACTCTCCGGGCGGCGCCGCCGGGAGATCGTCGCGGTGCTGTTGTTCAGCGGGGGCCCCATTTTCGAGAGCTCGATACCGCTCTCCGTGTTCGGCATCGACCGGCAGGACGCCGGGGTCCCGCGGTATCGGCTGCTGGTCTGCGCCGGTGAAGAGGGACCGCTGCGCACGACCGGCGGTCTCGAACTCACCGCACCGCATGGCCTGGAAGCGATCGGGCGGGCAGGCACCGTCGTCGTACCGGCCTGGCGGTCGATCACATCACCGCCGCCGCCGGAAGCGCTCGACGCGCTGCGCCGCGCGCACGAAGAGGGCGCGCGCATCGTGGGCCTGTGCACCGGTGCGTTCGTGCTCGCCGCGGCGGGACTGCTCGACGGCCGTCCGGCGACCACACACTGGATGTACGCGCCGACGCTGGCCAAGCGATATCCGTCCGTCCATGTGGACCCGCGGGAGCTGTTCGTCGACGACGGCGACGTCCTGACGAGCGCCGGCACCGCGGCGGGCATTGACCTCTGTCTGCACATCGTGCGCACGGACCACGGCAACGAGGCGGCGGGCGCGCTCGCCCGCAGGCTCGTCGTGCCACCGCGCAGGGCCGGCGGCCAGGAGCGCTATCTCGACAGGTCTTTACCAGAGGAGATCGGCGCCGACCCGCTCGCCGAGGTCGTCGCCTGGGCGCTGGAACATCTCCACGAGCAGTTCGACGTGGAGACGCTGGCCGCGCGCGCGTACATGAGCAGGCGCACCTTCGACCGCAGGTTCCGCTCGCTCACCGGGAGCGCTCCCCTGCAGTGGCTGATCACTCAGCGCGTACTGCAGGCGCAGCGGCTGCTCGAGACCTCCGACTACTCCGTCGACGAGGTCGCGGGCCGCTGCGGCTTCCGTTCGCCGGTGGCACTGCGGGGTCACTTCCGGCGCCAGCTGGGCTCGTCCCCCGCCGCCTACCGGGCCGCCTACCGCGCCCGCAGGCCGCAGGGCGAGCGGTCCCTGGAGGCTGCCGCGGCCGCGGCGAGCGCGCAGGCGGTGCCCGCCGCTGTCGTCGAGAGCGGTCCCGTACCGTCGCAGACACGCCGTACGGCGGCGGCGAGCGCCCTGGGACCGACGGCCTCGCTGTCGGCGGATCCGGGAAAGCCGAGCTCAGATGTGTACGCGCCAGGCCGTCCGCCTCTGCCCGGGCAGAGGAGTGCGCCGTAGGGTAAGACGCATGAACGATCGCATGGTGTGGATCGACTGCGAGATGACCGGGCTCTCGCTGACGGATGACGCACTTATTGAGGTGGCCGCACTGGTCACCGACTCGGAACTGAACGTGCTCGGCGAAGGTGTGGACATCGTGATCCGCCCGCCGGACGCGGCGCTGGAGACCATGCCCGAGGTGGTGCGCAAAATGCACACCACCTCGGGGCTCCTCGACGAACTGGCCGGCGGCACCACGCTGGCCGACGCCGAGGAGCAGGTCCTGGCGTACGTACGTGAGCACGTCAAGGAGCCGCGCAAGGCTCCGCTCTGCGGGAACTCGGTCGGCACCGACCGGGGCTTCCTGCTGCGCGACATGCAGACGCTGGAGGAGTTTCTCCACTACCGCATCGTCGACGTCTCCTCGATCAAGGAACTCGCCCGGCGCTGGTACCCCCGGGCGTACTTCAACAGCCCGGACAAGAACGGCAACCACCGGGCACTCGCCGACATCCGCGAGTCCATCGCCGAGCTGCGCTACTACCGCGAGGCGATCTTCGTGCCCCAGCCCGGCCCGGACTCGGACACCGCGAAGACGATCGCGGCCAAGCACGTGCTGCCTGCGGAGTAGCTCAGCGAAGGCCCTGTGTACGGGGTCCGGAAAACGTGTGCGCGAGCACCCCTTCGGACCCTGTACACTTTTTCTCGGCCGGTCGGAAGAACGAAAAAAGACCGGGCATGGTGGGTGTAGCTCAGTTGGTAGAGCACCTGGTTGTGGTCCAGGTGGCCGCGGGTTCAAGTCCCGTCACTCACCCTGAATGATCAAGGCCCGATCCGCGAAAGCGGGTCGGGCCTTCTTCATGTCCTGATCTTTGGGAAACGAACGGGAACCGAGACGGCTATCCCTCCGCCGCCTTCGCGTACTCCTGTGCCATGCCTCCCGCGAAGTCGTACACGACGGCAGGCTCCTCACCCACGACCCATGCGTCATGTCCGGGCGGGACCACGAACACGTCGCCCGGTCCGACTTCGGCCTCGCCTCCGTCGTCCATGCGGATGTGCATCCGCCCTTCGACGACATAGCCGTTGTGGTGGATCTCGCAGCTCTTGGTCCCCGCGATCGGCGCCACGGACTCGGACCAGCGCCAGCCGGGCTCAAAAGTACCCACGGCGAAGTCGAGCCCTGTGAGATGGACGGCTTCGAGGTGGCCGCGGGGGAAATCGCGCCGCTCGTCCGGCTTCTCGACCGCCTTGACCTCGATCATGACGACTGCCTCCATTCGGCCGTGCCCACACTCCCCCTTCATTCCATGGTCTGCCTGTCAACCGGGGGACGCCACTTGGGGGAGTGAAGGCCTCAGGACGAGGCGCGTGGCACCAGTTCCGTGGGCAGGATGATCTGCGGGCGGTCCAGACGGCGGGAGGCTGCGGGGCGGCGGTCCGATATCTCCGCGAGGAGTACGTCCGTCATCGTGCGGCCCATCTCCGCGATCGGCTGGCGCACGCTCGTCAGGGGCGGGTCCATGTGGCGGGCGATCGCCGAGTCGTCGAAGCCGACCAGGGCCACGTCCTCCGGTATGCGGCGGCCGGCGGTGCGCAGGATCTGGCGGGCGCCCGCCGCCATCACGTCCGAGCCTGCGAAGACCGCGTCCAGGTCCGGCCTGCGGTCAAGCAGCTCGGTCATCGCGCGGCGGCCGCCCTCCTCGGTGAAGTCGGCGGGGGCGATCAGGTCCTCGTCGGGCGGCGTGCCCGCCTCCGTCAGGGCGTCGCGGTAGCCGTCGAGGCGGCGCTGGGCGCCGTACACGTCGAGGCGGCCGGTGATCGTCGCGATGGTGCGGCGGCCGCGGGACAGGAGGTGCTTCACCGCCTCGCGGGCGCCGGCGAAGTTGTCGGAGTCGACCGAGGCGAGCGTCTCGTCGGCTGACCTGCGGCCGCTGATCACGGCCGGGATCTCCAGCTGTTCCAGGAGGTCCGGCAGCGGGTCGTCCGCGTGGACCGAGACGAGGAGTACGCCGTCCACGCGGTGCGCGGCCAAGTACTGGGCCAGTCGTCTGCGTTCCCGGTCGCCGCCCGCGAAGGTCAGCAGGAGCTGCATCTCCGTGTCGGCGAGGGCCGCGCCCACGCCGTGGATGATGTCGGAGAAGTAGGGCTCGGCGAAGAAGCGCGACTCCGGCTCGGGGACGACCACCGCGATCGAGTCCGTGCGGTTGGCGGCAAGTGCGCGGGCCGCCGTGTTCGGTACGTAGCCGAGCTCGGCCACCGCCTCCTCGACGGCGGCGCGGGTGTGCTCGCTGACCCGCGGCGAGCCGTTGATCACGCGGGACACGGTGCCGCGGCCGACACCGGCACGCGCGGCCACCTCTTCGAGTGTCGGACGTCCCCCGCTGCGGCTCTTGGGCTGACGACTCCCCATCAATGCCTCCCCACCTCGCGCAATCTAACAGCCGGCCATGGTTGCAGGTCGCACACATCTACGGCTTCCGCCACGGAAGGACCAACTCCCGCCGTCGGGTGCCTTGACACCCCCGGGCCGAGCCGCGACTCTTCAAGACATCACACATGGGAGCGCTCCCACCGTACCTGGCTCTTACACGACCCGCACGTACCCTGCCCCGATTCACACTCCACGCACCGCAGTTGACCAAGGGCGGCCGGCACGTCGGAGCACGAGGAGGACGCAATGCGCTTTTCACCTCGCACGTCCCGCAAGGCGGTGGTCCTCGCGGCCGTCGCCGCACTGGGCGCCGGGCTGCTTGCCGGCTGCGCCGAGGACAAGGAGGAGCCCGGCGGCTCCTCGGGCGGAGGCGGCGGAGGCGGCGAGGGCAAGACCACGCTGACCGTCGGAGTCTTCGGAGCTTTCGGTCTGGAGGAGGCCGGGCTCTACAAGGAGTACGAGAAACTCCACCCGGATATCAAGATCAAGCAGAACTCCGTGCAGCGCAACGAGAACTACTGGCCCGCGCTGCTCACCCACCTCAGCAGCGGCAGCGGCCTCTCCGACATCCAGGCCGTCGAGGTGGGCAACATCGCCGAGCTGACCGGGACCCACTCCGACAAGCTGATGGACCTCGGCAAGGTCGCCGGAGTGGACGAGAACGACTTCCTCGACTGGAAGTGGCAGCAGGGCACCACCGACGACGGCAAGACGATCGGCCTCGGCACCGACGTCGGACCGACCGGTATCTGCTACCGCAAGGACCTCTTCAAGAAGGCCGGCCTGCCCAGCGACCGCGAGGACGTGGCCAAGCTGTGGGCGGGTGACTGGAACAAGTACCTCGACGTCGGCAAGCAGTACCAGGAGAAGGCACCCAAGGGCACCTCCTTCGTGGACGGGGCGACCGGCGTGATGGCCGCCGTGCACGCCTCCGGCAAGGAGAAGTTCTACGACAAGGACGGGGAGCTGATCTACAAGGACAGCGCCACGGTGAAGGAGGGCTGGGACATCGCCGCCCAGTTCGCCGAGGCGGGCCTGACCAGCAAGCTCCAGCAGTTCCAGCCCAGTTGGGACCAGGCGATCTCCAACGGCGCCTTCGCCACCATCACTTGCCCGCCCTGGATGCTCGGCTACATCAAGGACAAGGCCGGCGACAAGGGCGAGGACAAGTGGGACGTCGCCGCCTCGCCCAGGCCCGGCAACTGGGGCGGCTCCTTCCTCGCCGTACCCGAAGCGGGCAAGAACAAGGAGGAGGCGGCCAAGCTCGCGGCCTGGCTGACCGAGCCCAAGCAGCTCGCCAAGCTCTTCGACGAGCGGGCCAGCTTCCCCAGCGCCGACGCCGCGTACGCCCTGCCCGAGGTGAAGGACGCCAAGAACCCCTACTTCGGCAACGCGCCCGTGGGCCAGATCTTCTCCAAGGCCGCCGAGGGCGTGCCGGTCCAGCCCATCGGCCCCAAGGACGGAATCATCTCCCAGTACCTGGCCGACACCGGAATGCTCGGCATCGACCAGAAGGGAACCGCCCCCGACAAGGCCTGGGACAAAGCCGTGAAGACGATCGACAACGCACTGGACCAGTGAGCCGGAATGACCAGTGACGCACACGCCGCCGCGCCCTCCGAGCGGGAGGAGGGCGCGGCCCCCCGCGCACGGGCCGTCGCCCTGACCGACCCCGCCGACGAGCGCCGCAGGGAACGGAAGAGGGAACGCCGCAGCCGCCGCTACCGCTGGGACGTCAAATGGAGTCCCTACGCGCTGATCGCGCCGTTCTTCCTCTTCTTCATCGCCTTCGGGCTCTTTCCGCTGCTCTATACGGGGTGGGCCTCGCTGCACCGTGTGGAGCTGGGGACGCCCACCGACATGGAATGGGTGGGGCTGCGCAACTTCTCGCGCCTCATCGATGACGAGTTCTTCTGGAACGCGCTGCGCAACACCTTCACCATCGGCCTCATCTCGACCGTGCCGCAGCTGCTCATGGCACTGGGTCTCGCGCACCTCCTCAACTACCGCCTGCGCGGCTCGATGTTCTTCCGCGTCGCGATCCTCACCCCGTACGCCACATCGGTGGCCGCCGCGACGCTGGTCTTCGTCCTGATGTTCAGCCGCACCGACCACGGCATGATCAACTGGGCGCTCGGGCTCGTAGGGGTCGACGCGGTGGACTGGCAGAACGGTGACTGGACCGCGCAGTTGGCGGTCTCCTCCATCGTCATCTGGCGCTGGACCGGCTACAACGCGCTGATCTATCTCGCCGCGATGCAGGCCATCCCGAACGATCTGTACGAGTCGGCCGCGCTGGACGGCGCGAGCCGCTGGCAGCAGTTCCTGCACGTCACGATCCCTTCGCTGCGGCCGACGATCCTGTTCACCTGTGTCGTCTCGACGATCGGGGCGACCCAACTCTTCGGTGAGCCATTGTTGTTCAGCCAGGGCGCGAGCCCCACCGGCGGCTCCGACCACCAGTTCCAGACCCTTGGCCTCTATCTCTACGAGCAGGGCTGGTTCAACCAGCACCTGGGCCGTTCGTCGGCCATCGCCTGGACGATGTTCCTGATTCTCGTGCTGATCGGCCTCGTCAACTGGGCCATCAGCCGCCGGATCCGCAAGAGCGCGTGAGGGGATGACGTGACGACCACTCTGTCCATGCGGTCCCGCAAGCCGGGTACGCCGCCGGAGCCGGACACGAAGAGCGCGAAGAAGCGGGGCGCAGGCCGCCATCTGCACGGCGGGAAGCTGACGTACGCCGTGCTGATCGTCTTCACCATCGGCTCGCTCTTCCCGCTGGTGTGGACCGCGATCGCCGCATCGCGCAACAACACCCGGCTCGCCGAGACTCCCCCTCCCTTCTGGTTCGGCGGCAATCTCTTCAAGAATCTGGAGATCGCCTGGACCGACGCCAATATGGGCACGGCCCTGCTCAACACCCTGGTGGTGGCCGGCACCATCACCGTCGGCACGGTGCTCTTCGCCACCCTCGCGGGCTTCGCCTTCGCCAAGCTCCGCTTCCGGTTCCGCAACACTCTGCTGCTCCTGGTGATCGGCACGATGATGGTGCCGCCCCAGCTCAGCGTCGTCCCCCTCTTCATGGTCGTGGCGGATCTCGGCTGGACCGACCAGCTGCAGTCCGTCATCCTGCCCACCCTGGTCAGCGCCTTCGGCGTGTTCTTCATGCGGCAGTACCTCAAGGAGGCGCTGCCCACCGAACTCATCGAGGCCGCACGGGTGGACGGGGCGAGCAGTCTGCGGGTGATCTGGCACGTGGTCTTCCCGGCCGCGCGCCCGGCGATGGCGGTCCTGGGCATGCTGACCTTCGTCATGGCCTGGAACGACTTCTTCTGGCCGATCATCGCCCTGACCCAGGAGGGCCAGCCCACCGTGCAGGTCGCCCTGGCCGGCCTGGGCCGCGGGCAGATCCCGGACCAGTCCGTGATCATGGCGGGCGCACTGCTCGGCACGCTGCCGCTGCTGATCGCCTTCGTGCTGTTCGGCAAGCAGATCGTGGGCGGGATCATGCAGGGCGCCGTCAAGGGCTAGCTGGCCCCTGGGCCTGGCGACTAGCCCCTGAATGTCGGCTGCGGGTGCGTCGTGGCTGGTCGCGCCCACGCGGCGGAGCCGCATATGTAACAGCCCCGCGCCCCTTCGGGGCCCCTTCCCCCCTTCCTTTACCCCTTCCCGTACAACCCTTGGGAGCGCTCCTATGGCACGTGAGAATCTGCGCTTTCCGCCCGGCTTTCTGTGGGGCGCCGCGACCGCCGCGTATCAGATCGAGGGGGCCGCGCGGGAGGACGGCCGCACCCCCTCCATCTGGGACACCTTCAGTCATACGCCGGGCAAGGTGCTCGGCGGGGACACCGGGGACGTCGCCGTCGACCACTACCACCGGTGGCGCGACGACGTACGCCTGATGGCGGACCTGGGCCTGACCTCGTACCGCTTCTCCGTCTCCTGGCCGCGGGTGCAGCCCACCGGGCGCGGGCCCGCCGTCCAGCGCGGGCTCGACTTCTATCGCGGACTCGTGGACGAACTGCTCGCCCACGGCATCCGGCCGATGGTGACCCTCTACCACTGGGACCTCCCGCAGGAGCTGGAGGACGCCTTCCCCAGCGGATCCGCGGCGGGCGGCGGCTGGCCGGAGCGCGACACCGCGTACCGCTTCGCCGAGTACGCCGGGATCGTGGGCGAGGCGCTCGGTGACCGCGTGGAGATGTGGTCGACGCTCAACGAGCCCTGGTGCAGCGCCTTCCTCGGCTACGGCTCGGGGGTGCACGCCCCGGGCCGCACCGACCCCGTGGCCGCCCTGCGCGCGGCTCACCATCTCAACCTCGCGCACGGTCTCGGCGCCCAGGCGCTGCGCGAGCAGCTGCCGGCCCGCGCCCGCATCGGCGTCAGTCTCAACCCGAGCGCGGTGCGCCCGCTCACCGCATCGGCCGCCGATATGGACGCGCGCCGCCGGATCGACGCGCTGGCCAACCGCGTCTTCACCGGGCCCATGCTCCGAGGAACGTACGACGACGATCTGGTCGCCGACACCGCACGCCTCACCGACTGGTCCTTCGTCCAGGACGACGATCTGCGCATCACCCGGCACCCCCTCGACTTTCTCGGCATCAACTACTACTCGCCCGCCGTCGTCTCGGCCGCCACCGAAGAAGACGCCGCCGGCCCGCGCAAGGACGGCCACGGGGCCAGCGAGCACTCCCCCTGGCCGGGCGCCGACGAGCATGTCTCCTTCCACCGGGCGCCCGGTGAACTCACCGCTATGGACTGGCCGGTGGATCCGACCGGCCTCACGGACCTTCTACTTGAGTACACCGCTCAAGCTCCCGGGGTTCCGCTTTACGTGACGGAAAACGGCGCCGCCTACGACGACAAGCCCGGCGAGGACGGCCAGGTCCACGACCCCGACCGGGTCCGCTATCTGCACTCCCACATCGCGGCCGTGCACCACGCGATCCTCGCGGGCGCGGACGTACGCGGCTACTTCCTCTGGTCGCTGCTCGACAACTTCGAATGGGCGTACGGCTACAGCAAGCGGTTCGGCGCGGTCCACGTCGACTACGAGACGCAGGCCCGCACCCCGAAGTCGAGCGCCCACTGGTACGCGAGGCTGGCCGCGAGCGGCGAGCTGCCACGGGAGTACGTCGCCGACTGACCGGACCCAAAAAGGGGCGCCTCGACCGGGTGGGGGGGATGCCGGTCGAGGCGCCGTTGGGGGGTGGTTGCTCAGGTGTGGGCTCTGTGGACTCTGCGGGCTTTCCGCGTTACTTGTACGCGCCGAACGCCTTCGTGAAGGCGAGCGGCTCCTGCTCGATCGATGAACAGGTGGGCTGCGCGCCGTTGTTGGCGCCGCCCTCGCACGCCTTGTCGCGGGTCGACGACCACATGGCGAGCCAGCCGATGCCCTTCTCCTCGGCGAACTTCACCAGCTGCGTGGCGTCCTCCACCTTGAAGATCTCGGTGGTGACGTCGTTGACGCCGATCATCGGGGTGACCGCGACCGCCTTCCAGGCCTCCTCTTCGGACAGGCCGAGGGCGCCCTTGATCTGCTTCTGCGTGGCGGTGGCGGCATCGATGGCGTACTGGCCCATGTCGCCGCTGTAGGACGGCCCGTAGTCCATCGCCATGATGTTGACGGCGGATACCTTCACGCCGTTCTTCTTGGCGTCGGCGACGAGGTCGACGCCCGGCTGGGTCAGCCCCTCGGGCATCACCGGCAGCGTGAACGAGACATCCAGGCCCTCGTGTTCCTTCTGCAGCTGCGCTATGGCCTGTGCGCGGCGGGTGTTGGCGGCGGTGTCGGGCAGGGCGGCACCCTCGATGTCGAAGTCGACCTTCGTCAGCTTGTACTTGTCGATGACCTTGCCATACGCCTTGGCCAGCGCGTCGGCAGTGTCGCACTTGAGGCCGAGCTCGGATCCCGCGGCTCCGCCGAAGGAGACGCGTACGTCACCGCCCTTGTCCCGCAGGGCTCCGATCTGCGAGGCGACCTTGTCGTCGTCGAGGCCGGTGGTGCCGCCCCACAGGGGCTCGCAGGCGCCGCCGGAGGTGATGAAGGCGAGGTTGAACTCCTTCACGCCGGTCTTGGTCGCCGTGTCGACGAGGTCGTACGCGGGGGCGAGTGAAGTGTCCACGAACGGGGCGAAGTTCGCCTGGGCGGCGGCCTTGGCGGGGGTCTTCTCCACGGGGGCCTTGGTCGCCTGGGCCGTTGCGGAGAAGGCGAAGGCTCCGCCGCCGACGAGGGCTGCTGCCGCGAGGCCGCCCATGACCTTGGCCTTGGTGCTTACCGTGCGCCGGTGCGTTGTGCTCATCGCTTGCCTGCCTTGGGGGTGCGGGGGGTGGGTGCGTGCAGCACGTTAGCCCCGCGGGGGCACGGCATTTGGGGCATAGCGGGCGGTGGGCTGGATCTTAGGGTGGGCTTAAGGGAGCGATCGGGGGTGGTTAATTGTTCGCTGCCCGGTGCAGGTCGTGGGTGGATTTCCGCGCTCCGCGCGGGGTTTCCCCAGCCACCCGCCCATTACCCCGCAGCGGGTGGGTGTGTTTTCGCGCCCCGCGCGATTACCCCGCAGCGGCTCGCCTTCGGTGACGACCGCGGGCGGGGACTACCCCGCAGTGGCCCGCCTTCGGCGGCGTACCGAACCCCGGTGCCCCCGCCCCCCGGGCACGGGCCTGCGGCCGTCCAGCTGGATCCAGATGCGGACCTCGGTGCCGCCAAGCACGGACCGGCCGATCCGGACATCCCCGCCCGTCGACTCCGCCAACTGCCGCACGATGTCCAGGCCGAGCCCCGTCGACCCGTCCTCCCCGGAGCCGCCGCCCCGCGTCAGGGCCGCCTGCGGATCGGCGATGCCGCCCCCCGCGTCCGAGACCAGGACGATCACCGCGTCCTCGCCGCTGTGCACGTCCACCGCGAACGCCGCCCCCTCCCGCGTGTGCCGGAAGACATTGCCCAGCAACGCGTCGAGCGCGGCGACCAGTTCGGGGCGCGCCACCGGGATCCACACCGGCAGGTCCACCCCCGCCACCCGCACCTCGCGCCCCTCGTCCTCCGCGAGCGCCGACCAGAAGGCCATCCGCTCCTGGATCACTTCGGAGGCGTCGCAGCCCGCGCCGGGCCCGACCGTGGCGGTCTGCGGCTTCGCGTCCCGCGCCGTACGGATGATCGTGTCGACCTCGCGCTCCAGCTTCTCCACCGCCATGCGGGTCTGTTCCGCCACCGCACCATCCCCCAGCGAGGCCGCGTTGAGCCGCAGCACCGTCAGGGGAGTACGCAGGCGGTGCGAGAGGTCGGCCGCCAACTCGCGTTCGTTCGCGAGGAGTTGGACGACCTGATCGGCCATGGAGTTGAACGCCACCGCCGCCAGGCGCAGTTCGGTCGGGCCCTCCTCCGGAACCCTCGCCCCCAGCTTCCCCTCGCCGAGGTCGTGCGCGGCGCCCACCAGGCGCTTGGCGGGCTGGACCATGCGTACGCCGAGCCGGTCCGCGACCGCCACGGACCCGATGACCAGCGCAATGCCGACGCCCGCGAGCACCAGCCACGCCGTGGTGACACCGTTGCTGACCGCGCCCTCGGGCACGAAGATCTCGACGACCGCGATCTTGCCGGAGCTGAGCGCCGTCGGCTGGAGCAGTGCGAAGCCGCCCTCGACCGTCGCCGTCCGCGCCCGGCCCTCCTTGCGCGTGGTCTCCACCGCCGCCGCGTCCGCGCGCCCGTCGCCGATCTCCAGGGCGGGCGTCTTGTCGATCGCCGGTACGTAGACGGCCATCCGCCCCTCGCCGCCCGCCTCGGACGTGGCGACGGCCCGCATCAGCTGATCGCGGTCGGTGGTGATGGAGAGTGTGGGGCCCATGCCGGCCGCGTGCCGCTCAGCGTTCGAGAAGGCCCGGTCCCGCGCCATCTCCTGGATGACGAGCCCGAGCGGTACCGCGAAGGCCACCACGACCATCGTCGTGACGGCCAGGCAGACCTTGACCAGGGCCCATCTCACAGCGGTGGCTCCGTCAGCGGCGGCTCCAGCTTGACGCCGACACCCCGCAGCGTGTGCAGATAGCGCGGCCGCGCCGCCGTCTCGCCCAACTTCCGCCGCAGCCACGACAGATGGACGTCGATGGTCTGGTCGTCGCCGTAACTCTGCTGCCACACCTCGGCGAGCAGTTCCTTGCGCGGTACGACGACTCCGGGCCGCCCCGCGAGGAAGGCGAGCAGATCGAACTCGCGCCGGGTCAGATCGAGCCGCGCCCCGTCCAGCTCCGCCTGGCGCCGCAGCGGATCGATGGCGAGCCCGCCCACCCGGATCTCCTCCCGGCCGGCCGGCGCCTCGCCCGCCGTCGCGCGCGAGCGGCGAAGCACGGCGGCCATCCGGGCCGACAGGTGCTCGACGGAGAACGGCTTGGTCAGATAGTCGTCGGCGCCGTCGTTCAGGAGCCGTACGATCTCGGCCTCGTCGTCCCGCGCGGTCGCGATGATCACGGGTACGTCGGTGATCCCGCGCAGCATCTTCAATGCCTCGGAACCGTCCAGATCGGGCAGACCGAGGTCAAGAATCACCACGTCAAAGCGGAAATGGGCGACCTCGCGCAGCGCCTCGAGGGCCGTGCCGACGCTGCGCACGGTGTGCGATGCCTCGGTCAGATGCCGGATGAGGGCGGAGCGTACGAACTGGTCATCCTCGACGACGAGCACACTTGCCATGGGCGGCACCGTACGCCATACGGGCGACAGCGGTCCTCCTGGGACACCTGTGCGGTGCGTGGTGCAGTATGGCTCGCGATGCGCAGAGGACTCGTACACGCAATGGCTTGGTCGCTCGCCACCGGCGCCGCGGTCACGCTGTCCTGGTGGGGTGTCCACACGGTGATGGCGGGCACGGCGTACGACCCGCCGCGGGCCGTCCCGCTCTCCGCCGACGGCGGCGACGCCGAGCCGCTCTCCTCCTCGACGCACCGCCCCGATCCGACGCCGACCACCGGCGCCACGCACTCCTCGAAGCCCTCAAAGCCGTCGAAGTCGCAGAAACCGTCCAAGTCCCCCGAGAAGGATCCACCGAAGCCCCCGCCGAGCGGTTCCTCCACCCCCGACGCCACGGCGGGCAACGTGAAGAGCTACTCGACCGACGGCGGCCGGGTCGTCTTCGACCTCGGCAAGGACTCGGCGACGCTGGTCTCGGCGACCCCGGCGGCGGGCTGGTCGGTCCAGGTGTGGAAGCAGGACACCTGGATCAGGGTGGAGTTCACGTCGGGCGCCGACCGGGTCTCGGCCTTCTGTACGTGGCACGACCACGCCCCGGCGGTCGAGATCAACAAGTACTGAGGCCGGTCGGCCGATTCAGCGGAAGACCGACGGGGGCGGCGCGGGCGACGCCACCGCTCCGGCGTCCATGACGGGCGCCGCTCCCCCGCTGAAATCGGCGAGCGCCCTGCCGTGCTCGACCCGCGCCGGATGCGAGTCCCCCGCGCTGCGCCGGGTCAGCTCGGCGATCGGCAGCGGCAGATCGCTGCCGACGAGCACCGCGTTGCCGAACCGCTTGCCGCGCAGCACGGCGGGGTCGGCGATGAGTGCGAGCTCCGGGAAGACGGTGGCGGCGGTGGCGAGCTGGCCGCGCAGATGCGCGAGCGGCGGCCCGTCGGCGAGGTTGGCCGCGTAGTACCCGCCGGGCTTCAGGACCCTGCGTACGTCGGTGAGGAATTCCGTGCTGGTGAGGTGTGCGGGCGTCCTTGCCCCGCTGAAGACATCGGCGATGACGAGGTCCGCCCAGCCGTCCGCGATCTTGGCGAGGCCTTCGCGGGCGTCGGCGCCGCGCACCCGTACCCGGGCCTGGGGGTCCAACGGCAGTTCGCGGCGCACGAGTTGGATGAGCGCCGTGTCGCGCTCGATGACCTGCTGGGTGGAGCGGGGGCGGGTCGCGGCTATGTAGCGGGCCATGGTGAAGGCGCCGCCGCCGAGGTGCAGGGCGTGGATCGGCTTTCCGGCGGGCGCCACGAGATCGACCACGTGCCCGAGCCTGCGCTGGTACTCGAAGTCGAGATACGCCGGGTCGTCGAGGTCTACGTGGGACTGCGGGGCACCGTCGACGAGCAGCGTCCAGGCACGCGGCCGGTCCCGGTCGGGCATCAGCTCGGCGAGCCCGCCGTCCACTTCCTCGACAACGGCCTCGGCCGCTTCCCGCCCCCGCCTGTTTCTTGCCATCAGCCCATTATCCGCGCAGAACAGCACCCCTGCCCGCGCTGCCGCGGGCAGGGCCTCAGCGACAGCTGTCCGCGGCCTCGATGGTCCGGGCAGCCAGCCCCAGCGCGGCCCGCAGCACAGCGGGATCAGTCACCGGATCGGCCTCGCCGGACGGCGGAAGCAGCCACCCCGTCCCGGCGACAGGCGGCGCAGGAACCGGCTCCGGCTCGGCGCTGTACACACTCACCCCGTGCCCGAAGGTCTGCGTACAGGCGCTCCCCGGCAGATCCCAGCCGTCCGCGGTCCCCGGCGGCACCAGAAAGCCCAGGGTGTCGCAGCTCCCGTCGTGCAGCACGGGCCCGACCCCGTCGCCCTCGCCCGCGCCCCGGCGCAGGATGTCGACGGCTTCGAGGCCCTGCCGGGCCGGCACCGTCACCAGGTCGCAGCAGTCCGCAGGCCCCGGCGGCGAGGCGGGCGCCGCGCTGTGGTCCTGGCTCGGCAGATGGGCAGCCGTCGTCGACGACGCCCGCGATACAGCGTTCTCCGTGCCGATCTCCAACATGGGGACCCCTCCTCGCAAGGGCGGAAGCCGCGTCGCTCCCTCTCCGCATGGTTCAACGCGAGGCGGCGTCAACGGCTACGGCGGCACGCCGCCGCAAAGGATGGCAGTTCATGGCAGATCGTGGGTGAGATATCCCGTTTGTAGCCAAACTCCGCGTGGCGCCCCGGTCACAGCCGGTACGTTCGTGCTCCGCCGGAACAGGGGCAGCACCGCCAGATCCACGAGATGCGGCACACTCCGGCACGATCCGCACGAGAGGGTCAGGCCATGGCGTCGTCACCGATGACATCGTCAACTCAGTCTCCACGACGGAATCTTCTCTTCCGGCAGCTGCGCGGACAGCGCTCGCCGGGCGAGTTCGCCGCCGCGGTCCGCCGGGCCGCTCGTGAGATCGGCGAGCGCGTCAGCTGCGACGCCCGTTACATCGGGCGCGTGGAGGCGGGCGAGATCCGCTGCCCCAACTACGCGTACGAGCGGGTGTTCCTGCACATGTTCCCCGGCCGGACGCTGACGGACCTGGGGTTCGCCCCCCGCTCGGCGGTGCGCGGGCGGGGGGCGCGCAACGAGTCCGAAGCGCCCGCGCCACACACCACGATCCAGCTGTATGAGTCACCTCCGTCCGGGCCGCCCGGCTCCGAGTTCCACGAGTGCGACCCGTACGAGATCCAGAGTCACGAGGAGAGCGACGTGCGGCGTCGCGCATTCATGAGCGGCACGGCCACCGTGGCCGCCGCCTCTTTGGGCCCCTTCGGGCTCGCCGCCCAGGACCCGGCCGTGGCCGCCGCACAGCGCGGCAGCCGTGCGGGCGAAGCGGAGGTGAGCGCGGTCGAGGAGGCCGTGCGGAGGATCCGGCTGCTCGACGACCGGCACGGCGCCGACGGGCTCTACCGAAGGGCCTCCGCCCCACTGAAGACCGCCTACGCCCTGCTCGACGCCGGCACCACCCGGCAGTCGACGGCGGACCGGCTGCACACCGGAGCCGGTGAACTCGCCATCTCCGTGGGCTGGTTGGCGCATGACTCGGGGCGCTTCGACGACGCGCGCTCGCACTACGCCGAGGCCCTCGCGACGGCCCGGATGGCCGGCGACCCGGCCCTGGAGGCGCACGCCTTCTGCAACACGGCCTTCCTGGCGCGCGACGCGGGCCGGCCCCGGGAGGCGGTGCGGGCGGCGCAGGCGGCGGCGCGGGCCGCCCGGCACCTCTCGTCGCCCCGGCTGGTCTCGCTGATCGCGCTGCGCGAGGCCGGGGGCTGGGCGGGGCTCGGCGACCGTGCGGGCTGCGAGCGGTCGCTGGCCCGCGCGCACGCGCTCTTCGACCGGGGCCCTGCGGACGCCGACCCGGAGTGGATGAGCTTCTACGGGGAGGCCGAACTCGACGGGCTCGAGGCGCAGAGCTGGTCGGCGCTCGGCGACTGGGAGCGGGCGGCCCGGCACGCCCGGCGCGCGGCGGGCGTGGCATCGGCGCAGACCCCGCAGTTCACCCGGAACATCGCCCTCTACACCGCCGAGCTCGCCGACGACCTGGCCCGGGCCGGCCGCCCCGACGAGGCGGCGACCGCGGGCCTGCGCGTGCTCACGCTCCTGGACGAGGTGCAGTCGTCCCGTATCCAGTCGATGCTCGCGACGACGGCGCGGGTGCTGCTGCCGCATCGGCGGGCCTCGGGGGTCGGCGGCTTCCTGGAGCGGCACGCATCGCTGCCGCGGGCCGTGTAGCCGCGGCCGCTTTCGGCCTTCTGTGCCAGGTGCCCGCTTCTATGCCAGGTGCCCGGTCTCGTTCCACGACTCGATGGCCGGTTCGCCATAGGCCCAGCCGAGGGCCGAGATCGAGGTCGGGTTGAGCCGGATGCGGGCGGCGAAGTCGATGCCGAGGCCCAGCCAGCGTGCGCCGATGGACCGCAGGATGTGTCCGTGCGCGAAGACCAGGACGTCGCGGTCGGCCTCGCGCGCCCAGGCCACCACCTCGTCCGCGCGGGCGGTGATCTGCTCCAGGGTCTCTCCCCTGGGGACGCCGTCGCGCCAGATGAACCAGCCGGGGCGGACCGCCTGGATGTCGGCCGGGGTCATTCCTTCGTAGGAGCCGTAGTCCCACTCCATGAGCGTGTCCCAGGTGGTGGCCCGGTCCCCGAAGCCGGCGATCTCGCAGGTCTCCCGCGCGCGGGAGAGGGGGCTCGTGCGCACCTCGACGTCCGGGAGGCCGTCATAGGGAGCGCGGTGCAGTCGCTCACCCAGGAGCTTCGCGCCGCGGCGGCCCTCTTCCAGGAGCGGCACATCCGTCCTGCCGGTGTGCTTTCCGGACAGGGACCACTCGGTCTGTCCGTGCCGGGCCAGCAGGATGCGCGGTGCCATGACGAGCCTTTCCGAGTCGGCGGCCATCGGCCGCCAAAGGACGAATTCTGCGGACAGATGGCTGTCCGTACCCTCCATCATCACCCACGCGCGAGGCCCCGATCACTTGTGCCCACAAGGAGCAACCCGTCCGACGATCTCAGCGTCTAAGTCCACTGAGGTCGCCTCCGGGGGGTATTCGCGTACGCCGTAAAGTGAGTCGGCCAGTACTGGAGTACGAACGCGGAACGACCACTGGGCGACCGCAAGAAGACAATGGATGGGGGACCGGCCGGATGCCGCAGACCGACGCTCCGGGCATCGGGGGGAGCAGCGGGCACCGGCTTCGCTGGTGGACCGAGTTGCCGCTGATAGCCCTGGTGTACGCCGCGTACTCGGCGGGCCGGCTGCTCGCGCGCGGCGATGTGTCGACCGCCGTCGACCACGGTCTGGCGCTGCTGCGGGCCGAGAAGTTCCTGCACATCAACGCCGAGAGTCCGCTGAACCGCCTCTTCACCGCGAACTCCTGGATAGGTGTCCCGGCCGACTTCTGGTACGCCTCGCTGCACTATCTGGTGACCCCGGCGGTCCTCATATGGCTCTTCCGCAGCCGCGCGGTCCACTACCGCGCGGCACGCGCGTGGCTGATGATCTCCACCCTGATCGGCCTGGTCGGCTTCACCCTCCTTCCGACGTGCCCGCCCCGCCTGTTGGCCAAGGGCCACGGCTTCGTCGACACCATGGCGCAGTACAGCAACTTCGGCTGGTGGGGCGGCGAGGCGAGCGCGCCGCGCGGTCTCGGCGGCATGACCAACCAGTACGCGGCGATGCCGAGCCTGCACGTGGGGTGGGCGCTGTGGTGCGGGGTGCTGCTGTGGCGCCACGGCCGCACCCCGCTGACCAGGGCCGTCGCGGTCGCCTATCCGCTGCTCACCACGATCGTCGTGATGGGCACCGCGAACCACTACCTCCTCGACGCGGTCGCGGGGATCGCCGTGATGGGCGTGGGCCTGCTGCTCGTACGGCCGGTGCTCGGGCTCGCGGACCGGGTGCGGGAGCGGTTCGAGCTCGCGCCGGTGGGGGCGTGGCGGCCGTCGGCCGTGGTCACCTCGCACTCCGGCTCGGCCGCGGCGGGGGCATCGGGGGTCGGGGCATCGGGAGCGGGGGCGGGGGCGCTCAGTGGCTCGTCCACCGCGCGGCGCGGTGCCTCGCACGCCCCAGAATCCTCAATTGTCAGTGGCGAGTGCCAGACTTCGACAGGTGAGCGAATTCCCCGACCGCGCAAGCGGCCTGCCGAGTCAGGAGCCGAGCCGGGTGCCCAGTCCGCCGACGCCGGGGACAGCACTGCGACAGCGGCTCGCTGAGCTGCGCGGACCTGACGTCCCCGCGAAGCCGCTCGACGCCCGTGCGCTCGCCGCCCTCGCCGCGAACCCGGGATGCCAGAGGCGCGCGCTGCTCGACGGTGCGGGGGTGGACAAGGCGACGCTCGCGCAGTCGCTCGGCTCCCCCGGCTCCTTCGGGCAGTCCCAGTTCGCTTTCATGCGGGGCAACGCCTTCGAGGCGCGGGTCAAGGCGGACGGCGGCGCGGAGCTCCTTCGCCTTGCGCATGCGCGGCTCGGGGGCGGTCCCGATCCGGTGCCGGGCGAGTCGTCGGTCCCCGACCTGGCCGCGGTGGGCCCCGAGGGACGGGCCGCGCGTACGTCACTTGCCCTGCGCGAGGCGACGTCGGCGGGGGGCTGGACGCTCCTGGACCACCCGATGCTGGCGCTGGACGTCGCAGGGACACCGGCGTTCCTGGAGCCGGACGCGGTGGTGATCCATCCGGACGGCACCTGGACGGTCGTCGAGATCAAGTCCTTCCCGATGATCGACGGTTCGGCGGACGCGTCGAAGGTGGGTGCGGCGGCACGCCAGTCGGCGGTGTACGCACTTGCGCTCGAGCGCGTGGCGGCCCGCATGGAGCCCGCGCCCCGGGTCCGGCATCACGTCCTGCTCGTCTGCCCCAAGGACTTCTCGAATCTCCCCGCGGCGTCGGCCATCGACGTCCGCAAGCAACTCTCGGTGACCAGACGCCAGTTGGCGCGCCTCACCCGTATCGAGGACATCGCGGCGGCGCTGCCGCCGGGCACGACGTTCGACGTCAACGGCCCTGCCGAAGCCCTGACGGCCGCGGTCGAATCCGTCCCCGCGACCTACGCCCCCGAGTGCCTGGCCGCCTGCGAACTGGCCTTCCACTGCCGCGAACGCTCCCGCGAGGAAGGCGCCGTCACGTCCCTGGGCCGAGCGGTGCGGGGCGAGCTGGGCGGCCTGACGACGGTCGAGGGAGTCCTCTCGGCGGCACACGGCGTGACGGGTGACCCGAAGGACCCGGCGGTGGCGGCGCTGCGGAGGGCGGCGGCGCTGCGGGCCGAGGCGCTTGCTGGCGTGGGCGCCTCGAGCGGCCCTGCCGGGGGTGCTGAATGCTGACCCCCCTCGCTGCGCGCCCCGCCAACTGCTCTCCCACCCGCCCGCCCGTTAACCCGGCAGCGACCGTCGACGGCCCCCTCACCCTACCGCGCCTTTCCCCTGCCGCAGCCAACTGCTCTCCCACCCACCCGCCCGTACACCCGGCAGCGGCCGGTTGGCTCCGGGTGGGCAAACCGCCGCGGAGCGGTGGGGCGGGCGATGGCGGTCCACGGGTGAAAGAGGCTCCCCTGCCGCTGATCGACGGCCTCAGCCGCCCGTACCGCCGGCCGACGGCGAGCGCCCGATGCCGGGTGAACCGGTGGGTGAGCGGGGAGAAACCGACGCGGAGCAGCGAGAGCGGCAGGCTCGGTCCGCAGCTGGAGCAGGCTCCCGCCTCCCTGACCGACGACCTCAGCCGCCCGTACCGCCGACCGACGGCAAGCGCCCGATGCCGGGTGAACCGGTGGGTGAGCGGGGAGAAACCGACGCGGAGCAGCGAGAGCGGCAGGCTCGGTCCGCAGCTGGAGCAGGCTCCCGCCTCCCTGACCGACGACCTCAGCCGCCCGTACCGCCGACCGACGGCAAGCGCCCGATGCCGGGTGAACGGGTGGGTCGGCGGGGAGGATCCGCCGCGGAGCGGCGAGGCCGGCAGGCGCGGTCCGCGGCTGGAGCAGGCTCCCGTCTCCCTGACCGACGACCTCAGCCGCCCGTACCGCCGGCCGACGGCGGGCGCCCGATGCCGGGTGAACGGGTGGGTGGGCGGGGAGGATCCGTCGCGGAGCGGCGGCGTTGGCGGCCACGGCCCGCAGGCGAAAAAGGAGGCCCCGTGTCACTGATCGACAACCTCGCCCGTCTGGAGGCGGTCACCAGCGGGCGGGCGCAGCCGCGGGCGACCGTAAGACACCGGCACCTCTCCCAGCGCCCCCTGGTCCTCGTCCCCCTCACCACCGCCGGTGAAGCCGGTGCCCCCCTGGGCGCCCTCGTCGGCACGGAGCGCACCGCGCCCCGCCTCATCGCCGTACCCCAGCCCCGCGACCGCGACCTCCGGTTCACCTTCCTCTCCCAACTCGCGGACACCGTCCTGGAGTACGTCGATTCGTACGCCGAAGAGGTCGAGGCGGCGGAGCGCAGCGAGACGGATCCGGAGACCGGCAAGCGGGTGAAGGTGGAGGTCGAACTCTGCGCGGATGCCCCGCAGTTGATCGTCCCGAGCCGGGCCGGCATCGACTTCGTACGGCTCATCGGCCGTTCGACCCGCTTCCGCCGCACCGCCGAGCAGGACCCGGATGCGCCCTACCCCGCGCCGCCCCGCGTCCCCCTCCTCGGCCGCTGGCTCACGCACTTCGGGGAGCGTGCCCGTGTCCCGGGGTCCTCGCTCCTGACCGCCATGACCGATCTACTCTCGCGCCACTGGGCCACCGGCCAGAGCAGCCTGGAGGACCAGCATCTGGGCGCTCTCCTCGCGTGGATCGAGGCCCCGGACGGCACCTCCGGAGCCGACGCCGCGCTCCGCGCGGAGCTGGCGCGGGACAAGGACGGCCAGCTGCTCTGCCCGCCCGCGGGCCCCGCCACGGACCCCGCGTTCGACAACCGCCTGCTCGCCCCGGCCATCGAGCGCTACGACCGCGCGCGCGGCGTCCTCGCCACCGCCGAGGACGGTGTCGAGGCGGACGCCCGCCTCGCCGAACTGGCCGCCGCCGAGCGGGAGATCCGCGCCCTGATCGACAGCAGGACCCGTCCCACCTGGGACGCGGTGTGGCGCGGCCTTGACGCGCTGTGCACGCTCCCCGAGGCGCCGCACGCGGCGGACCGCTGGACTCGCGACCGCTGGTCGTTCACCGGCCACCGGGACCGCGTGACCGCGGGCGAACCCCCGCAGCCCCGCATCGACGACGCGGTCACTGCGGCCAACAAGCTGGCCACCCGCGAGCGCGAACAGGCCAGGCTGGAGGCCCAGGAGGCGCTCGACGACCCCCTGGTGATGGCGGGCCGCCGGCTCGCCGGAGAGGCCTTCACCGGTGAGGTGACGGAGGTGGTCATGGCGTACAGCGAGAGCAAGAACCCGAGGCCGCGCCCCCTGGTCACGATCCGGACGGACGACCACCCGCACCTGGCCGAGCGCGCGAAGGTGTACCGCTCGCTCCAAGGCAAGCCGCAGACCGCCGAGTTCGTCGCGTACGAAGGTGAAGGCGCCGTCATCCTCCGCGTCACCGACAAGATGGGGCGCGGCAAGGAACCCGATGCAGGCTCGGTGCCGGAGAAGGGCGACCGGATCTGCTGGACGCTCTTCGAGCACGAGCAGCGCGGCGGCCCCAAGCTGCCCGACCCCGATGCGACCCCCTGGACCCATGGCGGCCCGCCGGGCGACGCCGCCGAGAGCCCCGATCCCGTGACTCCGGAGGACACCCTGTGAGTCCCGTAGCAGCCCCCTTCGACCCCGGCGCGGCAGCGGCCAGGGCCACGGACGCGATCCTGCACGACACGTTGCACGGCGCGCACCGGGGAGTCGTGGTCGACTCCCCGCCGGGCGCGGGCAAGTCGACGCTCGTGGTCCGCGCGGCCCGCGAACTGGCCGCCGCGGGGCGCCCGTTGATGGTCATCGCGCAGACGAACGCGCAGGTCGACGACCTGGTCCTGCGGCTCGCCGAGAAGGACCCGGACCTCCCGGTCGGCCGGCTGCACAGCAGCGATCCGGACGCGTACGACAAGGCCCTGGACGATGTGCCGTCCGTGCGGACGTCCACGAAGGCCGCCGATCTGGCCGGGCTCGACGTGGTCATCTCGACCGCGGCGAAGTGGGCGCACGTCGAGGTCGCCAAGCTCGACGGTCCCTGGGGGCACGCCATCGTGGACGAGGCGTACCAAATGCGCTCGGACGCGCTGCTCGCCGTGGCCGGGCTCTTCGAGCGGGCGCTGTTCGTGGGCGACCCGGGTCAGCTCGACCCGTTCTCGATCGTCGGCGCCGAGCAGTGGGCGGGCCTCGCGTACGACCCGTCGGCGTCCGCGGTGACGACGCTGCTCGCGCACAATCCGGAGCTGCCGCAGCACCGCCTGCCGGTGTCCTGGCGCCTCCCGGCGTCGGCGGCGCCCCTCGTGTCGGCGGCCTTCTACCCGTACACGCCCTTCCGCAGCGGCACGGACCACGGCGAGCGGAGGCTCGGCTTCGGGGTGCCGTCGGACGGTTCGGGGCCCGACCGGGTGATCGACGAGGCGGCGGAGTCGGGCTGGGGCCTGCTCGAGCTGCCCGCGCGGAACACGCCGCGTACGGACCCGGAGGCCGTACGGGCGGTGGCCCAGGTCGTCCGCCGCCTCCTGGACCGGGGCGGCGCGGCCACCTCGGAGCGCGGCCCGGACCCCACGCCGCTGACCGCCGACCGCATCGCCGTCGGCACCGCCCACCGCGACCAGGCGGCGGCGGTGCGCGCGGCCCTCGCGGAGCTGGGGGTCGCGGACGTCACGGTGGACACCGCGAACCGGCTGCAGGGCCGCGAATTCGACGTGACGGTGGTCCTGCACCCGCTCTCCGGCCGCCCGGACGCCACCGCCTTCCACCTGGAGACGGGCCGCCTCTGCGTCCTGGCATCCCGCCACCGCCACGCCTGCATCGTGATCTGCCGCGCGGGCGTCAGCGAACTCCTGGACGACCACCCGTCGACGGAACCGGTCCAGCTGGGCATGACGGTGAAGTTCCCGGACGGCTGGGAGGCGAACCACGCCGTGCTTGCCCGGCTCGCGGAGCACCGGGTGGCGTGGCGACCGTGACCGGCATTTGGGCGCCCGCCACCCGGCACCGGCACATCCCGCCGCCCACGCCGGACGGAGTCCGGCACGCCGCCGGAGGCGGCCAATGAATACAGCCCGGACGGCTGGGAGGCGAACCACGCGGTCCTGGGCCGCCTGGCGGAGCACCGGGTGGCCTGGCGGCCCTAGCTCTGCGCCCGAGGCACTCTTGCGCGGCACGAGACAATGGAAGATGGCCGATGGCCGGAAACCGTACGAGGAGGAAGAACCATGGCGGAGCCCGAGCGGCCCCGGTCCGAACAGCGTCTGCGACCCGCGCCCCTGCTCTTCGAGCCCGCGGAGGCGGCCGCCGACCCGGAGCACTTCTTCGACCTGGAGTCGATGGAGGACCCCCGTGAGCTGCTCGACCGCGCCACCGAGCTGACGCACGCCTTCCGTGCCGCGACGGACCGGTCGATCGAGTTCCAGGCCATCGCGGCCGCCCAGCTCGCCGACCCGCGCCGCTTCGACCGCCTCACGCACGCGGCGATCGCCGAGCGCGCGCAGTGGACCGAGGACTACGCGAAGAAGATGGTCGAGTTCGGCCGGGACCTGCTGCGCGGGACCGGCGCGAGGGACGCCTGATCCGACACCCCTCTCCCGAACAAGATCACGGGGCATATGCCAGTGGGGCAAGGTACTCCCCCTGCCCCACTCTTGTCCCGATTTCCAATAACTCTCAGAAATGGAACGCCTACTACCGGTAGATGTATCTGCCATGAGCAGCACGCATCTCCACCCGGCCCCCATCAGCGACGTCACCGCCGAGGGAGCCGCCTGGCTCGCCTCTGCGGAAACGTATCCGCACAGCATGCTCACCCACTGGCGCGCCCGCCCCACCGCCCCGGCCGTGCTCCCCTGCGGCACCGTCTTCGACGTGGTGAGCGTCCCCGCGGTCTTCGGGCGCCGGATGCTCGACCGCTTATGGGACGAGGGCCCCGGTTCGGGCCCGGTCGCCGAGCACCGCGGCCGCACGCTGCTCTTCGCCGCCCCCGGCACCGCCCACCGGCTGCCCTCGCTGCTCGAGTGGGAGGAGTGGGGCCGCGCCGTCCCCTCGGCGCTCTGCCACGGCACGGGCGACGCCGTGACGGTGCCGCCGATCACCGCAGGACAGCGGGAGACACCCACCCCGGGGCGGCTCGATTCCCGCTGGCTGGTCGCCCCCGACACCCGGCATCCCTGGCTCCCTGGACCCGAGGTGATGCTCTGGGCCTGCGTCCGCGCGGCCCGCGCCACGGCGGGCTCCGCGGTCCGTATATCGATTTTTCCTGGCGGCGATCAGGGTGCTAAGGTCTACGACGTCAGCAGGCGCCGCTAGCTCAGTTGGTTAGAGCAGCTGACTCTTAATCAGCGGGTCCGGGGTTCGAGTCCCTGGCGGCGCACAGACGGTGAGAAGCCCCTCGCGGAAGCGAGGGGCTTCTTGCATGTCACCGCGCCGTGCTCACCCGGCCGCGCTCACCCAGCCGCGCTCACCCAGCCGAGACCTTCACCGTCCAGGCCCCCGTGGCCGTCCGCCCCTCGACCTCGATCCGCACATCGGCGTCCGGCACCGTGAAGCTCTCCCCCACCCCCACCGGCGCGTCCGCGAGCGGCGGATACACCGAGTCGCCCCAGCAGGCCTCCGTGTCCGGGTGGGCGTCGACGACCTCGACCGGGCCGCCGCCGGACGGCGCCTCGTTGCGTACGTGATAGACGAGCACGCCCTCGCTGCAGGTCGAGTGGTCGTTGCCCTCGGCGCCCCGGGCCTCGATCGCGATCGCGCTGCCGTGGCCCGTGCGGACGACCACCAGCTTGGTGCCGCCGACGCCACCGCGCGCCGGCCTGACCGACAGCGGCTCCAGGGTCAGCCGCCGCTCCCCGCCCGACACGCACACCACCTGCCGCGGGTCCAGCCAGCCGAGCTTCCACTTGTGCCAGCCGAAGAGGTCGGGGGAGAGCCCGAACTGGCTGCCCATGACGTCCCAGTCGCCGACGTGCGTGTCCCAGTCGCCCTTGCCGTCGGTCGGCCGGTGGTAGAGATCGGGCAGGTCGAAGACGTGGCCCGTCTCATGGGCCAGGACGTTGCGGTCCGGCGGGTGCCGCTCGAAGACCGTCACGATGCGCCTGATGTCGGAGTCGTCGGCCCGCATCGGCCGGTCGAAGTTGACGACCTTCGTCGCGTCCGAGTCGACGCCGGGCGCGTCCGGGTCGGCGACGAGGTAGACGACGTCGTAGCGGGAGAAGTCGACGCCCGGGTCGGCCGCGGCCACCGCGTCGCGCAGATAGGCGCTGCGCCGCGACGCGTTCCAGTCGCGCTCTATGGCGTACGAGGTGGAGTCCTCCGGCATCTCGACCCACTCGCGCCGCGGATGCGGGCGCAGCGCGAACTTGCCGTACGAGGCGCGGTCGAAGAAGTCGCTGGTGGCGGGGAAGTAGTCGGCCGCCAGTTCGTCGGGGTCGGTCAGTGGCGGGGAGTCGGGGAAGGAGAGGAAGATCATCACCGCGTCGAGGTCCCGGTCCGGGCGGGGATAGGCGGCGTTCCAGGTGTCGAGGCCCTCCGAGTGGTGGGCCGATGTGCGCTGCAGGGCGCACGGGCCCGCCGTGGTCTTGGCGATGGCGGGCCCCGCGACCAGACCGGTGGCGGCGAGGGCGGTCAGGGACGTGAGGGCGGCGGCCGTGCTGCGCAGCCGGGGTCTCTCCCCTCCACGGGTGAGTCCCCAGGGGGGTAGCTGACGCGGCACGTCGACCTCCGGGTGCGGAATACGGGGCATCCCACCCACCCTGAGGTGCTTTAATCGCATTCGCCCTGTTTGCCTGGACCAGCCGGGTGAGAGCACCGTCCGAGCGCTCACGGAACGTCACAAGTGGTCGTCGTGCGAAGGAAGCGACGCAGGGGCGAGCAGAAACGATCTGTCGCCCGGCGCGCCCCGGCACCACCCGGCGCTCGCACCGGCTCCGCGCACGCCGCGACCGCCACGCGACGCCGTGCCGCGGCTGGAAGCGCCCGCTGGCCTGCCCCTATGATCGGCACTCTTTCCCGCGCGGGCCCGGCCTCGCCGACCCTGCGCGTGCCCGGCCTCGCCGAACAACTGCACTGCGGGAGCAAGCGGTGAACGGAACGTCTAAAGGCCCCCTGCCCACAACGGCCACAGCAGTCACAGCGCCCGGCCTCGCCCGGGCGCCCCTCACAGAGCGTGGCCGCCGCGAGCCGGCCGACCACCGGGCCGCCTTCGCCGCCGCCCCGCTCGCCCTCGCCGTGGTCGACGCCGAAGGCCTCGTCATGGACGCCAACGACGCGCTCGCCGAGCTGCTCGGCGAGTCCCCGGACGAGCTGAGCGGCCGCCTCGCCGCCGATCTGGTGGATCTCGCGTCGGACGCCCGCACCTGGCACGCATACCGCGAAGTGCTCCGCGGCCGCCAGGCGAAGCTGCGCTGCACCCGGCGCCTGAAGCACCCCGACGGGCACTCCCTATGGGTGCAGCTCACCGTCTCCCCCATGCCCGGCGGCCGCACGGTGCTGCTCGCCGCCACGGACATCAGCGCGCGCCGCGAGCTCCAGGCCCGGCTCCGCCACCTCCAGATGCACGACCCGGTGACCCGGCTGCCCAACCGCAGCCTGTTCTTCGAGCGGCTCGCCGGGGCACTGGAGGCGGGTGCGTACGACGACACGGGCACCGGACGGATCGGCCTGTGCTACCTCGACCTCGACGGGTTCAAGGCGGTCAACGACACCCTCGGCCACCGGGTCGGCGACCGGCTCCTCGCCGCGGTCGCCGAGCGGCTCACGCGGTGCGCCGACGACGCCGGGTACGGCAGGACCGCGGCGCCGCTGGTGGCGCGGCTCGGCGGCGACGAGTTCGCGCTGCTGGTGGAGGACTCCACGGGCACCGACCAGTTGGCGGATCTCGCCGACGCGGCGCTCAAGGCGCTGCAGGCCCCCTTCGACCTGTCGGGCCAGCGGCTGTCCGTGTCGGCGTCCATCGGCGTCGTGGAGCGGCGGGCCACCGGGACCACGGCCACCTGCCTGATGCAGGCCGCCGACACGACGCTGTACTGGGCGAAGGCCGACGGCAAGGCCCGCTGGACGCTCTTCGACCCCGAGCGCAACGCCCACCGCATGACCCGCCAGGCGCTTGCCAGTTCACTGCGTCCCGCCGTCGACCGGGGCGAGTTCGTCCTGGACTACCAGCCGCTGGTGGGCCTCGACGACGGCCGGCTGCACGGGGTGGAGGCACTCGTGCGGTGGCAGCATCCGCAGTTCGGGCTGCTCACGCCGAATCGGTTCATCGGATTGGCGGAGGAAGACGGTTCGATCGTCCAACTGGGCCGCTGGGTACTGCGTACGGCGTGCCTCCAGGCCCGGCAGTGGCAGCTGGACCACCCGGAACGGCCGCCGGTCTTCGTGAGCGTCAATGTCGCCGTGCGCCAGGTCTGGGACTCCGACCTGGTCGCCGACGTCGCGGAGATCCTCGCCGAGACGGGGCTCGCCCCCGAACTCGTACAACTGGAGCTCACCGAGTCCGCCGTGATGGGCTCGGCGGGCCGGCCGCTGCAGGCGCTGCAGTCGCTCAGCGACATGGGGGTGCGCATCGCCATCGACGACTTCGGCACCGGGTACTCGAACCTGGCGTATCTGAGCCGGCTCCCGGTGTCCGTCCTGAAGCTGGACGGCTCTTTCGTACGGGGTTTCCAGTACGACGCGGAAGCGGGCGAGGCGCACATCAACCCCGCCGACGAGATCATCGTGGAGGCCCTGGTGCAGCTCGCGCACCGGCTCGGGCTCACGGTGACCGCGGAGTGCGTGGAGACCGCGTCCCAGGCCTCGCGGCTGCGGGGGATCGGGTGCGACACGGGTCAGGGGTGGCTGTACTCCCGGCCCGTGGCGCCGGATCGTATCTCCGCGTTGCTCACCGGGACGTGACGGCTATCCCTTGGGCAGTCCGTACTCGTCCGCGATGAGTTCGTAGCTGCGCAGGCGCAGTTCGCCGCTGTGCGCGTTGGCCGTGATCATCAGCTCGTCGGCGCCGGTGCGCTTGGCGAGGTCGTCCAGGCCGGTGCGGACCTGGTCGGCGGTGCCGTGGATGACGTTGGAGTTCCAGCTCCTGACGAACTCCCGCTCCATCTCCGTGAACTCGTGCGTCTCGGCCTCCTCGGGGGTGGGGACGAGGCCGGGGCGGCCGGTGCGCAGCCGGACCATGTTCAGGGCGGCGGCCATGATCTGGCGGCGGGCCTCCTGCTCCTCGTCCGTGGCGAGGGCGGATACGCCGATGAGGGCGTACGGGGCGTCGAGGACCGCGGAGGGCTTGAACGACTCGCGGTAGAGGTCGAGCGCCGGGACCGTGTTCTGCGCGGAGAAGTGGTGCGCGAAGGCGAAGGGCAGGCCGAGCGCGCCGGCGAGGCGGGCGCTGAAGCCGGAGGAGCCGAGCAGCCAGATCGGCGGGCGGTTCGGGGACTGGACGCCGCCGGGCGAGGTGGCCTGGACGGGGCCGGGTACGGCGTGGATGCGGGCGTAGGGATGCCCGTCGGGGAAGTCGTCGTCGAGGAAGCGGGTGAGCTCGGCGAGCTGCTCGGGGAAGTCGTCCGCGCCCTCATTGAGGCGGTCCGTCCTGCGGAGCGCGGCCGCGGTCGCGCCGTCCGTGCCGGGGGCGCGGCCGAGGCCCAGGTCGACGCGGCCCGGGGCCATCGCCTCCAGGGTGCCGAACTGCTCCGCGATGACCAGGGGGGCGTGGTTGGGGAGCATGACGCCGCCGGAGCCCAGGCGGATGCGGGTCGTGTGGGCCGCCAGGTGGGCGAGGATCACCGCGGGCGACGAGGAGGCGACTCCCGGCATGGAGTGGTGCTCGGCCACCCAGTAGCGGTGGTAGCCGCGGGTCTCCGCGAGGCGGGCGATGTCCACGCTGGTCCGCAGTGCCTGGGTGGCCGTGCGGCCGGCGCCCACGGTCACCAGGTCCAGGACGGACAGCGGGACGGGGGCCGTTCCCTGCCGGGTGCCTCGGATGTCGTCGGTCGGGTCCACGGTCACGGTGCCCTGCCTCCTGCTGGGGTGAGTTCTTGCTCCGCAGGGTGCGAACAGGAGGGTGGCTCCGGTTTATTCCTTCGGCTTTCCGTGGGTGGGTGGGACAAGGCTTTCCCGCCCACCCACCCGATTGCCCCGCAGGGTGGGCGGGGAAGATCCGGCGATTGCCCCGCAGGGTGGGCGGGAAAAAATTCGCCGCGAAGCGGCAGGGAGAGCTAGCCCTTCACCTGGACCAGCGGCTCCTTCGTGAACAAGGCCCCCAGCATCGGTGCGTTCACCCTGCGTGTCGCCAGGCGCAGGGCCTCCCAGACCGTTACCTGGTTGGCCGTCAGGACCGGCTTTCCCAGTTCCTTCTCCAGAGCCCGGACGTGCGCCGCCGTGTGCAGCGCCGTGTCCGGGAGCAGCACCGCCTCCGCATCGGGGTGGTCGCCCGCCAGGGCCATCGCCTTGACCTCCTCCCAGCCCCACGTGCCGACCTCCGCCGCCGTGATGATGCCGCTCCCCCGCGTCGAGACGACCTCGGTCCCCGCGGCGTTCAGGAACGCGGCGAAGTGCCCCGCCACGTCCTCCGGATACGTCGCCGCGATCGCGACCCGGGTCGCGCCCACCTCACGTACCGCATGGGCGAAGGCGAACGACGTGCTGGACGCCGGGAGACCCGCCGCCCGGGCGAGCGCGCGGACCTGGTCGTGCGCGCCCTCCCAGCCGAAGACGAAGCTCGCGCTGGTGCACGCCCACACCACCGCCTCCGCGCCGGACAGGCGCAGCTCCTCGACGCCCGCCGCGAGCCGCTTCGGCGAGCCCATCTCCAGGAGCGCGTCGACCCGGTGCGCGTCCTCTCCGATGTCCGTGTGGACGACCTGAAGACGGATGTCACTGCCCAGCATCTGCTCCATGCGGGGGTAGTCGTCCTCAGCCGAGTGACCCGGGTAGAGGAAACCAAGTGCGGTCACTTCCAGCCTCCTTCAAGGCAGCGGTGGTGGTCCTTCGGGCAGCCCCTGGGGCGGGTCGAGCGGCATGGCGTCCGGCACCGCCCCGGGACCGGGGACGGTGCCCGCGCCCGGCCTCGCGCTCGGGCTGATCAGCGCCTGGTAGGGCCCTACCGCATGCGTACCCAGCCGGCGGAGGGCGGACCACATCGTCACCTGGTTCGCGGAGATGACCGGAACCCGCAGCTCGGCCTCCAGCTGTGGGATGACGTCGTACGTGGGGAGGTTGGTGCAGCTGATGAACAGCGCGTCGACGCCGCCCTGCACCGCACGCCGCGCCATGTCGGCCACGTCCCGGTAGGGCACCTTCCAGATGTGCCTGGTCAGGCCCAGATAGGCGCGGCCGATGACGGTCACCCCGGCCTCGGCCAGATAGTCCTCGAGGGACTGGGTGACCGACCAGGTGTAGGGCGTGACGAGGGCGATGCGCCGCGCGCCCAGGTCGTCGAGCGCTTCGAGCAGCGCGCCCGACGTCGTGACGGAGGTGACCGCGCCTTCGCGGGTCATCGCCTCGCACATCGCCCGCTCACCGGCGATGCCGCCGACGAAACTGCCCGATGTACAGGCGTACGCCAGGACTTCCGGCTCGGCGGCGCTCAGCGCGCGGACCGCCTCGCCGAGCGTCTCGTGCTCGCTGACCAGGCGCGCCAGGTCGAGGCTGACCTCGACGGGCACGTACGGAGTACGTGTCAGATGGAGGGAGACCTCGTCGGGAACCCAGCGCCAGAGTTCCCGGTCGAGGGCGAAGTCGAAAGGGGCGACGACACCTACACCGCGCTGAGGGTGTGGTCCGCCGAGGAAGGAGACGTCCATGAGCAGGCCCCAAGTTCGTGCGTGCGTGCATTGGAGGGACCGGCCGGGGGCCGGGAGATGATGCGGAACCGGCGACGCGCCGGGACGTCGGGACGGGGCAAGATGCGCCAAGAAAGCGCTACAGAGAGTGCTATGACCTCGTACGGAGAGTACTCAGTTATGGGGTGCTTGTGATAGAGCACCTCTGTTGACGAAGGTAGTTTCAGGTGCGAGCGTGGTCAATCCGCGCATCTCAGACGGCCCTGGCCGACACGTATCTCAGGGAAGCGGACTCTCATTGCGAAACGGTTTCTCCCCGATGTCCGATTCGACGCCCGATGCGGCGGCTGATGCCGCGGCCGCCACGGTCCTCGTCCTCGACGCCCCCTATCCCGCCCCGCCGCCCCGCCTCGGCAGCCTCACCGGGCGCGCCCGGATCCTGCACGCGGACGCGGACACCCTCGCGGAGCAACTTCCGCTCGCCGATGTGCTGCTGGTGTGGGACTTCCTCTCGGACGCGGTGCGCGATGCCTGGCCCGGCGAGGGGCCGAGACCCCGCTGGGTGCACACCGCGAGCGCGGGCGTGGACCGCCTCATGTGCCCCGAACTGGCCGCCTCCGACACCGTGGTCACCAACGCCAGGGGCGTCTTCGACCAGCCGATCGCCGAGTACGTGGCCGCGCTCGTCCTGGCGATGGCCAAGGACCTTCCGCACACCCTGCGGCTCCAGGGCGAGCGGACCTGGCGGCACCGCGAGTCCCAGCGGGTGGCCCGCACGCGCGCGTGCGTGGTGGGTTCAGGCCCGATCGGGCACGCGATCGTCCGTACGCTGAAGGCGCTGGGGATCATCACGGCGCTGGTGGGCCGCAAGGCGCAGCACGGCGTGCACGGCACCGAGGAGCTCGACCGGCTCATGGCGCGCGCCGACTGGGTGATCTGCGCGGCGCCGCTGACGGACGCCACGCGCGGCATGTTCGACGGGCGGCGGTTCGGCATGATGCAGCCCTCCGCGCGCTTCATCAACATCGGGCGCGGCGCGCTCGTCGTCGAGGACGATCTCGCCGCCGCTCTGGCGAACCGGTGGATCGCGGGCGCGGCGCTCGACGTCTTCGAGCACGAGCCGCTGCCCGCGGACAGCCCGCTGTGGACGGCACCGGGGCTCATCGTGTCGCCGCACATGAGCGGGGACACGGTGGGCTGGCGCGATGAACTGGGCGCGCAGTTCGTCGAGTTGTACGAGGAGTGGGCGGCCGGGCGGCCCCTGTCGAACGTGGTCGACAAGAAACGTGGGTATGTACCCGGGCATTGATCCACGGCCCCATCCCCTCTGCACCGAGGAGCGTGCATGACCGAGCTCACGGATCTCTCCGCCGGACAACTCGTCGACGGCTATCGCAAGGGTGAATTCAGTCCGGTCGACGCGACACGGGCCGCGCTGCGCAGGGCCGAGGAGGTGCAGCCCGCCGTGAACGCGTTCGTGCGCATCGACGCCGACGAGGCGATCGCGGCGGCCGACGCGAGTGCGGAGCGGTGGCGGCGGGGCGAGCCGCGGGGTCTTGTCGACGGGGTTCCGGTCTCCGTCAAGGACATCCTGCTGCAGCGCGGCGGGCCCACGCTGCGGGGCTCCAAGACCGTTCGCGCGGAAGGGAGTTGGGACGAGGACGCGCCTTCGGTGGCCCGGCTCCGGGAGCACGGCGCGGTGTTCATCGGCAAGACGACGACGCCCGAGTTCGGCTGGAAGGGCGTCACGGACAGCCCGCGGAACGGGGTCACGCGCAATCCGTACGACCACTCGCGCACCGCGGGCGGATCGAGCGGCGGCAGTGCGGCCGCCGTGGCGTACGGCGCCGCGCCGGTGTCCCTGGGCACGGACGGCGGCGGCTCGGTGCGGATCCCCGGCGCGTTCTGCGGGATCTTCGCGCTGAAGCCGACGTACGGAAGGGTGCCGCTGTATCCGGCCTCGGCGTTCGGCACCCTCGCGCACGTCGGGCCGATGACTCGGGACGCGGCGGACGCGGCGCTCCTGATGGATGTGATCAGTGGCCCCGACTGGCGCGACTGGTCGCAGCTGGGCCCGGTCGCCGGCAGCTTCCGGGCGGGCATCGAAGGCGGCGTACGCGGTCTGCGCATCGCCTACTCGCCCTCGCTCGGCGGCCAGGTGGCGGTGCGGCCCGCGGTCGCGTCGGCGGTGCGGCGCGCGGTGGAGTCACTGGCCGCGCAGGGTGCGTACGTCGAGGAGACCGACCCCGATTTCTCGGAGCCGGTGGAGGCCTTCCACACCCTGTGGTTCAGCGGCGCGGCGCGGGTGACGCAGCATCTGTCGCCCGCACAGCGGGAGTTGCTCGACCCGGGGCTGCGGGAGATCTGCGCGCGGGGCGCGCGGTACAGCGCGCTCGAATATCTCGCGGCGGTCGACGTACGGATGGAGCTCGGCCGCCGGATGGGCCGTTTCCACTCGACGTACGACCTGCTCGTCACTCCCACGCTGCCGATCACCGCCTTCGAGGCGGGAGCGGAGGTACCGAAAGGTTCCGGTCATCGCCGGTGGACGGGGTGGACGCCGTTCACGTACCCCTTCAACATGACGCAGCAGCCGGCGGCGACGGTGCCCTGCGGGGTGGACGGCGAGGGGCTGCCGGTCGGGGTACAGATCGTGGCGGCGCGGCATGCCGACGCGCTGGTCCTGCGGGCCGCGCATGCGCTGTACGAGGCGGGCAGCGCGGGAATCGCGCCGCCCGCGGTGAGCTGACTTTCAGGCCCGGTCTTTCAGGCCCGGCGGAACTGCTGGTCTTCAGGCCCTGCGGAAGTTCAGCGTCTCCCCCTGCGCGCCACCGCGCCACAGGTCGTTGCAGGCCTCGGCCATCTGGTCGAGGCCTTCGACGACCTGGCCCCAGACGATGCCGGGGACCCAGCCGACGTCGCCGTTGAGGAGCAGGTTGTTGCGCTCGTAGAAGAGGGCGAGGTCGACGACGGTCGCCCCTGCCTTGACGTCGGCAGCCGGTTCGTACCCATAGGCCTGGGTGCCCAGCTGCGTACCGTTGAAGGAGAAATAACAGAGGTCTCCGGGGATGGGCGTGACGGTCGGGTTCTCCAGGGGCGGCTCGCGGTCTGCGAAGGCCGGAAAGAGGGCGTAGATCTCATTGCGGGCGTACTTCGCGTGATAGACGTCCTCGCCCAGAGGGAGTGCGTCCCACACCGCCGCGCAGGTGATCGGCGCCCGGTCGTCGAGCAGCTTTGCCGTGCACTGAACTCCCCGCTTGGCGAGGGAGACTTCGATGAATCGGTCTGCCATGTGTCCCATGCTCCTCCCTGGGTCAAGAGGACAACGATTGCATCAGGGGCTGAAATTGGCCCGCATATCTTGTGTCGAGTCGGGTAGTCGCGCGCCCATGGCTCCACCACATGAGAACAACGAGGGATTCACAGGCAGGCTCAGCCGCCGCTCCCTGCTCGCAGGGGCAGCGGCGGTCGGGGCGATCGGGGCTGCGGGGTGCACCAAGGTCCCGGAGGAAGGGAAGGTCGAGGGCGGGGATCTGCTCAGTCGGCTCCGCGATGCGGGGACCGTGAGGATCGGCGTGGCGGGAGAACTCCCGTTCGGCTATATCGACAAGCAGGGCGAGGTCACCGGTGAGGCGCCGGAGATCGCCAAGGTGATCTTCCCGCGGCTCGGCGTACCGAATGTCACGGCGGTTCCCACCGAATTCGGCGCACTGATCCCGGGGCTCACTCAGGCGCAGCAGTTCGATGTCGTGTCCGCGGGGATGTACATCAACCCCGGCCGCTGCGAGCGCGTGTTGTTCTCCGACCCCGACTACCTGATGCTCGATGCCTTCATCGTGAAGAAGGGCAATCCGCACGGGATCAAGCGGTACGAGGACGTCGTCAAGAAGAAGCTCAAGATGGCGAGCGGCACCGCGTACGCCGAGATCGACTACGCGAAGGACGCGGGAGTGAAGGACATCCTCATCCTCCCGGACCCGGTGGCCGGCCTCGACGCGGTCGTGCAGGGCCGGGTCGACGTCTTCGCGGGCACCGCCATCACCACCCGGGACGTGGTGAAGGGCAGCAACCGGGCCGAGGTGACCGAGGCCTTCCAGCCCGAGCTGGGCGGCAAGCCGGCCTACGGCGCGGGCGGATTCGCGTTCCGGCAGTCGGAGAAGAACCTGCGCGACGCCTTCAACAAAGAGCTGCACAAGATGAAGAAGAGCGGCGAACTGCTGCGGGTCGTCGGCAAGTTCGGCTTCACCAAGCAGGAGATGACCGACCTGACGCTCGAGGATCTGTGCCCACCGGTGAAGGGAACCTCCTCATGATGACGGCGGACTTCATCGAGAAGTGGTTCCTGCCCGGTCTCTGGATCACCGTGCAGATCACGGTCTACAGCGCCGCGCTGGCCTTCGCGATCGCCTTCCCGATCGGTGTGCTGCGTACGTCGCGGTTGTGGATCGTACGTTTCCTGGCCGGGACCTACTTCGAAGTCTTCCGCGGCACGTCGGCCCTGGTCTTCATGTTCTGGATGGCCTTCACGGTGCCGATGCTGTTCGGCTTCAGCTTCATGCCGATGGCCGCCGGTGTGCTGGCCCTTGGCATGACGTACGGGGCGTACGGTTCGGAGATCGTGCGTGGCGCCCTTGCCGCCGTGCCGGTCGCGCAGCGCGAGGCGGGGGTTGCGCTGAACTTCACCCCGGCGCAGCGCCTGCGGAAGATCGAAATCCCGCAGGCCTGGCCCGAGATGCTGCCCCCGTTCAACAACCTGCTGATCGAGCTCCTCAAGGGCACCTCGCTGGTCTCGCTCATCTCGGTGGCCGACATGACCTTCGCGGGCAACCTGTGGCGGCTCGTCACCGCCGAGAGCGCTCCCGTCTACACGGTTCTGCTGGTCGTCTACTTCATCCTTGCCTTCCTCCTGACGCGCGGGATGCGGCTCCTTGAGCGGCACGCGAAGTCGAAGGTCGGCCAGGCGCCCGAGAAGCTCGGCCTCTTCAGCGGGCTGCGCTCCAAGTCGTCGATCGACGCCGTGACCGGTACCGGGGGTGCCAAGTGAGCTGGGACTGGTCCAACGTCGAAGACTTCATGCCGCACTTCTGGGACGGGGTGCTCGTCACCCTCCAGGCGGTGGCCTGGAGCACCCTGATCGCGTTCTCGCTCGGCCTGCTCTGGGCGGTCGCGCAGCGTTCCGACCATAAGTGGGTCCGCTGGCCCGTGACGGCTGTCACCGAGTTCATCCGGAACACCCCGCTGCTGGTGCAGCTGTTCTTCCTGTTCACCGTGGTTCCCGAGTTCGGTCCCACGATGTCGCCGCTCACCACGGGCATCGTCGGCCTGGGCCTGCACTACTCGACGTACACCGCCGAGGTCTACCGGGCGGGCATCGAGGGTGTCCCCGTCGGCCAGTGGGAGGCGGCCACGGCGCTCAGCCTGCCCAAGCGCCGCACCTGGACCGCGATCATCCTGCCGCAGGCCATCCGCCGCGTGATCCCCGCGCTGGGCAACTATGTGGTGTCCATGCTCAAGGACTCCCCGCAGATCGCCGCCATCGGCGCCCTGGAGATGCTGGGCGAGGCCAAGGGATTCACCCAGGCGACCTTCACCTACGAGGCGATCACCATCGTAGGTATCGCCTTCATCGTCATTGCCTACCCGGCTTCCGTCCTTCTCCGAGTCTTGGAGCGTCGCCTTGTCCGCTGACAGCAGCACCTCGAACGAAACCGCCAACCCGACGGCGGACGGCAGCGAGCTGATCCGCTTCGACAAGGTCACCAAGCGCTTCGGCAGCCATGTCGTCCTCGACGAGCTCGACTTCTCCGTCGCCTCGGGCAAACACGTCACGCTGATCGGACCATCCGGATCCGGCAAGACGACGATCCTGCGGCTCCTGATGACCCTGATGAAGCCCGAAGAGGGCACGATCAAGGTCGGCGGCGAGTACCTCACGCACGAGAACAAGAACGGCAAGCTCGTGCCGGCGAGCGAGAAGTACATCCGCGAGGTCCGCAAGAACATCGGGATGGTCTTCCAGCAGTTCAATCTCTTCCCGAACATGAAGGTCCTGCGGAACATCACCGAGGCGCCGGTCCAGGTGCTGGGCCTGTCCAAGGACGAGGCCGAACAGCGCGCCCGCGAGCTGCTCGACCTGGTCGGACTGACCGAGCACATCGACAAGTACCCGTCCCAGCTCTCCGGCGGCCAGCAGCAGCGCGTAGCCATCGCGCGCGCTCTCGCGATGCGCCCGCAGGTGCTGCTCCTGGACGAGGTCACGTCCGCGCTCGACCCGGAGCTGGTGGCCGGTGTCCTCGACGTTCTCAGGGACATCGCGCACACCACGGACATCACGATGCTCTGCGTGACGCATGAGATGAACTTCGCCCGTGACATTTCGGACCAGGTCCTGATGTTCGACTCGGGCCGGGTCATCGAATCCGGGACGCCGGAGAAGATCTTCACCGAACCCGAGCACGAGCGGACCCGGGAGTTCCTGAGCGCAGTCCTGTGACTCCCCGCCGTAATCGCCCAGGCTATGGCCTCGGATGGTGACTCTGGCATATGCCAAGGTGGCGCGTTCCTGCCGAGAGGGCCGGAGCGCGCCACCAATCTTCCCAACAGCCGCTCCTTATCGGCCTCTTGGCGGTTATCGTGGGACGGAGCCCAGCTGTCCGGAACCGTTCCACGCAGGGGGAAGCCGTGGCGCTGAAGCATGAGCCGACCACGCCACAGCGCTCGGTGCAGAGCGCACTTCGAGTGCTTGAGATCGTCGCCCGGCGGGGAGCCGGAGTGACCGACACCGAGCTCGCCCGCCAGACCGGCCTTCCCGCGCCGCAGCTGACCACCCTGCTGCGGATGCTGCGCCGCGAGGGTTACGTCGAGCAGATCGCCGACGGTGCGTACGTCACCGGAGAATCCCTCAACCGCCTAGGCTCGGCCCACCGCCGCGACCAGGCGCTGCGCCAGAAGCTCAAGGAGACCCTGGACGGGCTCCGTGACTCGATCGGCGCCGCCGTCTACATCAGCCGGTACGAGGACGGCGAAATCAAGATCACCGACTTCGCGGACGGACCCGGCACGCCCAAGGTCAACGAGTGGGTGGACTTCCGGTCCTCCGCGCACGCCAGCGCGGTCGGCAAGAGCCTGCTGACCCAGCTCGACCTGAACGGCCGGCGCGATCACCTCTCCCGCCACAAGATGGCCCGCCTCACCTCGCGGACGATCACGAACGAGCGGGTCCTGCTCAACCACCTCGCCGCCCAGCCCGCCACGGTCCCCGTCCTCGACCTCCAGGAGTACGCGGTCGGCACGGTCTGCGCCGCCGTCCCCATCACCGCGGGCTCCGCGGTCGGCTGCCTCGCCCTCTCCCTGCCGGTGGAGCACGCGCACCGGCTGCGGGAGGCCGCGGACACGCTGAATCGCGGGGCGGCGCCGGTGCTGCTCTCGCTTGCGATCTAGGGGCGGCGCCTGGGCCGCCGCCGGGGACCGTCCGGCGCGGTCCGGAGCACCCTCCGGGACCAGGTATTATTTTTGAGTCAGCAGGCGCCGCTAGCTCAGTTGGTTAGAGCAGCTGACTCTTAATCAGCGGGTCCGGGGTTCGAGTCCCTGGCGGCGCACAGACGGTGAGAAGCCCCCCGCGGAAGCGGGGGGCTTCTCGCGTATATCCCTCGCATAACCCTCGTATATCCCTCGCACCGGTGAGGACAGCTCCCGGCGGGCGTCGCGATACTGGCACGGCCTCCTGCCCCGAGGAGTCCGTCATGCCGCCCATGCCCCGCTTCAAGGTTCTGTGGTCCGCTCGTCCGTACGTCACTCGTCCGTACGTCACTCGTCCGTACGTCGTCGACGGCGCGCTCGGCGCCCTCGTGCTCTGCGCCGTCTCGCTGCAGTTCCTCTTCCCCGAGGAGGGCGGCGACGAGGTGACCTGGGGCGGGTTCGCGCTCGGTGCGGGGACCGCGGTGCCGCTGGTGTGGCGGCGGCGCGCCCCCTTCGGCTGCGCCGCCGTGATCGCCTTCTTCACGCCCGCCATGGCGCTCTACCACCGGCCCCCGCCCGACATCTGCTTCGGCGGCATGGTCGCCCTCTACACCGTGGCCGCCATCGGCTCGCCCTGGAAACGGCGCGTCATGCTCGCCGGCTGGCTGACGGGGGCCGCCGTCACCATGGCCTTCAAGGAGCACGCCGAGCCGTACGAGTACCCCTTCCACCTGCTCAGCCTCATCAGCGCGTACGCCCTCGGAGCCTTCTCCCGCGTCCAGCGCGCCTACACCGCCGCGATCGAGGACCGGGCCCGGCGGCTCGAACGGGAGCGGGCCGGCGAGGCGGCGCGGGCGGTCAGCCAGGAGCGGGCCAGGATCGCGCGCGACATGCACGACATCCTCGCCCACGCGGTGAGCCTGATGGTGGTCCAGGCGGAGGCGGGGCCCGTCGTCGTCCGCAGCGATCCGGCCCGCGCGGAGGGGGCGTTCGACGCGATCGCCGGGCGGGGCGCGATGCGATGGTGCAGTTGCGGCGCATTCTGGGGGTGCTGCGGGAGCCTTCCGTTCCCGGCGGGCTCGGGCCGCAGCCTACGCTCGCCGCGTTGCCGGAGCTGGCGGTGGTGGTTGAACAGGCGGGTGTGCGGGTCGAGTTGGGGGTGGACGGGATGCCTCGGCCGTTGCCGCCGGACGTCGAGGTGGCCGCGTACCGCATCGTCCAGGAAGCGCTGACCAACTGCGTCAAGCATGCTGCGGCGCAGGAGGTTCGCGTCCGACTGGGCTGGGGGGATGAGGAGTTGGTGATCACGGTCGTCGACGACGGGAGAGGAACTGCCGCCGACGGCCGGTCCGGGGCGGGGCACGGGCTCATCGGGATCCATGAACGCGCCGCCGCCTGCGGAGGCACCGCCGAAGCCGGGGACGGACCCGACGGCGGATTCCGTGTCGCCGCGCGGCTGCCCACGGCATCCTTGGGGGATGAGCATCCGGGTGGTGGTCGCCGACGACCAGGAGCTGGTGCGCAGCGGCTTCTCGATGATCCTCGAGGCACAGCCCGACATCGAGGTGGTGGCGGAGGCGGGTGACGGCGCGGAGGCGGTGGCCGCGGTGCGCCAACACGCCCCGGACGTGCTGCTGTTGGACATCCGCATGCCGGGCACGGACGGCATCGAGGCGGCCCGTCAAGTGTGCGCGCGGACCAGCTGCCGGGTCGTCATGCTGACCACCTTCGACCTCGATGAGTATGTGTACGAGGCGCTGTACGCGGGAGCGAGCGGCTTCCTGCTCAAGGACGTCCGCAGGGACGACCTGGTGCACGCGGTGCGGGTGGTGGCCGCCGGGGACTCGCTCCTTGCCCCTTCGGTGACGCGGCGACTGGTCGCGGACGTGGTCCAGCGGCGGCGCGCGGCGCTCGGTGCCGCGCCCATGTCGCCGTCCGAACGCCTCGCGGTCCTCACCGCGAGGGAGGAGGAGACCCTGCGGCTGCTGGCCCGTGGGCTCTCCAACGCGGAGATCGCGGCGGCGTTCGTGGTCAGCGAGCACACGGTGAAGACCCACGTCAGCAATGTCCTGTCCAAGCTGGTGCTACGGGATCGGGTGCAGGCTGTCATTTGCGCGTACGAGACGGGTCTTGTGGTTCCGGGGGAGAGCTAGCCGCGGCCGTGGCTCGGCATCGGGGCTCGGCCCCGGACCCGCTCAAGACCGCCGCTTCGCGGCGGATCTTTCCCGCCCACCCACCCGATTGCCCCGCGGGCTCAGGGAAAGAGAAACCCCCTCCCCCGCCCGACCGGCACCTAGCCCCCGCGAGGGACCCCGCAAGACCACCCCCCACGGCGATCCCCCACGCCGTCGGCGCCGCGACTCTGAGGGACGGCACCCTGAATCCCGTCCAAGGAGGCAGCCGCCATGCTCGCCACCCTCGCCCGCACAGCCACCCGCCACCCCCGCACAGTGATCCTCACCTGGCTGCTCCTCCTCGTCCTGGGCCTCGGCTTCGGCACCCGGGTCTTCGGTGACCTCACGTCGACCGTCGAGGACGTGCCCGGCAGTGAATCCGTCGTGGCGGACGAGCTGCTCGGCAGGCTCACCCCGGACGGCGACTCCATCAACGCCGTTCTCTCCGGCGCCGACGTCGAGTCCACGCGGGTCCGCGCGCAGGTCGCGGACGCCGTCACCGACGTACGGAAGCAGCCCGGCATCGCCCAGGTGCCCGACCCCTACGCCACCCGCGGCCTCGTCGCCGAGGGCGGCAGGGCGCTCCTGATCCCCGTCACCCTCAAGGGCGGCCTCGACGACGACGCCGAGGAGGAGGCGGTCGGCGACGCGGCCGACCGGATCCGTGAGATCGGCGCCGCCGATGTCGCCGTCAGCGGCGGCCCGCTGCTCGGCGAGCAACTCGGCGGCCGGGCCCAAGAGGACGTCGCACGGGCCGAGTTGATCACCCTGCCCGCCGTGCTGATCGTCCTGCTGCTGATCTTCGGCGGGCTGCGGGCCGCCGGACTTCCGCTCCTGGTGACCGTCAGCGGCGTCGCCGGCGCCTTCCTGACCCTCTACGGCTTCAGCCAGTTCACCGAGATCTCCGTCTACGCCGTCCAGATCGTCACCATGCTCGGGCTCGGACTCGCCGTCGACTACGCCCTGTTGATGGTGATGCGGTTCCGTGAGGAGCGTGGGAAGACGGATGATGTGGCGCGGGCCGTGCACGCGACCGTTTCCCGTGCCGGACGCACCGTCCTGTTTTCCGGGCTCACCGTCGCCATCAGCCTCTCCGGGCTCGTCTGGTTCGCCAGCCCGTTCCTGCGCAGCATGGGTCTTGCCGCCGGCGCGGTGGTCGTCGTCGACATGCTGGCCGCGCTGACCCTGCTGCCCGCGCTGCTCGCCCTGTTCGGCGGCAAGATCGCACGGCGGAAGGGCAAGCCGGCCGCCGAGCCCGGTGCCTTCTTCGCCCGTGTCGCGCTCTTCTCCGCGCGCCGTCCCGTTGCCGTCGGCACCGCCGTGGTCGCCGTCCTCGCCGTCCTCGCGCTGCCCGCCTTCGGGATGCGGATCAACATCGGCGACGCGCGGCAGCTGCCGGAGAGCACCGAGGCGCGGCAGTTGTACGACACCGTGCGCGAGCACTATCCGGCGGGGACGGACACCGATCCGGTGCGGGTGCTCATCAGGCCGGGGGCGGAATCCGGCTACGACGGCGCGATCCGGGCCCTGCCGGGCATCGCCGCGGCCGAGAGCGAGCGGCTCCCCGACGGGACGGTCCTCCTCGAGCTCACACCCGCCGGTTCCGTCGACGGGCCCGTCGCCACCCGGCTCGTGGAGGACATCCGCGACCTGCGCGGCACCGATCCCGTCGAGGTCACCGGGAACGCCGCGAGCCTCGTCGACTTCCGCTCGATGCTCGCCGAGCGCGCGCCCTGGGCCGTACTCACCGTCCTGGCCGGCCTGTTCGCCCTGCTCTTCGCGTTCACCGGGTCGCTGCTGATTCCCCTTCGTACGCTCCTGACCACCCTGCTCAGCCTGGGCGCGGCGCTCGGCGTCGTGGTGTGGGTGTTCCAGGACGGGCATCTGGCGGGGCTGCTCGGCGGTGAGGGGCTCGGGGCGCTGAGCCTGACCGCGCCGCCGCTGATCATCGCGATCGCGTTCGGACTCGCCATGGACTACGAGCTGTTCATCCTGTCCCGGATGCGGGAGAGCCGCCTGGAGACGGGGGACGACCGCGCCGCCGTCGTCGAAGGGCTGCGCCGCTCGGGGCGCGTGGTCAGCTGTGCGGCGCTGCTGCTCGCGATCGTCTTCGGCGGCTTCATGACCGGCGGGTTCTCACCGATCCTGCAGATCGGCCTCGGTCTGACGCTCGCGGTCCTCATCGACGCAACGGTCGTCCGGATGCTGCTCGTACCGGCCACGATGACGCTGCTCGGGCGCCGCGCCTGGTGGGCACCGCCGTCGCTGCGGCGCATCCATCAGCGGTACGGGCTCCGCGAGGCGCCGCCCGCCGGCGAGGTGCCGGTCAGGCAAGCACCACCCAGTCCATGACGAGCGCCGCCACCAGGCCGACGGCGAGCAGATAGCTGCCGAGCCGGGTCCTGCCCCGCCTGCTGAGTTCGATCACCAGGCCGCAGAGGACGAGCAGCAGCCCGTACACCCCCACGACCAGGACGGACGAGCGGCTCGCCAGGCGTATGGCGAGCACCACGGCCGCCGCGGCCATCAGCACCGAGGCCGCGGCGATCCGTATGCGCCGTGCCTGGCTCGGGGTGAGGCCTGCCCTCATCTGGTCTGACGTGCTCATGGTTATGGATCGTAATCGACCATGCCGGTGGCCACTGCAAGGATCTGGACAGTGGTGCCGTCGGACCGTCGGACTACGCCCGCAAGTACGTCAGTACCGCAAGGACCCGGCGATGCGTTCCTTCCCCCGGCGGCAGCCCCAGCTTGCCGAGGATGTTGCCGATGTGTTTGCCCACCGCCGCCTCGCTGACGACGAGTTCGGCGGCGATCGCGCCGTTCGACCTGCCCTCGGCGACCAGGCCGAGCACCTCGCGCTCGCGCGGCGTGAGCTGCTCAAGGGGGTCGCGGCGGCGGCGCAGCAACTGCCGTACGACTTCCGGGTCCACGACCGTTCCGCCGTCCGCGACCCGCTCGACCGCATCGGCGAACTGCTCGACCTGGCCCACGCGGTCCTTGAGCAGATAGCCGACGCCGGTGCCGTCGCCGGTGTCCAGGAGTTCGGCGGCGTACGAACGCTGCACGTACTGGCTGAGCACCAGCACCGGGAGCTTCGGCCGCTCGGCCCGCAGGGCGACGGCGGCGCGCAGGCCCTCGTCCTGGAAACCGGGGGGCATGCGTACGTCGGTGAGGACGAGGTCCGGGTCGTGCCGCTGGACGGCGGTGCGGAGTTCCTCGGCGTCGCCGAGCGCGGCAGGCACCTCGTGGCCGAAGCGGGTGAGCAGCCCGATCAGGCCCTCGCGCAGCAGCACGCTGTCCTCCGCGAGGACGATCTTCAGTCGGCGGCTGCTGGTGCTTGCGCTGGCTGCGGCTGGGCTCGGCACGGGATCTCCATGGACAGTACGGTCGGCCCGCCGGGCGGACTGGTGACCGTCAGTGTGCCATCGAGCACCGCGATGCGGTCCGCGAGGCCGGTCAGGCCCGTGCCACGGCCGGGGTCCGCGCCGCCCTTGCCTTCGTCCCGTACGTCGATGCGGAGGAGGCCCCGCTCATGACGTGCCGTGATGTGCGCGAGGGGCGCCTCGCTGTGGCGGGCGATGTTGGTGAGGGCCTCGCGGGTGGTGAAGTACCCGGCGGACTCCACGGGTTCGGGGAGGCGGGGCAGGTCCAGGTCGGTGTCCACGGGGATCGGTGAGCGGTCGGCGGCGTCCTCGATGGCTGCGGCGAGGCCGTAGTCGGCGAGGACTTGGGGATGAATGCCGCGGATGAGCTCACGCAGTTCCGTGAGGACGTTCCCCGCTTCGTCGTGGGCCGTGGCGAGCTGGGCCGCCAGGGGGCTGCCGGGGGTGGCGTCGAGCCTGGCGAGGCCGAGGGCCATGGTGAGAGCGACGAGCCGCTGTTGGGCCCCGTCGTGCAAGTCCCGTTCAACACGCCGCCGTTCGGCCTCGAAGGCGTCCACCAGACGGGCCCTGGAGCGGGTCACTTCGGCGAGCCTGCTGCTGAGCTCCGCGTCGCGGGGCGCGAGGAGGAGGCGGGCGAGGGCGGCGCGGGCGGCGGCGTAACCGCCGAGGGGGTAGAGGAGCGGAGCGAGCAGGGCCAGGCCGAGCAGGGCGGCGGCGAAGGCGCTCGGGTAGTCGCCGATCAGCCAGAGCTTGGCGGCGCGGATCTCGCCGCCGTCGAGAGCGAGTTGGGCGGGGGCCGCGATGAGCAGGGCGGGGATGCCGACGGTGCAGGCCAGGACGAGCAGGTCAAGGGGCCAGAGCACGAGGGCGAGCAGCGCGGTGTACGAGAGCTCCCGCCAGGTGGCCTGCTCCTTGACCCGCAGCGCGAACCAGGCGTGGATGCCGGGGACTTCGGGGGTGCGGTGAGGGGTCGGCGCGGGGCCGGGATCCACGGGGCGGAGGCGCCGGCGCTCCAGGGCGGCGACGGGGATGCCGGTGAAGGCGAGCAGGGCGAGGAGGGGAAGGCCGATGAGTACGAGGCTGAGCGCGACGCCGGCGAGGGCCGCGGCAAGACCACCGACGAGCACGACCACTCCGAGGCCGACACCGCCCCCGAGGTAACCGAGGGCCCGCCACGGAGCACTGCTCGCCAGGTACCCCCGCCGCCGCAGCGCCGTCCACACGCTCTCCTGGGCCATGGGGGCAGGGTATGCGGGAGCCCTCCCTGCGAGGAACGAGGCAGCTACGACGCCGGGTCCCGCCCGGGACTTGCTCCCCCGCACCCCGGATCTGCGACACCGCGCCCCGACCAGGACTTGCTCCCCTCCGGATCTGCGACACCGGGTCCCGCCCGGGACTTGCTCCCCTGCACCCCGGGTCTGCGACACCGGGTCCCGCCCGGGACTCGCTCCCCTGCACCCCGGGTCTGCGACACCGGGTCCCGCCCGGGACTTGCTCCCCTGCACCCCGGGTCTGCGACACGGGGTCCCGCCCGGGGCCTGCTCCCCTTGCCCACCAGGCTGCGACTCCGGGTCCCATCGCCCAACCCGCTCTGTCCCGCCGCTTCGCGGCGGATCTTTCCCACCCACCCACCCGATCACCCTGCGGGGCAATCAGGCGGGCAGGAAAGGCCTGATCGGCGACCCGAGCCTGCGGGGCAATCGGGCGGGCGGGCAGGAAAGGCCTGATCGGCGAGCCGGGGCTGCGGGGCAATCGGGCGGGTGGGTGGGAGAGGGGTGTTCGGCGAGCCGGGGCTGCGGGGTGATCGGGCGGGTGGGTGGGAGAGGGGTGTTCGGGGCCCGAGGCCGCGCGGTGCCGGTCAGCTGGGCGGCAGCAGGCCCTCGCGGGCGTGGGCGCGGTACTCGGCCAGGAGGGAGGCCACCGCCTCGGGCGTAAGGCGGCGGTAGGCGGCCGAACCCGGGGGGCGCCACCAGACCGGGTCGGGGCAACGGAAGCCCGCCTTCCGCAAAGTGCTCCGCGCAACCTTGTTCGTCGCCGTCACCGGCATCCGCTGGACCACCCGTACGAAGCGGGGTGCCATCTTCGTGCCCAAGTCCGGCTGGGAGAGGAGGAACTCGGCAAAGGCGAGGGGGTCGAAGTCCGTACCGGCACGGGGCGCGACCGCCGCCATCACCTGATCCCCGGCCACCGGATCCGGCACCGCGTACACCGCCACACCCGCCGCCCCGGCATACCGCGCCAGAATGTTCTCGATCACCGCCGCCGCCAGGTTCTCGCTGTCCACCCGGAGCCGGTCGTCCGTGCGCCCCGCGAAGTAGAGGAAGCCCTCCGCGTCGCGGTAGAAGAGGTCCCCCGTCCAGTACCAGCCGCCCCGCAGCCGCGCCGCTTCCGCCTCCGCATTGCGCCAGTACCCCTCGAAGGGACTGCGCCCCTTGTTCACCAACTCCCCTATCGCCGCATCCCCGTTGAGCAGCCGCCCGTCCGAGGTGAAGACCGCGGGGGGACACTCCAAAAACGTGCCGGGGTCCACCACAGCGAGCTCGTCCCCCGGCGCCGCCCTGCCGATCGCCGCGGGCGGCGTCCCTGGCGTCCGCTGGATCGCCGCCCCGCCCTCGGACGACCCGTACCCCTCCACGAGCCGCACCCCGAACCGCTCCTCGAACCGCGCCGCGTCCACCGCTCCGGCCTCCGTGCCGAAGCCCATACGGAGGGGGTTCCGGGTGTCGTCGGCCCGCTCCGGCGTCGCCAGGAGGTACTGGACGGCGCGGCCCACGTAGGTGAAGTACGTCGCCCCGTACGCGCGTACGTCGTCCAGGAACGCCGAGGCCGAGAAGCGCCGCCGCAGCGCCACCCCCGCCCCGGCCGCGAGCGCCGGCGCCCAGTCCGCGATCACCGCGTTGCCGTGGAACATGGGCATGCAGATGTAGTGGACGTCGGACGAATCGACCCCGAAGTGCGTGACCAGGGACTCCCCCGCCGCGGCCAGGCGGCCCTGGCTGCAGATCGCCGCCTTGGGCGCGCCCGTCGAACCCGAGGTGAAGTAGAGGAGCATCCGGGCGGCCGGCGTCGCGGCAGGGGATGTCTCCGGGGCCGCGCCGGCGTAGGGGGAGAGAAGTTCGCCGTATGCCTCCGAATCCGTCACCAGGACGCGTATGTCCGGGAGTTGGAGACCGTCGAGGAGGGGGAGGTGGGATCGTTCCGTCACCAGGACCCTGCAGTCCGTGTGGACGATGTCGCGGGCCAGCTCGGCGCCTCTGCGGGTCGGGTTGATGCCCGCGACCGCAGCGCCCGCGAGCGCCGCCGCGCTCAACCACAGGGGGTACTCGGGGGTGTTGTCGAGCAGCACGCCGATGTGCGGCTCGGCTCCCCTCGGCAGGAGGTCCGCGAGGAGCGCGGCCCTGGCCGCCGCGCCCGCCGCGATCTGGTGGTGGGTCAGCGCCTTGTCCTCGAAGTGCAGGCCGGGGCGGTGGTCGCCCCAGCGCGCCTGTACGAGTTCCGCGACGGTACTCCCGGTGGCCTTCATGGCCGCGCACGATAATTGATGGGCCGTCAGATGAGGAGAGGGCCTACGGGAGGTCTGACCCGAACATGTCGTTCGCCGTCACCATGAAGAAGACGCAGAAGGCGAGCATGACGCCGAAGAAGCAGAGCAGGCCTATCGTGCCCGCCGCGCTCTTGACGGGGCTCGGCGCGTGCGCCGTCGCCTTCTCGGGGCGGTCGGCCGTGTAGTGCACGGTGACGAAGTCGCCCTCGACGGTCGTCGCCGGGCCGTTCTCCTCCTCGAAGCGGACCGCCCGGCCGCCGGATGGCGTGAACTCGTAGACGTGGTGGAGCGTGGTGGTGACGTGGTCGTTGTGGCCGCCGCCGCTCGTCGTCGTGTACGTCCGCAGGCAGCGCGCCTCCGCCGTGAGCCCACTCGACCAGGCCTGCCTGAGCTCCAGGAAGCGCTTGACCACCTTGACCGCCATGGCGATCACCACCGCCGCGATCAGGGTCGGTACGGCGTAAAACATGAACTCCATGGCTATCCCCCGATAGTTGATGCAAGTCGCACCAGCTGCTGGTGCTGTTCCGCGCACGCCGTCCCGGTCATGGACGGCGTGCGCAGAACCTACCCGTGGGGAGAGCCGCAGGTCCTCAAGCCAAGCTCAGAACTTGACGTCCGAGCAGGCATAGAAGGCGTTCGACGTGTCGTGGACCGTCCACACCGCGACGATCACGTGGTGCCCGCTCCTGCCGCCGGGGATCGTCCCGGCGTGCGAGAGCGTGGCGGGCGGCTGCTGTCCGCCGTAGGGGACGTCGAGGAACGGCGTGGTGTCGAGCGCCGCCCGGGTCAGCGGCTTGCTCTCGTCCCAACCCTGCTTGGTGATGTAGTACTTGAAGTCCGTGGTGCTGTGCCGTGCCGTGAACTGCCAGCGGAAGGTGTAGCTCTGCCCGCCGCTGACACTGGTCGCGGGCCAGGCGCCGCCGCCCGGCGCGGTCGGCTGGTTGAGCGAGTCGAAGCCGCCGATGCCCGCCGAGCAGATCTTGCCGTCGGCGGGACCCGCCGCCGGGAAGCCCTTGGGGCCCTCGACGCTCTGGGGTTCGTACTGGATGGAACCGCAGCCGCTCACCGTGCCGTTGGCACAGTTGATCTGGCGGCTGGCCGGCAGGTCCGTGTAGCCGTGGCTGCTCGCGCCGCCGGACGAGAGCGCGAGGGCCCCGACCGTGGTGACGCCGAGCAGGGCCGCGTACGTCTTCTTGTTTCGCATGCTGCCGCTCCAGGGGGAAACGTGGGGGGAGTTCCGTGAGCTGTGCGCGCGCTGCGGGGCGAGTTCTGCGGTCTAGACCAAGTCCAGATTATGGCCGGTAGTTGAACATGTCCATACCAAGTGTGGAGAGGGTTCGGTCGCAGCGGTGGCGCGACCTCTCGACCAGGTCGCCGTTCGGGTCGTCGTTCGTCGCCACCCACGCACGGGCCTCGTCGGACGTCCGCCCACCCGCCAACTGCCGCTCAAGGAGCCTTGGTTGACGCACCTCTCCCGGCGTCTGCACATACCAGCACTCCCCCATGAGCTCCCGGGCCGTACGCCAGCCGGGCAGATCGCAGGCGAGATAGTTCCCCTCGGTGACGACGAGCCGGGCGGCAGGCGGGATGCGATGCCGGGCGGCCACCGGCTCGTGGAGGGTGCGGTCGTAATCGGGTACGTAGATGTCCGCGCCGGTGTCGTCGAGGACCCGGCCGAGCAGCGCGACGTATCCCCGCACGTCGAAGCTCGGCTCCGAACCCTTGCGGGAGGTGAGGGAGAGGCGCTCCAACTGGGCGTTCGACAGGTGGAATCCGTCGAGCGGCAGATACGCGGCACCCTCACCGATCGCCGCCACAAGGGCACGCGCCAGCGTCGACTTGCCGGCGCCGGGCGGCCCCGCGATCCCCAGGAGGGTGCGGGGCCGGCCCGCGGTCAGCCGCCAGGCGTCCTTGGCGAGGGCGGTCAGTTCGGGCGTGGCGGGGTCAGCGGTCTCCATGCCCCGTATAGAACGCCACCGTCAGGTCCTTGACCAAGGCCTTGCGCTCGTAGTCGTCGAGCTCGACCAGGCCCCGGGTGGTCAGCCGGGTCACCGTGTCCTCGACGGAGTCCACCACCGAGGTGAGCACGGTGTCGCGGTGCCGGGCATCCAGGGCTTCGACCCGGCGGCGGTGCATGGTCTCCGCGACCTCGGGGGCGTACTCGATCCGGGTCGGCTGGGCCGAGAAGATCTCGATGCCGACCGGCTCGGCCTCCGCGGCGAGCATCCGGGTCAGCGCGTCGCCGACGGCGTCCGCGTCGCGCAGGGTCGGGGTGTCGTCGTGGAAGGCGTCGGCGGGCAGCCTGGAGAGCACACGGGCCGTCGCCGCCTCGACGCACTCGCGCAGATACTCCTGGTGGTCGGCGACGCCGAGGGTCGCCCGCGCCGCGTCCTTGACCCGCCACACGACGAGCACGACGACCCGCAGCCCGACCCCGCCCCGGTCCACGGCGGGCATCGGTTCACTGCGCCAGTGCCTCAGGCGTACGTCGACACGGCGGCGCAGCAGGAGCGGGTTCACCCACATCAGACCGGTGCGGCGGACACTGCCCCGGTAGCGCCCGAAGAGCGTGAGCACCCACGCCTTGCCGACCCGGCCCCTGGCCAGGCCCCCGAACCCGAAGAGGGCGAGCGCCCCGGACCCCGCGAGCGATGCCCACTGCGCGAGGCCGATCCCGCTGTACTCCGCGGCCGCCGGCAGCCCCGCCGCCCCCGCCAACGGCTCGGGCAGCACCCCGGCCCAGCACAGCGCGGCCGCACACCCGGCGGCACCCGCGGCCCCGCCGAGCACGCCGACCCCGCCGGGCAGCACCCGCGCGTGCCGCTCGGCGATGGCGGGGTCGACGGCGGGCACGGGACGCGCCGCCGCGGGCCGCGGCGCGGGCCGCCGCGCAGTGGTGCGCGGCTGCTCGCCCGTGCCCTGCCGCCGCCGCACGACCGCGGGCGTCAGCGGGACCCCGGGATCGCCCGGGTCGTCCCGGAAGAGCAGGTGCAGGGGGATCTCGGTGGTGGCCTCGCTGTGGATGAGCCGCTGCGAGCGGGCGGCGGGGTCCGGCTGCCCGTCGGGGTGGGATGGCTGCGGGGTCTGTGGCTCTGATGCCGCCGTCGCACTCATCCTTGCCTCCACTTCATTCGTACCTCGATCTCATACGTAACCGAGTCACCTTCGTGCCCCGGTCCGACCCGTGGCCGGGGGCTCACGAGAACAGCCGCCGCCACGTCTCGGGCCCCGGATAGCCGTCCGCCGCGACGCCCCGCCAGCCCTGGGCGCGCTGGAACGCCTCGACGTTGCGGCGGTCGCTCTCGCTCCAGCGCGGGCTCGGGCCCTTGGCGTAGTGCTTGCCGAAGCCCTTCTTCACCAGTTGTCTGCCGAGCTTCTCGATGGACGGGCTCGACTGTCCGGGGCGGAACACTCCCCTGCCGGGGTACGCGGGGACCTTGCCGTGGGCGCCACCGGCCCCCGCCCCCGCCCCCGCCGCGGGGATGTCGCGCCCCTTGCCCTTCATCAGGTACGACCACGTCGTCGGCCCCGGCAGGCCGTCCGCGTCCGCGCCGCTCCAGCCCTGCGCCCGCTGGAACGCCTGCGTGGCCCTGCGGTCCGCGTCGCCCCAGCGCGGCCCGGGCCCCGTGCGGTAGAAGCGGCCGCCGCCCCGGCCGACCAGCGCCTTGCCGAGCCGCGTGACGTACTTGTTGTCCGCACCGGGGCCGAACGACCCCGCTCCCGGGTAGCGCATTCCCGTGCTCGGGCCCGAGCCGCCCGGAGTGCCGTCCGTCACGCCCTTGTAGCGGTAGGCCAGATAGCGGCCCGCATTGCTCCAATAGGCATAGGGAGTCGTCTGCTTCCGGGCGTACGGACGGGCCTGTTCGTACGCCGTGTATCGGGTGTGCGACGCATCCGTCCAGCCGCCGAAAATCGTCACGTGCGAACCCTTCTCGGGGTTCGCCGGATTGTGGAAGAGAAGAATGTCCCCGGGCTTCAGCTGGGCCTTCGTAATACGGACCGCGTACGCCGCGAGGCTTCCCGTCCATTCATTGCCGCCGAGATCCCAGGCCATCGAGACAAAGCCCGAGCAGTCCTGCCGGTATCCGTCGGACCAGAAGGCGTCCATGCTGTACGGCACCTTCGCGGCGACCCACTGCCTGGCCCGCTGCAGGATCTCGGCCCGCGTCGTCGCCCGTACCGCGGAGCCGACCGCCGGGCCCGGAGCGCCCAGTGCGCCCGGCGCTCCGTGCAGCGCGCTCGTGCCGCCCTGCGGGCCAGGACCGTCGTCCCCGGGGACGACGGGACCGGCCGGTGTCCCCGGCACCCCCGGCGCCGCCACCGCCGGCAGCGCCTGTCCGCCGCCGAGCACCGTGCCCGCCGCCGTGGCGAGCACGAGGGCCCGGCGAGCCCCATGCGCCGCGGGGTGGCCACCAAGACGTACGGGAAGTCCGCGGGCCAGGTCCCTTCGCCGGTGAATGCATCCGGGGCAGTCACAGTCGCTCTCGGGCTCGAATTCCTCGAATACCGGAGCACCGTCCATGCGATTCCCCTCACACTCCGGATAAGAATGTCCGCGTCGCATCTGCACGATCGTCAGTTTCTCAACTGTCCGGCGATATCGCATGTTGACGGTCCGAAAGGTGGATCCACCCCGCATTCACTCCCCCCACCGTCCCCGGACCGGCCCCGAGCAAAGCGCGCTCGAAGCTCAGCCCAATGCCACCCCGAGCACCCGCAAGCTCCCGGATGGTCCGGAGCACCCGTCGGCATCCGGTAGAGTTCTCCAGGTCAGCACGCGCCGCTAGCTCAGTTGGTTAGAGCAGCTGACTCTTAATCAGCGGGTCCGGGGTTCGAGTCCCTGGCGGCGCACAGACTGCGAAAGCCCTCCGTTCACGCGGGGGGCTTTTGTCATGCCACCACTGGCACGGGTGCCGCTACCGTTGCGCCATGGCGCGCGACATCCAGGAGCGGATCAAGAAGCTCATCATCGACCAGCGGCTGCCCTCCGGCGCCTCCCTGCCCACCGAACCGGAGCTGATGGAGCGCCTCGGCGTCAGTCGGAACTCCGTACGGGAGGCGCTCAAGGCCCTCCAGGCGATGGGGATCGTGGAGATCCGTCATGGTTTCGGCACCTATGTCGGACCCATGTCGATGGCGCCCATGATCGAGGGCCTCGCCTTCCGCACGGTGGCCGGTCACTATCGGGGCGAGGACAGCCTGCTCCAGCTCCTGGAGCTGAGGGAGGCCGTGGAGACCGGGCTCATCGCGCGCCTCGCGGGCGCCATCCCGGCCGCCGACCTGGCCGAACTGGACGCCCTCGTGGATCAAATGGAGGCCGAGGCGACGGCGCAGGGCACGCGGAACAGCCGGGACGCCACCGTCCACGCCGATACCGACCGCGCATTTCACGCCACTCTTTACCGGTGTCTGCGCAATCCGCTGCTCGGCGAGGTCCTGGAGGCGTTCTGGGACGCCTTCCATCGGGTGCGCACCGACCTGGTGGACGTGCCGCACGATCCCAAGGTCACCTGCCGCCAGCACCGCGACATCCTCGACGCGGTCCGTTCCGGGGACGCGGTCCGAGCCGAGCGGGCAATACGGGAACACTTCGGTAATATTCGAACGCGATTGAGCTCTCCCGCCTCAGAGGTTTCCCCAAATCGCTCGTATGACCGGTAAACACCTTGTTTCGCTCTTGCGATCATGGCTAGGGGCGTAGAACCTTGTGCTGGAGCCACTGGCTCTCATGAGGCAGGCGGTACGGGGCAGTTGGGGGGCCTCACCACCTACCGGGATGAGCCACGGGGACGGGGGTCCCGTTCGTTAATGGATGCCTAGGGGGGCATCATGCAACCGGAAGGTTGTCGTCCCCGTCTAAGGGGACGGTGGCCTGCCACTGATGCGCCCGTGAAGGTCGAGGGGGACCAGACCGGGCGGAAGGACCAACGAACACGCGGGCGACCGCGTGCGGGGGGATGACTCATGACGTCGACGCCGACGGGCGCGCGGCCGGACGACCCGTCACAGACGACCCAGCTGCGGGTGCCATCGCACCGGACAGGCGGGTTCCGGCGTATCAAGAAGGCCCTGCCGAGATACGACTACGAGCACTACAGCCGTCTGGCGGGGCCGCTCACGCAGCCTGATCCGAACAAGCCGTACAAGGTGCAGTACCGCTCCCTGCTCTCGCAGGAGCCGCACCGGATCCGGGCCGCCCTGATGCTGGGCGCCGCGCCGCTGCTCTCGCTCGTCCTGCTCGCCTGGCTGCTCCAGCCGACGCACTGGACCGAGCGCGACTACGTGGCCAACGACTGGCTGCCGGTGCTCGACGTCGTCATGCTCGTCTCGATCGGCCTGATCGAGTTCTTCCGCTGCATGAACGTGCTCTCGAACGCGCACGCCACGCTCGTCGCCCGCGACCCGATACCCGTCGTGCCGGAGACCGGCACCAGGGTCGCCTTCCTCACCTCGTTCGTGCCCGGCAAGGAGCCGCTCGAGATGGTGACGAAGACGCTGGAGGCGGCGGTCAAGATCCGCCACCGCGGCCTGATGCACGTCTGGCTCCTCGACGAGGGCGACGACCCCGCGGTCAAGGAGGTCTGCCTGCGGCTCGGCGTGCACCACTTCTCCCGCAAGGGCGTCGCGAAGTGGAACCTGGCGAAGGGCCCGCACCGCGCCAAGACCAAGCACGGCAACTACAACGCCTGGCTGGACGCGCACGGCGACGACTACGACTACTTCGCGTCGGTCGACACCGACCACGTCCCGATGCCGAACTACCTGGAGCGGATGCTCGGCTTCTTCCGCGACGAGAACGTCGGCTTCGTCATCGGCCCGCAGGTCTACGGCAACTACGACAACTTCATCACGAAGGCCGCCGAGTCCCAGCAGTTCCTCTTCCACGCCCTCATCCAGCGTGCGGGCAACGCCTACGGCGCCCCGATGTTCGTCGGTACGAGCAACGCCGTACGCATCAGGGCGCTGAAGCAGATCGGCGGTCTGTACGACTCGATCACCGAGGACATGGCGACGGGCTTCGAGATCCACCGGGCCACGAACCCGAACACCGGCAAGAAGTGGAAGTCGGTCTACACCCCGGACGTGCTCGCGGTCGGCGAGGGCCCCAACGCCTGGACGGACTTCTTCACGCAGCAGCTGCGGTGGTCGCGCGGTACGTACGAGACCATCCTCAAGCAGTTCTGGAAGGCGCCGTTCTCGCTGCCGCCCGGGCGGCTCTTCAACTACACGATGATGGTCATCTTCTACCCGATGTCCGCCATGAACTGGATCCTGGCCGCGCTCAGTTGCGCGCTGTTCCTGGGCATGGGCGCATCGGGCGTGAACATCGACCCGACGATCTGGCTGATGCTGTACGGCAACGCGTCGGCGCTGCAGATCGGCCTCTACATCTGGAACCGTCGCCACAACGTCTCGCCGCACGAGCCCGAGGGCTCCGGCGGTATCGCGGGCATGATCATGTCCGCGCTCTCCGCGCCGGTGTACGCGCGCTCGCTCCTGGACACCGTGCTGCGCCGCAAGAGCAAGTTCGTGGTGACCCCCAAGGGCGATTCGGCCAGCCCGGACACGCTGTTCGGCACGTTCCGCATCCACCTGTTCTTCATCCTGGTCTTCGGCGGTTCGATGGCCGCCGCGTTCGTGTACGACCACGCCCACCCGGCGATGATCATCTGGGCCACGTTCGCCCTGCTGATCACGGCGGCGCCGATCTTCGCGTGGCGCTGGGGCATGCGGCAGGAGAAGAAGAAGCGCAAGTCGCGGCATGGGGCAGGACCTTCGGGACCACCGTCCGGCGGCGGGGACCCGATGGTGCCGCAGCAGCGCGACACCACGGCACAGCTGCCGCAGGCAGTACAGGCACCACAGACGCCACAGGCACCGCACGCGCCGCAGCAGAAGCCCAGCTGGGCGGCGACCGACCAGACCATGCAGATTTCCCTTGGGGGACGTAAGAAATGAAAGACCGTTCCAGCCGCCGCCGCGCCCGCCGCATCGCGATAGGCGCGGCGGTGGTCATAGCGCTGGCCGGGATGAACGGCCCGTGGCTGTGGCGCGTGGGTTCGGAGAAGTACCACGACTACAAGATCAACAAGCCGGAGTACAAGGCCGACAACGGCCACTGGCAGGTCGTGAACTTCCCCGAGGAGTACCGCCAGAACACCATCCACGCGGCGCTCCTGCACACCGGCAAGATCCTCCTGGTCGCCGGCTCCGGCAACAACCAGAAGAACTTCGACGCCAAGAAGTTCGACACGCGCCTGTGGGACCCGGTCAAGAACACGATCAAGAAGATCAAGACGCCCGTCGACCTCTTCTGCACCGGCCACACCCAGCTGGCCAACGGCAATCTCCTCATAGCCGGCGGCACCCAGCGCTACGAGAAGCTCAAGGGCGACATCACCAAGGCCGGCGGCCTGATGGTGGTGCACAACGAAGACCCGGACAAGCCGATCACACTGCCGCCGGGCACGAAGTTCACCGGCAAGAAGAACGGCAAGACGTTCGTCTCCAAGGACCCGGTCGTCGTCGAGCGCGCGAAGAAGGTCTTCGACAAGCAGACCGGCGCGTTCATACGCAACGAGCCGGGCCTCGGCCGGGTGTACGTCGAGGCGCAGAAGAGCGGCACGAAGCACGAGACGGGCACGCAGGACAACTACCGCGTGCAGGGCCTGAGCGGCGCCGCCACCCGCAACACGTACGGCATCGCGCAGAAGCTCGCCCTGGACAAGAAGGACTTCCAGGGGATCAAGGACTCCTTCGAGTTCGACCCGGTCGCCGAGAAGTACATCAAGGTCGACCCGATGAACGAGGCGCGCTGGTACCCCACGCTGACCACGCTCTCGGACGGCAAGGTGCTCAGCCTCTCCGGCCTTGACGAGATCGGCCAGCTGGTCCCGGGCAAGAACGAGATCTACGACCCGAAGACCAAGAAGTGGACGTACACCAAGCAGGTCCGCCAGTTCCCCACCTACCCGGCGGTCTTCCAGCTGGAGAGCGGCAGGCTCTTCTACTCGGGGTCGAACGCGGGCTACGGCCCTGACGACGTCGGCCGCAAGCCCGGCACCTGGGACCTGGAGACCAAGGGCAGCTGGAAGACGATTCCGGGCATGAGCGACCCGAACCTCCTGGAGACCTCCAACACGGTGGAGCTGCCGCCCGCGCAGGACCAGAAGTACATGGTCGTCGGCGGCGGCGGTGTCGGCGAGTCCAAGAAATCCAGCAAGAAGACGCGCATCGTCGACCTCCTGGACGACAACCCGAAGTTCGTCGACGGGCCCGAGCTGGAGAAGGGCACGCGCTACCCGCAGGCCTCGACGCTGCCCGACGACTCGGTGCTGATATCCGGCGGCTCCGAGGACTACCGCGGCCGCGGCGACTCGAACATCAAGCAGGCGCGGATCTACGACGCCAAGACCGGCAAGATGCGCCGCGTCGCGGACCCGGAGGTCGGCCGCAACTACCACTCGGGCTCGCTCCTGCTGCCCGACGGCCGCGTGATGTTCTTCGGCTCCGACTCGCTCTACGCCGACAAGGCCAACACCAAGCCCGGCGAGTTCGAGCAGCGCATCGAGATCTACACGCCGCCGTACCTGTACCACGGCTCGCAGCCGACGCTGAGCGGTGGCCCGGAGGAGATCAGGCGGGGCGGGTCCGGCACGTTCAAGTCGAAGCATGCCTCGTCCATCAAGACGGCCCGCCTTATTCGGCCGAGTGCGTCGACGCATGTGACGGACATCGACCAGACGTCGGTGGCCCTGGACTTGAAGAAGTCCGCGGACGGCGTCACGGTGACGATTCCCAAGGAGCGGAGCCTGGTGGAGTCGGGCTGGTACATGCTCTTCGTCACGGACGACCAGGGCACCCCGAGCAAGGCCCAGTGGGTGCACGTGCCGTAAGCAGCGCCCCGCCAGGGGCGCGGGGAACTGCGCGCTCAGCCACATAAAAGCCGCAGTCGCGTCTGCCAGGTAACTCGGCAGACGCGACTGCGGCTTTTCGTTGGTTGCTCGCGCAGTTCCCCGCGCCCCTACGGGGCGCCACCCCGCGGCGCTCTACTTAGCCGCTTCCGCGAGGCTCAACGCGTATTCGGGCCACCACTCACCGGCCTTGGGGCCACCCCTGCACGTCCCATCGGACTCACCGGGCCGCTTGACCCAGAGGTACGCGTCGACGAGCGGGTCGGAGGTCTTCGTGGTGGGCGCCTCGCCCAAAGCGCGGCCAGGAGGGTTGCACCAGGAGTCCTTGCCCTTGGTGTACGCGCCGTTGCCGTTGCGCGCGGTGTCGATGACGAACGGCTTGTTGCCGATCTTCGCCGACAGCTTCTTGCCGAACTCCGTACTGGCCTCGGTGGTCTGGAAGTTGGAGACGTTCACCGAGAAGCCGTCGGCCTGCTCGACGCCGGACCACTTCAGGGGCTCCCAGAGCGAGTCCGGGTTCTTCCAGCCCGCGTTGCCCGCGTCCAGGTACACCTTGGTGTTCTTCAGGGACTTGAGCTTCTCGATGGCGCCCTTGAGCAGGTCGTAACGCTCCTCGTGGAACTCCTCCGGCGTGCAGTTGTCGACCATGTGGAGCACCGCGTCCGGCTCCAGGATGACCGTGGTCTTGCGGTCGCCGATGCCCTTGGCGACCTGGTCGATGAACTTCCTGTACTCGTTGCCGTCGGCCGCGCCGCCGCCCGAGTACTGACCGCAGTCGCGGTGCGGGATGTTGTAGAGGACCAACAGGGCGTCCCGGTCGGCCTTCTCCGCGGCCTCGGTGAAGCCGCGCGCCTGCTCCTCCGCGTTCTCCGGGACGATCCATTCGGCGACCGGCTGCTCGGCGATCTGCCGGATCAGCTCCGCGTCGTCCTTCTTGCCGTCCTTCTCGTACGAGGCGACCTGCTTGGCCGCGTTGCCGTCCGGGTTGACCCAGTACGGGTCGGTGCCCTTGGGCTGCTGCTTCACCGGCTGTCCCGACGACTCGTTGTCCTTGCCGGAGTCATCGGAGGAGCACCCCGACAGCAGCAGCGCAGCCCCCGCAAGCGCCGCCGCAGCCTTCACCCCCCTGGCCGCGAATCCATGTCCGCGGCCGGTGCCTTTGTGGTACATCCACTCCCCCTTGGGTGCACTGTCCGATTCTCAATCCTGACATACGCACTCCCTGCCCACGAGGCCCGCCCGTCCGCTGCCGGGACCTGTTGGAGACCTGTTACAGCGCGGCGCCAGAGGGTAGGCGCAGGCTGCGGGGTGACCCTCTCTGGGAGGAGATCATGCGGGACCGCACCTCTGAACTACGACTGGCTGAAGTCCTGGTGGAAACCTCGGACACAGTCGCCGACGACTTCGATCCCGAGCTCTACCTCAGCCGTGTCGCCGGCCACTGCGTCGAACTGCTCGACGCGACCGCGGCCGGGGTACTGGTCGACGGCGACCACCTGCCCGCCCTCGTCGCGAGCGGACACCCCCGGCCGCTCGCCCTCGACCTGCTCAAGACCCAGCAGGGCGGCGGCCCGTGCGTGGACAGCCTCGGTACGGGGCGGGCCGTACCGCCCGTCCGGCTCACCACCGCCGAATCGGCGCGCCGCTGGCCCGAGTTCACGGCGCGGGCCCGGGCGCACGGCATCGGGGCGACCTACGCGGTTCCGCTGCGGCAGCGCGAGACGACGCTGGGCGCGCTCAACCTCTTTGTGGCCGACGCGTCCCACGGCGGCGCCGCGGACGGTGAGTTGCGCCTTGCTCAGGCGATCGCCGACATGGCCGCGGTCGGCCTGCACAACCACCGCACTTACACGGAGTATCGAACGCTCACCGCCCAGCTCCAATCGGCCCTGACCAGCCGTATTCGAATCGAACAGGCCAAAGGCATACTCGCCGAGCGCTGGCACACCTCAGTGGACCAAGCCTTTGCCGCTTTGCGACGGTACGCACGTCGAGAACAGCTGGTCATGACGGTGGTCGCCACATCGGTGATCGAAGGCTCGCTCGACGACGCGGCGCTGCGCGACGAATGGTCCGAACCTTCCGGGGAAGCACCCTGACGTCCGCCGCCACCTGCGATGATCACAGAGGGGAAGCGTGACGCAACATGGCGTCAATCCACCTCTAGGTTCCTGGGCTCATCCGTTCTAAAGTCGTTTCCAACGGCCCAAGCCCCCGGCCGGACCGACCCGTTCCGCACCATCGGAACGGCCACCGAGCCTCCCGCGCCGGCGCCGGGCTACTCCCGCAGCTCGTGCGCGCGCGGTCGAGGACCAGCCCGGTCGACGGCTCCGGGGGGAGCGGGCCGCCGACCGGGCCAGGTTGTTCGCGTACGCATGGCCTGGCTACGACCGCGTGCCGGTGAGGTAGGCGGACACCACCACGTTCGCCGAGTACGTCTTGGTCGCCGGGTCGAAGGTGCCGCCACAGGTGATGAGCCTGAGCTCGGCGCGGCCGTCCTCATGGGGGCCGTACGCCTTCTTCGCGTCGAAGCGGTCGCGGCCGAGCACCTGGACGTCGTCCACGGTGAACTCGGCAACCGAGCCGTCGTCGCGGGTCACCCGGATCTTCGCGCCGGGGCGCACGGCGCTGAGGTCGTAGAAGACCGCGGGGCGCGTCTCGGTGTCGACGTGGCCGACGAACAGGGAGGTGCCCGCGGCGCCGGGGCGCGTCCCGCCGCCGTACCAGCCGACCGTGCCCGACTGCTCGAAGGGCGGCGGGTCGATCGCACCGTCCCGGTCGAGGCCGCGGGCCACCACGGGCGCGCGCACGTCGAGCGAGGGCACATCGACCCGCTGGGGCGCCGCTGGGGCCAACGGCTTGTGCGCGTCCGGGAGTTCGACACCGAAGGGGCGTCCGACCGCCGCGACGTCACCGGTCGTGGGGCCCGAGTGGCCGCCGCCGTCCGTGATCTCGCTGCCCCACAGCCAGAGCCCGACGAGCAGCATCGCCCAGGCGACGCCGGTGAGGAGCCCGCTGGTACCGGACGGTCGTTCACCCTCGGACATGTCGTTCGGCACCCGTCACTCGGAGCGGCGCCGGCGGACGCTGCGGAACGCCACCGCCACGGCCGCGACCCCGGCGAGGACCAGGCCGATCACCGCGTGCAGGGTGCCGGGCCCCTCCTCCTCGGCGGTGACGGCCAGCTGCGCGGCGCCGCCGCCGCCCGCGCGGACCGGCGCCACGGGGGCCTGGTTGTGCTGCCCGACCTGCACGGTGCCGGCGCCCTGGTGGGGGTGGCCGTCGCAGATGACGGTGACGTCGTACGTACCGCCGATATCGTTCTTGATCATGGCCGAGCCGTTGAGGGAGTACTTGTCGCCGTCACGCCCGGTGAGCTTGGCCTCCCCGGTGAAGGCCCCGGAGCTGGCGGCCCCCGTCGTCCCCCCACAGCCCGTGACGCTGACCTCCACCCGGCTGCCGGGCTCGGCACTGGACGGCGTGATCGTGGCGTGCACTTTGCCCTGGTCATGGGCGTAAGCGGGGGCCGCGGCGGCGACGAGAGCGGCCGCCACGGCTATGCCACGCAAGGTGAGCAAGCCTCTACGCATCGTAAACCTCCTCATACGAGATTCACGCGCAGAGCCCCACCTCGCATCTTGATGCGGGGCAAACGGGTGGGCGGGCGGGAAAAATTCGCCGCGAAGCGGCGCCTAGATCCGCTCAACAAGATCAGCGATGGAATCAACCACATTCGAGGGCTGAAATGGATGCCGATCAATATCGGCACGGGAGGTCAGCCCCGTAAGCACCAGAAACGTCTCCATCCCCGCTTCCAGTCCGGCAAGGACATCCGTGTCCATGCGGTCACCGATCATCGCGCTGGTCTCCGAGTGCGCCCCGATCGCATTCAGCCCGGTCCGCATCATCAGCGGATTCGGCTTCCCCGCGAAGTACGGGTTCTTCCCCGTCGCCTTGGTGATCAACGCCGCGACGGCGCCGGTCGCCGGCAGCGGCCCCTCCGTGGAGGGCCCGGTCTCGTCGGGGTTGGTGCAGATGAACCGCGCCCCGCCGTTGATGAGGCGTACGGCCTTGGTCATGGCCTCGAAGGAGTACGTGCGGGTCTCGCCGAGCACCACGTAGTCCGGGTCGTGGTCGGTCAGGACGTACCCGATGTCGTGCAGCGCGGTGGTGAGCCCCGCCTCGCCGATGACGTACGCCGTGCCGCCGGGCCGCTGGTCCTCCAGGAACTTGGCGGTGGCGAGCGCGGAGGTCCAGATGTTCTCGACCGGGACCTCGAGGCCCATCCGGGTCAGCCGGGCCTGGAGGTCGCGCGCGGTGTAGATGGAGTTGTTCGTGAGGACGAGGAAGGGCTTGCCCGATTCCCGGAGCTTCTTGATGAACGCGTCGGCGCCAGGGATCGGAACGCCCTCGTGGATGAGCACGCCGTCCATGTCGGTGAGCCACGATTCGATGGGCTTGCGCTCTGCCATGGGGTGCACTCCTGCGGTCTGCGATCTGCTGGTTGCGTGAGGGGCGCCGGGACGGCGCTGTGCCGACGCCCCCCACCCTAATCAGGAAGCCGTGATCTTGACCCCGTCGATCACCCAGTACCAGTTGTTGCCTCCGGTGTAGCGGAAGCGGACCTGAGCCTTGCGCGCTCCGGCCGGCACATCGAGCCGGACGCTCTCGACCACGGACGGCGTGTCCGCCGTGTACGTCTTCACCGTGACCGGGGCGCCACCGTCGTACGAGACCAGGACCTCGCCCTTCTGCGGGGCCTCCTGGCGGTAGTACGTCGTGTACGTGAGCGTCGCGGGGCGGCCGCCCGTCACGTCGTACGCGGGGCTGATCAGTGTCGAGTCGAAGGTGCCCGAGAAGGTCTTGTCGGACCACTCGTCGCCGTCGGCGACCGCGAAGACGTTGCGGGCCCGGATGTTGAGCTCGCGCTGCTGGTCACGCTCGGTCTTCGTCCAGAATTCATCTGTCGTGAAGGACCAGCCGCGCCACTCGGTGATGCCGCCGGTGCCCATCTTCGAGTTGTCGACGCTCCAGCCGCTCGGCGGCGTGTGCGTGAAGCCGATGACGCCGGAGCCGATGCCGCCCTCGTCGACCGGGCCCGTCAGCTTGGCCCGCAGGGCATCGAAGTCGTCCGGCGTGGGCTGCTGGATCGGGCGGCCGTCCAGGCCCCAGGCCGGGTCGATCGCCACGCCCAGGTGGGCGAGCGCGCTCGCGGCGATGTCCGGCATGCGTACGTCGTGCCGGACCGAACCGGCGGCGACCGTGGAGCCGGTGGCGATCATGAACGTCTGGCGCTCGGGCCAGCTGGAGCCGCCGTGGCCGCCCGGGTCGGTGTGCCCGTGGTCGGCGGTGATCATGATGAGCCAGTCCTCATTGCCGTACGTGGCACGGGACTTGACGGCGTCGAGGATCTGGCCGACCTGGGTGTCGGCGCCGTGGATCGCGTCGAGGTAGGCCTGGCTGGCGGCACCGCTGTCGTGTCCCGCGTGGTCGATGTTGTCGAGCTGGACGAAGACGGCGTCGGGGTTGCCGCTCTTGACCTCGGCGACGGCGCGGGTGGTGGTGCCCGCGTCGTACTCGGCGGACGGCGTGGAGACCCGGGTGTCCACCTTCGCGGAGAAGATGATGTCGGTGATCGGGGCCCAGGACGAGACTGCGTACGTCCGCAGGTTCGGCTTCGCCGCCTCGACGCGGGTCATGAAGTCCGGGTACTTGGCGAGCTGGTGGCCGGTGAAGTCGTTGTTGAGCACCTTGTGCTTGTCGGGCCAGACGCCGGTGATGAGCGTCGACCAGCCGGGGCCCGACGAGGTGGGGGCGAGCGGGTTGGCGTAGATGGCGCTGGGGGCGGTGAGGCCGGCCGACATCAGCGCCTTGAGGGCGGGCGCGTCCGCGTCCTTGATTCTGTTGAGCAGGGCGCCGTCCAGGCCTATGACCAGGACCTTCGGGGTCTTGGCCACCGCGCCGGCGACGGCGGACAGGGGTCCTGCGGCAGCGGCGAGCGCGGCGGTGGAGACGAGGAACGAGCGGCGGGTCATACGGGGCGACACGTGGTCCTCCAGTCGGAAGGGGCGGGAGCGCAGACCAACGCCCCTGGAGAACCAGGGGCGTTGGGTCCATACCCGTTATCTTTTCGCTACTTCACCGCCGGGGCCAGAGGCGCGGCGGTGAACTCTCGTGATTCCAGGTGAACTTGAGGTCAGCTGCCGGTGGCCGACTTCCAGTCCTCCACGTACGTCTGGAGGTTCTCGGAGATGTCCGCCCAGTCCGGCTCGAAGACCTCGACGCCCTCGACGATCTTGTCGAGCGCGACCGCGTTGGCGTCGGTGGCCTTGATGTCCTTGCGCGCCGCGAAGCCGCCGCCGATCTCGCTGACCTGCTGCTGCGCCTTCTGGCTGAGCAGGTAGTCGAGGAACTTCTTCGCATTGGCGCTGTGCGGGGCCTTGTTGACCAGGCCGGCCGCGTAGGGCAGGGCGAAGGTGGTGCGCTTGCCGCCCTCCTTGGCCGGGAACCAGATGCCCAGGTTCGGCATGTCCTTGGACTGCGCGAAGTTCATCTGGACATCGCCGTTGGCGGCGAGCAGCTCGCCCTTGTCGACCTTCGGCGCGAGCTTGCCGGTGGAGGCGGACGGACCGACGTTGTTCGTCTGGAGCTTCTTCAGATAGTCCATGGCGGGCTTCTTGCCGCCGAAGTCGTGCATCGCCTTGATGAGCACGGCGGTTCCGTCGCCCGCGACGCCGGGCGTGGAGTACTGGACCTTGTCCTTGTACGAGGAGTCGGTGAGGTCCTCCCAGGTCTTGGGCGCCTTGCCGCCGCCGAGCTCCTTCTTGTTGTAGATGAAGCCGAAGTAGTTGTTCACGACGGAGGTCCACTTGCCGTCGGCGGCCTTGTCGGCGCCGTCGACCTCCTCCGACCCCCTGGGCTTGTAGGCCTGCAACAGGCCCTTCTCGTCGGCCTGCTGGATGAACGGCGGCAGCGTGATGATGACGTCGGCCTGCGTGTTGGACTTCTCGCGGACGGCGCGCTGCACCATCTCGCCGGAGCCGCCCTCGACGTAGTTCACCTTGATGCCGGTCTTCTTCTCGAAGTCCTTGAAGACCTGGTCGTACCAGCCGTCGCCGTTCTCGCCCTTGAGGCCGTCGGCGCTGTAGACGGTGACTTCCTTGGCGTCGGACGCCGACGAGTCGCCGCCGCACGCGGTGAGCGATCCGGCGAGTACGAGGCTGCCGGAGGCGGCGGCGAACGTTCTGATGCGCGTGGTGTGACGGGACATGACGTTTCCTACTCCTTGAAGAACCAGAAGGACCTTGAAGAGCCTTGCGGGGACGGACAGTTCGGGGACGGACGGTTCAGCGATAGGAGGCGCGGGTGCGGATGCGCGAGACGGCGAAGAGCACGAGCAGCGTCGCCGCCATCAGGACCACCGCGACGGCCGCTCCGGTGAAGAGGGAGCCGCGGTCGGTGGCCGCGTAGATCTGCACGGGGAGCGGCATCCAGTCCGGCGGGTAGAGCATCATCGTGGCGCTCAACTCGCCCATGGAGAGCGCGAAGCAGAGCCCGGCGGCCGCGTTCAGGGACGGCAGCAGGAGGGGCAGCTTCACCTTCCACAGGACGTACGAGGGCCGGGCACCGAGCGATGCGGCGGCCTGTTCGTACGCCGGGTCGAGACGCACGATGGCAGCCGCAACCGACTGGTAGGCGAACGCCGTGACAAGAATCGTGTGCGCGAGGATCACGATCCAGCGTGTGCCGTTGAGGATCATCGGCGGCTTGCTGAACGCGACGAGGATCGCGAGGCCGACGACGACGGACGGCACGGCGACGGGCAGCACGAAGAGCGTGTCGAGCACCCTCTTGCCGCCCTTCTTCAGCGAGGCGGCGGCGAGCGCGGCCCAGGCCCCGACGGTCAGCGCGAGCAGGCTCGCGCCGACGGCGGTGACCAGGCTGGTGGTGAGCGCCTCGAGGGATTCCCCGCGGGTGGCGGAGGAGTAGTGCTCGGCGGTGAACCCTGAGGGAAAGGCCCCCGACCAGTGCGAGGAGAACGACGCGGCGAGGATGACCAGCAACGGCAACGCGAAGAGCGGAAGAAAGAAGACGAAGAAAAGAACCCAGGTGGCCCATTTCCCCTTGCGGCTATGCACCAACACGACGGCTCACCACCCGGTAGAGGCTGTAAAGACCCACGGAGATCGCGATGTTGACCACGGCGACGACACAGGCCGCCGGATAGTCGGATTCGAGAATGGCCTTGCTGTAGACGAGCATCGGCAGGGTCGTCACACCCTTCGCCCCGGTGAAGAGGACGATCCCGAACTCGTTCAGACACATGACGAGTACGAGGCTGCCGCCGGCGGCGAGGGCGGGCAGCGCCTCGGGCAGGATGACCCGCCGGACGATACGGGCGGGCTTGGCGCCCAGGCTGGACGCGACCTCGATCTGCGCGGTGTCGATCTGCGAGAACGCGGCGAGCAGCGGGCGCATCACGAAGGGCGTGAAGTAGGTGATCTCGGCGAGGAGAACACCCCAGGGCGTGGTGAGGAACTGGAACGGCCCGTCTGCAGCCCCCGTCGCATCCGTCCATATCCCGTTGGCCATGCCCTTGGTGCCGTAGATGAACAGCAGGGCGAGGGTGATGAGGAAGGACGGAAAGGAGAGGAAGACGTCGATGAACTTCGCGACGGCCTTTCCTCCCGGGAACGGCACAAAGGCAATGACGAGCGCGAGCGCGAACCCGAGCACCAGACACCCCACGGTCGACCCCACGGCCAGCCACACGGTGGTCCCGAGCGCTTCCCGAAACGCCTCCGATGCGAACACATCGGAGTACGGCTGAACCGAGGTCCCCCCGGTATCGGGCTGCACGGACTGCTGGACGACGAGGGCGATGGGGTAGAGAAAGAAGACCCCGAGCAGCGCGACGGGGGGCAGGGCCCACACCCACCTCGGTATCTTCAGGGGCGGCTCCTCCTTCCGCTCCTTCCGCGCGGGAGCGGTCAGCGTGGTGCTAGCCATCGGTCACCCCCGCGCCCAACAGCACCGCATCCTCCGAAGCGAAGTGCAGCGTGACGGAGTCACCGATCCCCGGCGGATTCCGCAGCTCCCGAAGGTCCGCCTTGACCCGCTGCCCGCCCACATCCACGTACAACCGATGCGTGGCCCCCCGCCACTGCACCTCGGCCACACTGCCCGTAAGGGCGTTGGGCCCATCCCCCAGCCCGACCAGATGCGGCCGCACGCACAGCGTGGCGGTCGCCCCCGCCACCGCCTCCCCGGTGTCCACCTTCAGCGACGCCCCTTCGAAGGAGACACCTCCGTCGGCAACCCGCACCGGCAGCAGATTCGCATTCCCCACAAAGGACGCCGTGAACTCACTCCGCGGCGCCCGGTAAAGCTCCTGCGGAGTCCCGCAATCCTGCAGCCGCGCCCGGTCCATGACGGCAATCCGGTCGGCCAGCGTCAAGGCCTCCACCTGGTCATGGGTGACGTACAGAATCGAGACGTCGGGCAACTCCCGGTGCAACCGGGCGAGTTCCGCCAGCATCCCCGACCGCAACTGCGCGTCAAGCGCGGAAAGCGGCTCGTCGAGCAACAGCACCCCCGGCCGAATGGCCAACGCCCGCGCGATGGCGACCCGCTGCTGCTGCCCTCCGGACAGCTCGCGCGGAAACCGCTTCGCGTACGCCCCCATGCCCGTCATTTCCAGCGCCTCGGCGACCCGCCCGGGAATCTCGGACTTGGCCACCTTCTGCGCCTTCATGCCGAAGGCGACATTGTCCTCGACCCGCATGTGCGGAAAGAGCGCGTACTGCTGGACGACCATTCCGATCCCCCGCTGATGCGGCGGAAGACCGGTGACATCGCGCTCGCCGATGAACACCCGCCCCGACACGGGCTTCACGAACCCGGCCACGGCCCGCAGCGCGGTCGTCTTGCCGGATCCCGAAGGCCCGAGCAGGGCCATGACCTCGCCGGGCTCGACGGTCAGGTCGAGCGAGTCGAGGACGGTGTTCTTGCCATAGGCGACCGAGACATGATCGAAGCGGATACCGCTGCGTGCGGGGGTGCCGTCACTCATGCGTCAACACCCCTGAGTATCGCGGGGAGTTCGGCGACGGAACCGAGTATGTGTGTGGCGCCGGCCGCACGCAGCGCCGCGTCGTCGTGCGCCCCGGTGAGCACGCCCGCGACGACCGAGGCCCCCGCGTGGACGCCGCTCATCATGTCGTACGCCGTGTCGCCCGCGACGGCGATCTGCCGGACGCCGTCCACCACCCCCGTCCGCAGGAACGCGCTCAGGACCATGTCCGGACAGGGCCGCCCGCGACCGCCCGCGTCGGCCGGGCACAGGGTCAGCTCGACCAGGTCCCGCCACCCGAGCGCATCCAGGATGGCGTCCTGGGTGACGCGGGCGAAGCCGGTGGTCAGGACGACGGTCCGCCCCTCCCCTTTCAGCTCCTCGATGGCTTCCCTGGCCCCGGCGATCGGCGCGATGCGCCCGCCGTCCACCAGCTCCCCGTACGCCTTCTCGAAGGCCACGTTGGCACGCTGGGCGAGGGCTTCCGCACCGAACAGGTGCCGGAAGACGGAGATCTTGGACTCGCCCATGGTGGCGCGCACATAGTCGAGCTTCGCGGTGTGGTCGGCCGATCCCGGCTGTACGCCGAGCTCCTGCGCGGCGACGGCGAAAGCCTGCTCGACCAGGCCTCCGTCGGCGACGGTGGTCCCGGCCATGTCGAGCACGACCAGACCCATGCTCTTCGCGGTCAATTCACTCACCATCCCAGCTCGTCGGCGGTCTTCTCGGCGATCGCGGGCGAGCAGGTCATGCCGCGCCCGCCGGGCCCGGTGACCAGCCACACGCCGTCGCGCACCTGCTGGCGGTGGACGACGCGGCTCGTGTCGACGCACTGCGCGTACACCCCGGCCCAGCGCCGCTTGATCTTCGGCAGCGGCCGCCCGAGGAAGCCCTCGACGACCTCGGTGAGGTGGTCGTAGGGGTCTTCGAGGGTGTCGAAGGCGAAGGGGTGCTCGTACTCGTGGGTGTCGCCGATGGTCAGGCCGCCGTCCGCGCGCTGCACCATGAGCAGCTGCATCTTGTGCGCGGCGGCGGTCGGCGTCTGCGCCTGCCCGGCGTTGAGCGCGTCGAGGGCGTCCGACTTGTACGCCGGGTAGTAACGGAAGCTGTCCGCGTCGGCGACGGAGGTGGTGAGCGCCTCGCCGAGTGGCTCCGTCTGCATCATCTGCAGCCGCACGCGCCGCACGGGCAGATCCGGTCCCGCCAGCTCGCGCACGAGCCCGCCGAGCCAGGCGCCGGTGGCGAGCACGACGACATCACCGGTGTGTACGTCACCGTGGTCGTCCCGCACCGCGCTCTCACCGACGACTTCGCGGACCTCGCGCCCCGGCAGGAAGGTGTAACGCGGGTTCGCCAACAGGGCCTCCCGCAGCCGGAGTTGAGCCGTGCGCGGCTCCACGGCGGCGTCCCGCTCGCACCACAGGGCGGAACTGAACTCGCCGCGCAGGGCGGGGTTGAGGTCGCGGGCCTCGTCGGCGGTCAGCAGCTTGTAGCCGCGCTCAGCCGCGTCGGGGCGGGTGAGCGCGGCCTCGGCGACGGCGTGCTCGCGTTCATTGCGTACGAGGGTGAGGGAGCCGTTGGCCCGGAAGCCGAGGCCCGGCACACGCTCGCCGATGCCCTGCCACAACTCACGCGCCCGCAGCGCCGTTTCGAGCTCCTCGCCGCCGGCGCGGCCGCTCACCCATATCTGGCCGAAGTTGCGCAGCGAGGCTCCTCGGGCCTCGGTCTCTCGCTCGATCTGTACGACCTCGTGGCCGCGTTCCACTGCGTGCCAGGCGTGCATGGTTCCCACCACGCCGGCTCCTACGACGATGACTCTCACGACGGCAACGCTCCTGGGGACGAGTGACCCGCACGGGGCTGGACGGCAACGGGACGGTGAACGGCCACCCAAGGTTGGCCTAGACCCGTTACGTTCTCGTTATCGTCGTGGATCGATCGCGGTTCGGGGAGGGGAGCTTCAGCCGTTGTCGCTGTCGCTGTCGCTGTCGCCGCGGCCGCCCAGGTGGGTGGTGAAGGAGAAGCGGTCGCCCCGGTAGAGCGTGCGCACCCGCTCCAGCGGATGGCCCGAGGTGTCCCGTGACACGCGGTGGATCAGCAGCATCGGGAGCGCGGGCGGCGTACCGATGAGCAGCGCCTCGCGAGGCGTGGCAAGCACCGTCTCGATGCGCTCGTCGGCGTCCCCGAAGGAGATGCCGAGCCGGTCGCGCAGATAGGCGTAGAAGGAGGAGTCGGGCTCGAAGTCACGGTCGATGTCGGGAACGCGGGCCACGGACACATACGTACTCTCGAGCCCCACCCGCTCGTCATCGGCGAGCAGCACACGCTCCATGTGCCAGACGGGCTCCCCCTGCTTCACCCCGATCTCTGCGGCGAGGGGCCCGGGGGCGGGGAAACGGTCGAGTGAGATGAGATTTCGCCCAGGTGTACGCCCCTGCCTGCGCACCCCTTCGGTATAGCTGGCGAGGGAGAGCGGCTGCTCCAGCTTGGGCCCGGCGACGACGGTGCCCCTCCCTTGCCTGCGCAGCCGCCCTTCGAGCAGCAGCTCACGCAGCGCCTGGCGCACGGTCTCCCGGGCGACTTCGTACCGCACGGCCAGATCCCGCTCGGTCGGCAGCGTCTGCCCGTCCCCCAACTCCTCTATCAGGGCGGCGATCCTGGCCTTGACGGCGTAGTACTTCGGGATGCGTCCATGCTCGGGGATACCGGAGCGGATGGGCGCTCCGGGGGCCTGATCGAGCAGGTGGGCGGGCGGGTGCGGGGAGTTCGGGTTGTTCACGGAGGGATGTTCGCAGACGTCGGTGAACTGGGGGGTGAACGGCGGGTGCGGGGCCCTCGCGGGGCGTCGACCGGGCCCCGTAAGGGACGCGGGGCGCCGACCGGCCCCGTAAGGGGCGCGGGGAACTGCGCGACAAGCCACGGACGACCCGCAGATTCCACACCGGCCTACCCGCGGAGCGCACCGCCGCGGGGCTACGATCAACGCCTCCTGCCCGCGAGGATCCGCCGCGTCCCCACCATCAAGCCCCAGCCGCAGGCGAACAGCGCCGCGGCAATGGCACCGACACGGAGCAGCGTGCCCGGCCCGGTGGCGGCAAGCTCATCCGCGTACGAGAACCCGTCACCGGCAGACGCCTCGCCCTCACGACCACCGCCATCAGCACCCGCGGTGGTGTCGCCGCCGCCCTCGTCCCGACCCCCGTCACCGGCCTCCTCCTCGCGGATGGCGAACGCGTAGTCCCGCGACTCCCCCACCCAGTCACCGTCATCGTCCCGCCGCTGAACAATCGCGGCGGAGGCCACGGCACGCTCGGAGCGCGCGTCGGAGGTGAAGGACAGCCGCACCTTGACGCCGAGTCGCTTCCCCGCGCCGACCGTGAACCCGGCGAAGCCGCCCTTGCCTCCGGCACCGAAGACGCCGACGTTCTCGTCCCGGTCGGTCCGCTCGAACCGCACCGGCCGCCACCGTGCGCCGTCGTGGAACTCCAGCTGAATCTGCCGGGGCCGCAGCTGACGCTCCTGGTCGACGATGACGACTACGGGGTGGATGTTCCCGCAGGTGCCGCGCGTGGTGTTGGCCAGTTCGACGGTCAAGCCGCGGAAGCCGCCGCCGGATTCATAGGCGCCGGGGCCACCCCCGATCTGCGTATCGATGGGGAATTCCCCGTGGACGGCGGAGGCGCACGTCGGCCGCGGAACCTGGCCCTGCGGTCTCCCCGCCGCCTCCACGCCGGCTGCCGCCCCCGCCACCAACGCGGCGGCAGCGGCTGCGGTGACGCCGGAGGCGAGGTGGCGGCGGAGTCGCATAGGGGCCTTTGCTGAGCACGGATCGGGCGGGCGGAAGCCACTGGCCATGGGCCGAAACCCTGCCACGCGGGCCCGGCCACCTCCGCCCCCGCCACAGCCCCATGCGCCCGAGTGGCGGCGCCAACTCCCCTGATTCAGCGGATTTTCGGTCAAGTGCGATTGGCGCCCCGCAGGGGCGCGGGGAACTGCGCGACAAGCCACGATGCACCGACAGACAAGCACGGACCGAGGCCCAGCCCGTCCGGCGCTTGAGGACGAACTCGGCGAAGCCGGTGATCCCCCGGTTCAGCAAAGCCCCCGCTCAAGCAAGGCGCAGCTACCCGCCCCGCCCGAACACCGGCGCAAGCACCAACTGTGCCGCCCCCTCCGCCACCCCGCGATCCCCACCCGAAGCCACCGCCACCGGCACCTCCGTATCGCCGCCGCCCCGCCGCACACGCTCGGAGACGACCTCGCCCACTCCGCGTACGAAGGACTCCGCGGCCGCGAAGACTGCCCGCCCACCCAGCAGCACGCGGTCGATGTCCAGCAGGCTCACCAGGTTCGCCGCGCCCACGCCAAGCGCGCGGGCCGCCTCCGCGGTGTCGCCGCGGGCCACCGCCGCGAGGCACAGTGCCTCGATGCAGCCGCGGTCGCCGCAGCCGCACCGCGGGCCGTCCAGCTGGATCACCTGGTGGCCGAATTCGCCGGCGCCGGTCCGCGCGCCGCGGTAGAGGCCGCCGGAGAGGACGAGACCCGCGCCGAGTCCCGTACCCAGGTGCAGATACGCGAAGGACTCCGCCACACCGCCGAGGGCCAGGCCGAGCGCGGCCGCGTTCGTGTCCTTGTCGACGACGACCGGCAGCCCAAGCCGCGCGGCGAACGCTTCCCGCAGCGGAAACCCGTCCCACGCGGGGAACCCGGTCACCCGGTGCAGCACGCCGTCCGTGTGGTCAAGCGGCCCCGGCAGCGCGATGCCGACGCCGAGCAGCCGCCCCGGATCCCCCGGGAGACGGACCAGTTCCCGCACCACATCCACCGCCGCGTCGACCACCGCGTCCGCGCCCGCCCCGAAGTCCAGCGGAGCCCGCCGTTCCGCGACCACCCGCCCCGTCAGGTCCGCGAGGACCGCGGTCAGTTCGTCGCGGTCCAGGTGAAGGCCGACCGCGTGACCGGCCTCGGGGACGAGGCGCAGAAGCGTCCGCGGTTTGCCCCCGGTCGACGCGCGGCGGCCCGCCTCCGCCGCGAGTCCCTCCGTACGCAGCCGTGCGGTGATCTTGCTGACGGCCTGCGGGGTGAGCCCCGTGCGCTCGGCGATCTCCAGGCGGCTTATGCCGTCCGCGTCCGCCGTGCGCAGCAGGTCCAGCACGAGGGCGGCGTTGTGCCCGCGCAGCGCAAGCAGGTTCACCCCTGCGCCGCTCGCCCTGGCGCCGCCACCGCCGCCGCCGACCGCCCTCGCACCATCAGTCCTGTTCACACCCCCATTGTCGCCCGCGCTTGCGCTTTGGCAACAGCGTTGCTTAAGTGGAACGCATGACTGGTACAGGCTCCCCTCTGCGCGTGGCCCTCATCGGATACGGCCTCGCGGGCTCCGTCTTCCACGCCCCGCTGATCGCCGCCACCGAGGGCCTGGCCCTCGACACGGTCGTCACGTCGAACCCCGAGCGCCAGGCACAGGCCCGCGCCGAGTTCGGCGACGAGCTGCGGTTCGCCGCGACGGCCGACGAGCTGTGGGACCGCGCGGACGAGCTCGACCTGGTCGTGATCGCGTCCCCGAACAAGACGCACGTCGCGCTCGCGCACGCCGCCCTCAAGGCCGGCCTCCCCGTGGTCGTCGACAAGCCGATCGCCGGCACCGCCGCCGAGGCGCGCGAGCTCGCCGCCCTCGCCGACGACCGCGGCCTTCTCCTGTCCGTCTTCCAGAACCGCCGCTGGGACAACGACTTCCGTACGCTCCAGAAGCTCGTGGCCGACGGCGAGCTCGGCGACGTATGGCGCTTCGAGTCCCGCTTCGAGCGCTGGCGTCCGCAGCCCAAGGGCGGCTGGCGCGAGTCCGGTGACCCCGAAGAGATCGGAGGTCTGCTCTACGACCTCGGGTCCCACGTGGTCGACCAGGCCCTGGTCCTCTTCGGCCCGGCGATGTCCGTATACGCCGAGTCCGACATCCGCCGCCCCGGCGCGGCGGCCGACGACGACACGTTCATCGCGATCACGCACGCGAGCGGCGTCCGCTCGCATCTGTACGTGAGCGCAACGACCGCCCAACTCGGCCCGCGTTTCCGTGCGTTGGGATCGAAAGCGGGCTACGTCAAGTACGGCCTCGACCCACAGGAGGCAGCCCTGCGCGAGGGCGAGCGCCCGACCCCCGAGGGCGGGGGCAACTGGGGCGTCGAGCCCGAGTCGCTGTGGGGCCGCGTCGGCTCCGGCGAGTCCCCGCTGACCGGCGGCGGCACCCCGGTCCGGACGCTGCCGGGCGACTACCCCGCGTACTACGCCGCCGTGGCCGCCGCACTCCGCGGCACCGGCACGAACCCGGTCTCCGCGTACGAGGCGGCCGCGGCCCTCGACGTCCTGGAGGCGGCCCGCCGCTCGGCGCGCGACAGCGTGACGGTGATCGTATGACGACGCCTGCCACACCCGCCGCACCGACGGTGGACGAGCTGGAGTCCCAGGAACTCCGCCTGGTCCTCCCCCAGTTCACGTACGACGACGCCTGGGCGCTCGGCAGCCTCCTGGTCGACCTGGCCCGCGAGCGCGGGGCCCCGGTGGCGATCGACATCACCCGCGGCGGCCAGCAGCTCTTCCACGCGGCCCTGCCGGGTTCGACCCCGGACAACGACGCCTGGATCGCCCGCAAGCGCCGCGTCGTCGAACGCTACGGCTGCTCGTCCCTCCTGGTCGGCACCCGTTTCCGCGCCAAGGGCACGACGTTCGAGGAGTCCTCACGCCTGGACCCGGACGCGTACGCGGCGCACGGCGGCGCGTTCCCGATCGCGGTGAGGGGCGCGGGGGTCATCGGCGCGGTGGTGGTGTCGGGGCTGCCGCAGATCGAGGATCACGCGATGGTGGTGGAGGCTCTGGAGCGGTTCGCGTAAGCGCCCCCCTGGGGGGGGCTGCCCCGAAGGGGCGCCCCCCCCCAGGGGCGCGGGGAACTGCGCGACAAGCCACGACGCACCCGCAGATGGAGGGCTACGCCCCCTTCAGCTCCTGCCGCTGCCGCCCCAGCCCCTCAATCTCAAGCTCAACAACATCCCCGGCCCGCAGATAAGGCTTGGGCTCCGGCTGCCCCATGGCGACACCCGCCGGCGTACCCGTGTTGATGACATCCCCCGGGTACAGGGTCATGAACTGGCTTACGTAGCGCACCACTTCAGCGACCGGGAAGATCTGCTGCGACGTGGAGCCGTCCTGCTTCAGCTCGCCGTTGACCCAGAGCTTCAGGGACAGGTTCTGCGGGTCGGCGACCTCGTCGGCCGTCACGAGCCACGGGCCCAGCGGGTTGAACGTCTCGCAGTTCTTGCCCTTGTCCCAGGTGCCGCCGCGCTCGATCTGGAACTCGCGCTCCGACACGTCGTGCGCCACCGCGTACCCGGCGACGTGCGCGAGCGCCTCCTCGTCGGAGTCCAGGTAGCGCGCGGTGCGCCCGATGACGACCGCGAGCTCGACCTCCCAGTCGGTCTTGACCGACTTGCGCGGCACCAGGACGGTGTCGTCAGGCCCGACGACCGTGTCCGCGGCCTTGAAGAAGACGACGGGCTCGGCGGGCGTCGCGGCCCCGGTCTCGGCCGCATGATCGTGATAGTTCAGCCCGATGCACACGACCTTGCCGATCCGGCCCACCGGCGGCCCGACCCGCAGCCCCGCGGCGTCGAGCGCGGGCAGCTCGCCCGACTCGGCGGCGGCCCGGATCCGGTCCAGGGCGGCGGTGTCGGCGAGCAGCGCGCCGTCGATGTCCGTGACGGTCCCTGACAGGTCCCGCAGGGTGCCTTCGGCATCGAGCAGCGCCGGGCGCTCGGACCCCGCCGTACCGACTCGGAGCAGCTTCATGGTCAATCTCCCTTTGGTCGAGCGCGCCCAGTACTCCCTGGCTGTCCGCGTGGCCCGGAATGGGGTCTCCCCTGCTCGAACGAAGTTGAGAGCTTGGGGAAGGGTTGCGGCCATCGGAGGTTTGGCCGATCCTCCAAGGTCACCGTCCATCCTGCAAGACCCTGTTCACAGACCGGACCGTTACCCGGCAGTAGCAGCCAGCGCCCCGGCCCCGTACGGCATGTCGCGGTAGAGCACGGCCCGCTCGACCGCGCTCCAGGTGGTGCTGGTGACGACGTACAGCGCGGCGGCCAGCGGCACGAAGGCGACGGTGAACAGCGTCATGAAGGACATGAGGGGCATGACCTTGGTCATCGCGGCCATCGCCCCCATGCCGGGCATCTGCTGCCCCGCGTCACCGGCGGGCGTGGTCGCGGCGCTCGCCGCCATCTGCTTCTTCGTACGCAGGAAATTGAAGGTGGCGACGGCCGCGACGATCGCGAAGAGCCCGAGATAGACGAGCCCCTGCGCCCCGAAGACCCCGCCGTCGCCGAGAGCGTCGGCCCAGCGCCCGCCGAGGGGCGCGGCGAAGAGCTTGTGATCGAGCAGGGCGTTGGCCTCGCCGCCGATGCTCGTGCTGGAGAACAGGTGGTAGAGCAGAAAGAACGCCGGAAGCTGGAAGAGGCTGGGCAGGCACCCGGAGAGCGGGGAGACCTTCTCCTTCCGGTGCAGCTCAAGGACCGCCTTCTGCAGCTTCTCGGGGTTCTTGGCGTGCTTCTTGCGCAACTCCGCGATCTGCGGCGACAGCTTGGCGCGCGCCTTCTGGCCGCGGGCCGAGGCCCGCGACAAGGGGTGGACGAGGAGACGTACACACGCGGTGAAAAGCACGATGGCGGCGGCCATCGCGGAGCCGTGGAAGACCGGCTGCAGCAGATCGGCGATGGAGCCGACCAGGTCGGCGAAGAGGGACATAAAGGCGGACATGGAGGAACCCTCCGGGGGTCTCGTCGTGCCGAGGAAGAAGTACGTTTCGGCGTGACGACCCACGTGGGGACGGGCACTGCTCAGTGGTGGCTGTGTGCGCCCTACGCGGCCGTCGGGACGAGACGTCCCGGTGCTCGGGGCCGCCTGCGCCCGGCGGCGTCGGGGTCGCGCTGGGGCAGGAACGCGGTGCGCTGCTCGCGGTCGCGGATGGCCGTACGCACCCGGGTCGGGGGCACGGCGGGCGCGCAGCGCGCGGCGATCAGGGAGCAGAGGGCGAGCGCGGACCCTGCGGCGGCGGTGGCGGCGAGGGCGACGGCGGCGCTGAGGCTGCCGGCATCGAGGAGTACGACTTCGACGAGAAGGAAGAGCAGCAGCCCGGTGGGCCGAAGGGCGCCCTTCCACTTACGGAGTACGTCCTGCACTGCGGTCCCCCCTCTCCAGCTACTCGCCAGCTACTCGCTCGCTCGCTCGCCGATACGACATATCGCGTACAGCCGTTATACCAGGGAGGTCACCTGGGGCGCATGGACTGCAGCTTCCCCCACACGATGAGCCGGTACTTGGAGGTGTACTCCGGAGTGCAGGTGGTGAGGGTGATGTAGTACCCGGGCGAGCTGTACCCGTGGCCGGGCTTGAGGCGACTGCGGGGCACGGGAGCGATGACGCCGCTGTCACCGGCGGAGGTCTGGGCGAGGGTCTTGTCGACGACGTACGTGTAAACGGCCCCCTTGGTCTCGACGACCAGTTCATCCCCACCCCTCAGCCGATCGATCCGCCGGAACGGCTCACCGTGGGTGTTCCGATGCCCCGCAAGGGCGAAGTTCCCGCCCTGGCCGGGCTGGGCGGTGCGCCCGTAGTGCCCGACGTACCCCTTGTTGAGTACGCCGCTCTTGCTGACCCCTTCCGCGACGGGGACCCGGATCCCGATCCGGGGGATGCGGAGGACGGCGTAGGCCTGATCCCAGCGGGGGGTGGGGGCCTGGGCGGCCTGCTGCTGCCGGCGGGGCGAGGGCGGATCGGCGTCGTCCGGGTCGGAGGCGGGCGCATCCTCCGCGCCGCCGGAGGGAGCCGGCTGCTCCACGGCGGAGTCGCGGGAGTCACGGGAGTCACGGGAGTTTTGAGAATCGCGCCCCCACTCCTCCTCAAGGGCGTGGACCTGGCGCTCGGCGCCCTCCCGGGCCTGCCGGTTGGTCCACCACAGCTGATGGGCGACGAGAAGAAGGAGTACGACGCCGAGGGTGACGGCGACTTCGGCAAGGTTCCACAGCGCGCGGACGGAGGAGGTCCTCCGCCGCCCCTGCACAACAACAGGAACCCGCACGCGCACCCTCCTCCCAAGACCGCCCGCAAGATAAACCCAACACGCCGAACAAGCCATGCCCACAAGCCATGCCCACGAGCCATGCCCACGAGCCGACGCCGATCGCCACGGCAACCCTCCTGCAATCCACCCCCTCGGCAGTACGGTGTCCCGTATGCGCCCCGACACGCCTGCCGACCACATCGCCGAAGCCGAGCGCCTTGAGCGCACGGCCGGCCTGTACCCCGAGGACGCCGAGCAGCTCCTGCTCCAGGCCGCGGCCCACCTGGAGCTGGCCGGCGAACGCGACCGAGCAACGACGCTCTACGACCGTCTCCTGTCCCCGGAGGCCGCCAGCCCGGCCTCGGCCCCGCTCCTCATCCGCGCCCTGAAGGCCTCGAACCTCTGGGAATACGGCCACGAGGCGGAGGCACGGGCGATCATCGACGGAGTCCGGGCGGCGGCTCCGCGGGACCCGGCCCCGTGGGTGATCGTGGCGGAGTCCCTCGAATCGCACGACGAACTGACCCAGGCGCAGGAGACTTTCACCGAGGCGGTGGAACTGCTCCTGACGGAGACGGACGTCAACGACCCGTCGTACGAGAAGCGCCCCCTGCTCTTCGGCCGCCACCGCGTACGCCGCCTGCTGGGCGCGGAGCACGACTCCTGGGACGCCCTGGCGGACGAGATCTCGACGTCCCCCGTCCCCCTGGACGAACTCCACGACCCCAAGCGCATCTGGTCCCTCGGCTCACAGGACCCCGCGGAACTCCGCGCGGAAATCTCCCGAATCCAGGCGGAGTTGGGCTCGTACAGGGAGGCGCTGTCCCGCCCGTTCCCGGTGGCGATCCTGCACTGGCCGTCAACGGAACTGGAAGAACTCCTGACGGCGTACCCGTCGCTGGAATCGGAATACCCGTCCCACGAGGCGCACTTGTCGACCATAGAGTCGTCACTACGAGAACTGGCCGCCTCCGGCACCCCAAACCTGGGCATCGTGACGGGAACGGTCCCGTCGTACGAGGCGTTCGCGGCGTCGGAGGGCTCTGAGCCGACGGACGTGTCCCTGCTGCCGCAGTACGCGACGACGCTGGCGGCACGGGGGCGGGCCGTGGGGTGGCCGCCTCGGGGGGATGAGGGGTGTTGGTGTGGGTCGGGGCGGGTTTATGGGGAGTGTCACGGGAGGCCATAACCGAACGGCGGACCGCCGAAATCCAGCCGTCGGGACCCTTTCAGGACCTTTGGCCAAGCCCTTGGTCCCGCACTTCGGCATCCATGCCCCCGATAAAACTCCCGTGCGATACCGTCGCAGGGGAAATTGGGGACTGCCGAGCCGTTGCATCTGCTTGCGCAGACCCGGCCCCGCGCTCCCGAGGAACATCACAGCCCATGCCTTACGCGCCCTCCGCCGACCGGCACCGCGACGTGCCCACCCACGGCATCACACAGGCGCCCCGCCTCAAAGGCCCCCGGCATCTCGGCTGTATTGCCCCAGCGGTGAGCCCGGTCGGCCTGCACCCCGAATAGCGCCGAGCGCGCATTCCGGAATTTCACGGCTCCACTTCGTCGAGCCAGGCAAGTACTCGGGGTAGTGGCGCCACGCGCGGCCCGGTAAGGAGACAAAGTGAGCGGCGAACTCGGCGGAATGTACGACGTCTTCCGCAACCTCCTCGAAACCAGCACACCCACAGAGGCGGTGAAGCAGCTGGAGATCCTCGGGGTCGACGACGAGCGGATCCAGCGCATTCGCGAGTTCCACGAACACCAGCTGCTCTCGATCAAGGAGATGGAGGAGCCGCGGGTAGCCGTCAACGGCAACCGGGAGACCTGGTACACCGGCCCGCGCGAGAACGACCGCGCGTGGCCCGCCATCCAGCGCGAGCTGGAGAGGTCCGGCTGGGGACCGGACGCGATCGAGGACCTCGACTCGGCATCCACGCGCGTCGTCTCGCTGCTCAACCACCCCAAGGAACCCGACTTCTCCACGCGTGGCCTCGTGGTCGGCTACGTACAGTCCGGCAAGACCACCAACTTCACCTCGGTGATGGCCAAGGCGGCCGACCGCGGCTACAAGCTCTTCATCGTTCTCGCCGGGATCCACAACGGCCTGCGTCGCCAGACCCAGGCCCGGCTCGCCCAACAACTGGTGGAGTCGAACCCGACCAGCTGGTCCCAACTCACCGGCCTCGACCGTGACTTCGTCCCGACGGAGAACGCCGCTTCCTTCTTCGGCGGCAGCAACAGCACCCACGTGCTGTGCGTGGTGAAGAAGAACGCCACCGTGCTCCGCAAGTTCGCCCTCTGGCTGGAGTCGGCCTCCGACTACCTGCAGCAGGCACCCGCGCTGGTGATCGACGACGAGGCCGACCAGGCCAGCGTCGCCACCACATCGATCAATCCGCTGATCCTCCGCATTCTCGACACCCTGCCGAAGGCTGCGTACGTCGGATATACCGCGACCCCCTTCGCCAACGTCCTCATCGACCCGGCGGCGAAGGACCTGTATCCGAGCGACTTCATCGTCAACCTGCCCCAGCCCAAGGCGCACTTCGGCACGGAGGTCCTCTTCGGTCGGTACGCCCTCGACGGCGAGGACCCCGAGGACGTGGACGACGGGTACGACATGATCCGCAGCGTCCCCGCCGAGGACGTCCCCCTGGTAAGCCCCTCGACGAGGGCGGACGCCGACGGCTTCACGCCCGAGATCACCGACACCCTCGAAGAGGCCGTCCAGTACTTCTGGCTCACCTCGGCCGCCCGCCGGGTACGCGGCACCGGCAACAAGCACGCCACCATGCTGATCCACACCAGCATGCGCATCCAGGTCCACAACAGCTTCCGGATACCGCTCAAGAAGATCCGCGCGCACACCCTGGACCACCTGGACGACCCCGGCACGCTGCGGCGGCTGCGCACCCTCTGGGACGAGGAGACCGCGCGGGTCGCCGCCGAGGACTTCGGGGAGACGAAGGTCCCCTTCGACACGCTCCTGGAAGAGTTGCCGGGCGTGATCGGCGACTGCCGGATCATCATGGACAACTCCGACAGCGAGGACACCCTCGACTACGACAACGGCCCGGTGGTCGCCATCGCGGTCGGCGGCAACAAGTTCTCCCGAGGCCTCACCCTGGAAGGACTCGCCGTCACCTACTTCGTCCGCGCGGCCTCGGCATACGACACCCTGCTCCAGATGGGCCGCTGGTTCGGTTTCCGGCACGGGTACGCCGATCTCCCCCGCGTGTGGATGACGGACGAACTCCACGCCGCCTTCCGGCATCTGGCCACGGTCGAGGCGGACATGCGTCGCGACATCGACGTGTACCTCCACGAGAACGAGACCCCGCAGACGTTCGCGGTCCGCCTGCGCACCCACCCGGTGCTGCGGGTGACCGCCGCGGCCAAGATGCAGTCCGCGATCAGGGCCAGCGCGGCGTACGGCGGTCGCCGGATTCAGACCCGCTACTTCCACACCCGGGCCGACTGGCTGCGCGACAACCAGAATGCCGCGCGCGACCTGGTGCGTCGCGCTGTCGCAGAAGCCGTCACACAGGACTCGCGCCCCGAGGACGGTCGTCACATCCTGCATGGAGTCCCGCACACCGATGTGCTCGACTTCCTGAGCAGGTACCGCTTCCACGAGAGCTCCCAGGAGTGCGACGCCGCCCTGATCTCCTCATACGTTCGGCGTCGCGTTCAGCAAGGCTCCCTGCTGCGCTGGAACGTCGCGATCGTCGGCAACCGCGCCGGCGACACCGACACCGATTTCACCTTCGCCCCGGACATCGCCGTCGGTCGCATCACGCGTGCCCGTCTCCAAAGCCCCACGGGAGAACCGGACTTCGCCGACATCAAGACCCTCATGAGCCGGGCCGACGCCACCGTCGACCTGGTGGACGTCCCCCGTGGGCTGGAGGAGGACGAGATCAAGCGGGAGCGCCGCAAGCAGCTCCCGGACACCGGTCTGCTCGTGCTGTACCCGATCGACAAGGACTCCCGTCCCTCCGAGCTCCGCAAGAAGTCCCGTGAGCCGCTCGACGCCGAGGATCACGTGATCGGCATCGGGCTGGTCTTCCCGGAACCCCGGCAGGACAGCGCGGTCGACTGGGACGGCAGCTACATCTCGGCGGACCTCTCCGGCATCCGGCTGGAGGACACCGACGACGAGGACCTGCGTACGCTCGAGGGCGAGGACGCAGCGTGACCGACATATTCCGGCGGACGCTGGAGGAGAGCTGGCGGGATCTCCTGCTCACCCCCGTGTCCGCGGACAACCGGCTGCGCACCGCCCCGCTGCCGGTCACCACATCGCGCGGCCCGGTCCTCGCCGCCGTCGATCACGAGGGTCATCGGCACCTGCTGATACCGATCGCCGGGAATCAGCACGTCCGCGAGATCCGCGACGGCCAGGTACTGCGCCTGCGCAGGCGTCCCCTGGAGGACGAGGACATCTTCCAGTACTACGCCGATCTCGGCTGCCTGCGCCGCGACCTCGACGACGTGTTCACCGGACTCGGCGAGAACGTCCTGCGGGAGATGGCCGGACTCGGCGAGGAAGAGCAGACTCCCGCCTCCTCCCAGGCGCTCAAGGCCCTGCACCGGGTCCTGGATCGCTGGCGAGCCCTGTTCCGCACGTCCGGAACGCTGCTGGGCCCGGAACAACTCGCAGGCCTGTACGGCGAATTGCACATACTGCTTCGCCTCCTCGCCGAGAACCCCAGCGCCCACAGACTGTGGACGGGGCCGAGCGGCTGTCCGCACGACTTCACCTCTGGAACCGACGCCGTCGAGGTGAAGACCACCACCGGCGACGCACTGCGCGTACGCGTCCATGGCCTGCGCCAACTGGAACCACCGGAGGGCGGCTCCCTTCAACTCGCCTGCCTGCGCGTCGAGCGTGTGCCCGAGGGGGGCGAGGGGACGAGCGTCGTGGACCTGGTGGAACGGGCGCTGCGGCTGTGCGACGACGAGAGCACACTGCTCGGCCTCCTCGCCGAGGTCGGGTATCACACGGTCGACGCGGAGCGCTACCGCACGACCCGCCTCCTCATCCGCGAAGAGCGTTGGTATGCGGTCGGCGCCGGCTTCCCCCGCATCACGACCGCCGACCTCGCCGTCGCCGAGGTGCCCGGCAACGTGACCGACGTCGAATACACGGTGGATCTCACCGTGCCCTCACCAAGCCCTCTCCCGATGACCGGGGTGGAGAGACATCTGGCCGCCATGCTCGGGGAGAGCAAGTGACAGACGCGCGCACCGAACCACAGTGGCGCTCCCAGCCGTATCCGCCGGAAGGCGCGAGCGCGGCCGAGGGCATTCGCAACCAGCTCGGCCGCCCCGAGTTGGACCTGCTCACCATCCTCGTACGGGAAGCCGCCCAGAACAGTTGGGACGCCAAGGACTCGCGGCACGACGGACCTGTCCGGTTCGGCATCGACCTGGGATACGTGGGCCCGGCGTCTGCCGACGCGTGGCGCAGGCTCCTGCTGAACGGTGCTCCTTCGAACGACCATCTCGCCCTGCGCAAGGCGCTGCGCGCGGGCATCCGGATCATGACGATCTCCGACCGGGGCACGAACGGCCTCGGCGGCCCGATCCGTGCCGACGAGATCGCCAAGGGCCGTCAGGACTTCGTCGCCTTCGTCCGGAACGTGGGTGAGCCCCGCGACACCAAGCTCGGCGGCGGCACCTACGGCTTCGGCAAGGCCATCTTCTACCTTCTCTCCAGCCTCGGCACGGTGCTCGTGCACACCCGCTGCCGCAACGACCGGGGAGAGTTGGAGACCCGCCTGATCGGCTGCGCCCTGTGGAGCAGCTATCGGGACAGGGACGCCGAGGGCAATGAGCGGCGCTTTACGGGCCGGCACTGGTGGGGTGACGCTTCCGGAGACGTGATCGACCCGCTCGTCGGCGCCGGCGCGGAGGAGACGGCTCGCCAACTGGGCCTCGCACCGTTCGGCAAGGACGAGACCGGTACCAGCATCGTCGTCCTCGATCCCCAACTCGACGGCCTGGAGCCCAAGGAGGCCGCGGCCTACCTCTCCGAGACGGTGGCCTGGCACCTGTGGCCCAAGATGCTGGAGCGCGCCGACGGCACTCTGCCCATGCGGTTCTCCGTCACCTGTGAAGGGCACGATTTCCCCGTCCCGGACCCGCGCACCACCACCCCGCTCAATCTCTTCGTGGACGCCTACCGCCAGTTGGCCACGGATGAGGGCCGAACGCTGTCGTGCCAGAAGCCCATCAGGGAGTTGGGGCGGCTGGGACTCGTCCAGCGCCCGGTGGTCCCTCTCGAGCCTTCCCCCGCCGCACGCCGGGCCATGGAGATGGTTCAGGTCGAGCGGTCCGTGCACCACGTGGCACTGATGCGCCCCGCGGAGCTGGTGGTCACCTACTGGCCGGGGCGTGAGACCGGGGCCGAACTCCTGTCGTACGCCGGCGTCTTCCGCGCCGCCGAGGAGATGGACGCCACTTACGCCGAGGCTGAACCCCCCACGCATGACGCGTGGAACCACCAACGCCTCGAGGGTCAGGACCGGACCTTCGTCCGCACCACCTTCACCCGCCTCAAGGAAGCGGTCGACGAGCTCCTCCAGCTGGGTGGATCCACCCGAGAGGGTTCGGCGAACGTGGCACTGGGCGCGGCAAGCGCCCGCTTCTCCCCGCTGGTCGGCGGCGCCTGGGGAACCGGGGGCGCCACGGACTACGGCACCTCTTCCACGGGCCGCGCCACCGCGGCGCCCGACGACGACGAAGAGCTTCCGGACCGGCGAGCCCGCGCGGGCTCGCGGCGCAGCGGCCGGGCCACCGGCACGGCCGATGCCTCGCCCCCGGAAGACGGCACGGCCCGTGCTCCCCGCCCTCGCGTGAAGTACGCGGGCGAGACCACGTACGAGGAGCGCTTCGGGCACTCCGTGCTCGTGCAGGCGTTCACCCTCCCCGCGCCGGTCGTGCAGCGCGTCCGGGTCGAGTTGGCCGTGGCCCTGCCCGGCACCGGCAATCGCGAGACCGACCCTCCCGCGGGTGCCGCCATGCCCGGCCTCGTCGGCTGGGAGGACCCGGCCGGGACGCTCCACGCCTCTCCCACCTTCGTCATCGAGGGCGGCGACGACACGGTCTGGCGCGCCGTCGTCCGCCCGGCCCCGGACACCATCACGGAGATCACCGTGAAGACCCAGGCGGTGGTCGCCCCGTGAGCAGGCTCGCCCTCCCCTACCGCTCTCCCGCCGCCTCCTGCGTCCGGGCCGAACCGTGGCAACTCGTCCTCGAAGGCGCCACCACCGACCTCCCCGAGTCGCTGGACTTCTGGGACTACCGCATGGACGTCGAACTGAGCCGCACCGTGCAGGTCGACCTGTCGGCGGCCCGTGCGGGAGCGGCCCTCACCGACGGCGCGGTGCTCACCCTCGCGGCCATCTGGACCGCCTCCGGATCCAACCTCCGAGGTTCTGTGCAGCGGGTTCCGCTGACCGGTGACGGCGTGCGGACCGTCAATCTTCACGCCGTCCTGCCGGGTGCCCAACTCGGGGGCGTGCTCTCCCTGGAAACGGTGCTCGTCCTCTCCCGTACGAACGGGACGGCTGCCCCCTTCGCTCCGCGCCGCGCCGGGTCACTGCTCTGGGACGACGCGGCCGCACTGCGCCTCCAGGGCGATGCGCCGCTCTTCCCGATGACTGTGATCGACTTCGCCCACACCTCGTTCAAGGACGGCGCGGCCTGGCACCTGCAACTCGGCTCGGACCTGAACGCCGCAGCGATGGGCTCCATGCTCCTCCTCGTCAACGAGAAGGCCGAGGAGGTGTCCATCGCCTTCGCACACGCCGCCAGACCCGGCCCGGTGGATCGCGTCGTCCTCTCGATGGTGTATTCCGACTGCGCCCGGATCATGGTGGAACATGCCCTGCTCAAGGAGGAGTTCGCCGACGACGCGGACTTCTCCGAGGACTCTCTGGGCGCCACCCTCGTCAATCTCTTCCACCGGCTCTTCCCCGGCCGCACCATCCAGGACCTGCGGCAGCGCCGGCAGAGCTCGCCGAGCCTGTTCGCCTCCGACCTCCAGGCCGCGACCCGCATCCTCCAGGAGGCGTGATCCATGGCTCTGCTCTACCCCCGCCTCCTCGCCGGACAGGCCAGACCGCTCCACCAGCAGTACAAGGAGATGGCCCCCCGCGACCTGGCCGAACGTGTCACGCACCGCCACGAGTCCGCGGTCTACGTCGCCACCGGCGGCGACCGGATCACCGAGGGACAACTACGCGACCTGCGGGCCCGTGTCATGGAGGTCGCCGAGCGCGCGGGCTTCCCCGAGGAGCCCTCCCGCGCGGCCCGGGCCCGCTTCGACCTCGACCTGGCGGCGCTCCTGCACGCCGAGATGGACCTGATGCCGGCCGAAGCCGCGTCCGGCGACATCTGGGCCTTTCTCGCGCTGGTGCTGCTCCCCGACGTGGCGTACTGGCGCTACCCCCGTCCGCCGGGCGACCGCGTCGTGGCCAGCGACCTCACCCGGCACGTCTTCGGCCGCCTGTGGTGGCGCGCACACCTCGTCCGCGACCCGGCGGCCTCCGAGCCATACGCGGCACTCGACATCCTCGGCGAGGCCGCCTTCGACCAGATCTACGCCCGCCGCAAGTCCCTCGGCGGCAGCCCTCATCTCGTACGCAACATCCTTCACGCCTGGGCGGCCGTCGACCTGCACGGCCTCGCCGAGCGTGAAGTGCTGCGCGACTTCCTCAAGCGGCTCCTCAGGCTCGCCCCCTTCGTCATCTTCGAGGCTCTGGACGACGCCGAGCTGCGGGCCGAACTGCGCGCCGTGGCCGAGGAGTCGGTGGCCGCCCTGAGGCCCGAGGAAGCGCAGCCGGCCACTTCGGACCCCGCACCCCCACACTGGATCCGGCCAGAACCCGAAGACAACCCCGAACACGATCTCCTCGCACCGTTCACGGCGGCAGCCGCCGAGTTGAAGCTCTACGAAGCGCTGCCGGCCACTTCGGATCCCGCGCCCACGCCCACACACTCGATGCCGTCAGGACCCGAACTCAATCTGCTCGCACCGTTCACGGCGGCAGAACAGGCGCCCGTATCCCCAACCCGTCGCCTCACCTCCCTGGAGCTGTGCGCGGGTGCCGGCGGCCTCGCACTGGGCCTGGAAAGGGCGGGCTTCGACCCCATGCTGCTGATCGACAATCGCCCCGTCGCCCTCGACACCCTGCGCCTCAACCGACCCGGCTGGCGCATACACGAGGCGGACCTGAGCACGCTGGATCCGGCCGTGGTCCTTCAACAACCGGGCATGCTGGGGCTCGACCTGATCTCCGGCGGTCTGCCACGCGTGAAGGCGGCGGCCGCCGTCGCCCGCGAACGCGGCAACGACCACGAGCTGGCGGTCTTCCACGCCACGGTCGCCCTCACCCGGCTGCTGCGTCCCCGCGCCCTCCTGATCGAGAACGTGCCGGATCTGGTCACGAGCGACATGTACGCACCGCTCCGGGAAGCCGTGCAGCAAGAGTTGTCCGCGAGTGGCTACGCCCTGCACTGGTTCGTCCTCAACGCCGCCCACCATGGCGTGCCGCAGGACCGGAAACAGGGCATCCTCCTCGCCTTCGCGAGCACCGCGGCGGCCGAGGCGTTCCGGATTCCGCAGCCCTCTCCCGAACCTCCGATCAGTGTCGGCCAGGCGCTCGGCCCGTCCATGGCAGCCCGTGGTTGGCCCCGTGCCGCCGAGTGGGCGGCACAGGCCACCGACGTCGCCCCCACCCTCGTCGGAGGTTCCTGGGAACGCGGCGGCGCCGACCTGGGCCCGACCGGCTCCAAGAAGGCCTGGGCCCGCATCGGCGTGGACGGCGGCACGGTCGCCGACGAGGCACCGGGCCCCTACTTCAAGTGGAACCCGGCCCTGGGCCGCGAAGGCATGATGCCGCTCACCGTCGAGCAGGCCGCCCTGCTCCAGGGGTTCCCCAAGGATTGGGCCTTCGCGGGACGCAAGACCGCCCGCTACCGCCAGGTCGGGCATGCCTCCCCACCGCCGGTCGGCGAGGCGCTGGGGCGCGCGATCCACGCCGCGCTGTCGACCGCGTGACGTCACCGGTCCTCCTCCGGCTCCCTCGCCCCGTCCATTCACCTATAAACTCGCTCACCATGACCGTCGCTCTGCCTCGCCAGCTCCCACCTGTGGGTTTCCGCATCGTGGACCTCTTCGCCGGCCCCGGCGGGCTGGACATGGCCGCGACGGTTCTGGGCGTGCCCTCCTTGGGCATCGAATGGGACGCGAACGCCGTCACGACACGTGAGGCGGCAGGGCTCCGGACCGTCCACGGCGACGTACGCAGCTACGGTCCGAAGGACTTCCCCGAGGCAAATGTCCTCGCAGGCGGCCCGCCCTGTCAGAGCTTCACCGTCGCAGGCACCGGGGCAGGTCGCCGCGCCCTGGACGACGTGCTGAAATTCGTACAGCGCCTCGTCGATCGCGACGCACGCGCCAATATCGATGCCGACCTCGCCGAGATGGACGACGAGCGCACGGGGCTTGTCCTGGAGCCCTTGCGCTGGGCCCTGAGCGCCATCGACAACGACGAGCTCCGTCCGTACGAAGCCATCGTCCTCGAGCAGGTGCCCGCGGCCCTCCCCGTCTGGGAGGCGTACGGAGCGGCCCTCACCGACGAGGGCTACTCGGTGGCACACGGCATCCTGCACACCGAGGAGTTCGGCGTTCCGCAGACCCGCCGCCGCGCGATCCTCGTCGCCCGGCGCAACGGGCACACGGCCGCCCTCCCCACCCCCACCCATCAGCGCTACCGCAAGGGCGCCCCACGCCCACCGGGCGATCTCGTGCTCCAGAGTTGGGTGGCCATGGAGGACGTGCTGACCGAGCGCATCGGCCGCTTCCAGGTCGTCTCCAACTACGGCACCGGCGGCAATCCCAGGCTCCGCGGCAGACGCCGCTCCTGCGAGCCCTCGGCCACGGTGACCGGAAAGGTCTCCCGCAACCGCATCGTCACCGACGACACCACAGAGCTCGACCTGCCCCGGCTGAGCACGGGCGAGGCGGGGCAGCTCCAGACCTTCCCGAAGCGGTTCCCCTGGTCCGGCGGCGACATCTCCCAACAGATCGGCAACGCCGTTCCACCCCGCCTCGGCATCCACGTCCTCAGTGCCGCGCTCGGCCTGGCGACGCCGGGCGAGGACGCGTGGCGTGCCCTCGCCGAATGGTCCCCGCAGGTCCGTGACGAGGCCCGGGCAGACGCCCCACACTGAGATCGTGCCCGCCTCACGCCCGACCCCCTCGTCCCACGCCGTCTCCGCCCGCATGAGCAGGCAACGGTCTCGGGACACCAAGCCGGAAGTCGCCGTCCGCCGGCTGCTGCACGCCGCCGGCCTCCGCTATCGGCTACAGCGACGCGTTCCCGGAATGGCCCGCAACACGATCGACATCGCCTTCCCCGGGCCTCGCGTCGCCGTCTTCATCGACGGCTGCTTCTGGCACGGTTGCCCCGAGCACGCCACCTACCCGAAGGCGAACTCCCAGTTCTGGCACGAAAAGATCAACAAGAACGCCGGCCGAGACGCCAGGACCACCGCCCACCTCGAATCACTCGGCTGGACCGTCCTCCGCTTCTGGGAGCACGAGAAGCCGGAGCAAGTGGCCACCCAGGTGGAGGCGGTGCTCCAATCGGCGAAACACGTCCGACGCCCGACACCCGGGAGCCGGTGACCGAAGCCGGCCAAGGCAGAGCGCCGACCGCAGCCGTTGCCTGGGTGGCGGCCGGTCACCGGCAAGTCCCGTAGGTGGAAGGCCTGGTGGCCGGGTGAAGACGAACCTCTTCCGTCAATTTCCGTCATTCATCCCCTGCGTAAGGAGCCGCCGTGCCAAAGGGACCCCCGTCTGGCGCCGAGATCTCGTCGTGCGCGTCCCGCACCACCCCGCCACCCCTCCTCGACGTCGAGGCCCTCTTCCCCGCCATCGCGCCCCTCCGTCGCGAGGCCGTCCGGCTGCATCCTCGGCGGGGGCAGCCCGGGCCAAGGGACAGTTCTGTGGGTGGGGCGCCGGCGTGGCCGGCCGCTGAGGCCTGGCCGCACTGTGGGGACTCGCATCCGCGGACACGGTTCGCGCCCGTCGACGATGGTGTCGCGCAGGCCATGGTTCCGGTGCTTCAGCTCTACGCGCGTGATGTTCCCGAACTGCCCTTCCCTGAAGGCACCGACGTACTGCAAGTCCTCTGGTGTCCCTTCGATCACGAGGCCGGGTATGTGCCTCGGCCCGAGATCTTCTGGCGGGACAGCGCGCGGTGTGAGCCGCTCGTCGAGGAGCCGCCGCGGCCCGTCGGTGCCCGTGACGACTATCTGCCGGATCCCTGCGTGCTGCACCCCGAGCGTGTCGTCGAGTATCCGAGCTGGGATCTCGATGACGAGGTCGCGGAGGAGCTGGAGGAGGCGTTCGAGGAGATGGAGGATCGTGCCGAGGAGGACGGGAGTCCCTGCGCCTACTGGTCGCATCTCAGCGTTGCTCCCGGCATCAAAGTCGGTGGCTATCCGAGTTGGACCCAGGATCCTTACTGGCCCACCTGTCCCGGCCCGTGCGGGCAGCGTATGCGGCATCTCGTCACCATCAAGAGCGCCGAGTTCGACGGGGCCTCATGGCGGCGCTGGGTGCCTGTCGAGGACAGGTCCGGCGCGGGTGAAGACGGGTGGAGCGTGTTTGCGCTTCCCTACGAGGAGCGGAACGCCCTGCAGTGCGCGCCCGGCATCATGCTCGGCGACATGGGTGGCATGTATCTCTTCGTCTGCGCGCACGGCTGTCCCGACATGCCCTTCCGGTACCACTCCGACTGTTCGTGAGGGGATGGGGGGCTGGATGGGGGGGCTCTCTGGGGCTCTCCCTGCGTCGTCGTCCTCAAGACCTCAAGACCTCAAGATGAGTCTCTGTAGTGGGTCGCCATCGCTGCCGCGCGGTTGCGCAAGGCAGTGCGCAGCGACTTCGGCGTCAGGGCTTCCGCGTCCGTGCCGAGTTGCCACAGCGCCCATTCGGCGTGGCGGGGGTCCTGGAAGGTCACCTCCAGGCTCAGCCAGCCCGCTGCGCCGGGGGCGGGTTCTTCTGTGCGGACTGCCAGGGCCGTGTCCAGCAGCTCCTCGCGTCGTGCCGGGTTCACGCGTATCCGTACGGAGATGTGGTCGCCGTCGGAGAGGAAGCGCGCGGAGCGTTCCTGCCAGATCCGGTCCAGATCTACTCGGTTCGGTCGCTGTGCCGGTTCGGGGAGTTCCTCGGCGGCCAGCAACCGCGAGAGGCGGTACGTGCGGTCCGCGCCGGATCTCGTGGCCAGCAAGTAGCCCCGGTCTCGTACGGTGACCAGGCCGATCGGGTCCACCGTGCGCCACTGCGGCGCCTGGCCCGTGGCCGCGTAGTGGATGCGCAGCTTGTGGCCGGCGAGCACCGCGCGCCTGACCTCGAACATGGTGGTGGTGTCGGGTGCCTCGGTGGCCTGCCTGCGTGAGAGCAGGTCGGTCTCCGGGTCTACGAGGAACCGCTGGACCGCGTCGCTCGCGGTGGCCCGGTGGCCTTCGGGCAGCGCGTCGACCACCTTCCGCATGGCCGAAGCGAGTGCCGAGCCGAGGCCGAACGTCTGCTCCCCGCGACCCGATCCGGCGGTCAGCAGGGCCAGGGCCTCGTCGTGATTGAGACCGGTGAGCTCGGTCCGGAAACCGGGCGACAACGCGAACCCGCCGTACCGCCCGCGTTCCGCGTAGACCGGGACGCCGGCCGCGGACAGCGCCTCGATGTCGCGCAGCACCGTGCGGGTGGATACCTCCAGCTCGCCGGCCAGCGTGTCCGCAGTCAGTCGACCGCGCTGGCGCAGGAGTAGCACCAGTGAGACCAAGCGGTCGGCGCGCATGCGGGAACTTTAGCGAGATACGTGACCAAGGATGTCGTGATTAGTTGCGAGGCTCGTTGACGCGACAACACGGCGTCGAAATTTGGCGGTTACCGAGCCGATCGACGTACGTACTCCCCATGAACCGAAGAAGCGAAGAAGCGAATGGAGCTGACGTGACAGTGGAGCGAACTGCGGTCAACCCGGTTACCTGGTCCGCGGAGTTGGGGTTCAACCAGGGTGAAGTCGTCTCCGGGCACACCCGGACCCTGTACGTCTCGGGGCAGACCGCGATGAGCCGTGACGGCAAACCCCAGCACGACGGGGACATGGCAGCGCAGTTGGCGCTGAGCATCGACAACCTGGAGGCCGTGCTCGCCGAGGCCGGCATGTCTCTCGCCAACCTCGTCCGGCTCAACGTCTACACGACCGACGTCGAGCTGCTCTTTCCGCACTACGGCGTTCTGGCAGGGCGGTTGGGCGCCTCAGGGGTGGCGCCGACCAGCACGATGCTCGGGGTGACCCGGCTTGCGGTCCCCGGCCAGATGGTCGAGCTGGAGGGCACCGCCGTCGCCTGATGCCCCCCCCCGGCGACGACTCCGGGGGCCGCCCTAGTCCACCCGCTCATCCCAGTCGATCCGGTGGTCGAACTGCCACGTTCCCCATACCGAACCGGCTCCCACCTTCGTCGCCACCGGCAGCACCGCGTCCCGGAGCGCGCGGGTCAGGGGACCCGCCGGCTTCGGGGACGCCGTGCGGGCCGCGGCCGAGGTGGATGTCGGGGTGGATGTGGCGTGTTTGAGGATGCGGGACACCCGGGGGCGGCGCAGGGACTCGTACGCCCTGAAGGCCTTGGAAGGGGGCAAGTCTCGCAGGCAGCGGGCCAGTTGGACCGCGCTCTCCGAGGCGAGGGATGCGCCTTGGCCTGACGTGGGAGGTGTTGCGTGCGCCGCGTCGCCTATCAGGATCATGCGGCCTCGGCTCCAGGTGCTGAGCGGGGGCATGTTCTCCGTGGGGCCCGTGATGAGGAGGGCGGGGGCCGGGGTGGAGTCGAGGAGTTCCGTTGCCGCCGTGCGGTCGCCCGTGAACGCCTCCGTCAGGCGGCTCAGCCATGCTGCCGGGCCGACCGAGCGCGCCTCCGCCGTCGTCATGGGTTCACGGTGGGGCAGAGTCACGGACCACACCGCCGAGCCGTCGTCGAAGATCTGGTACGTCATGTACGCGCGCTTGCCGAGGCATTGGTGCAATACGCCCGAGGTGGAGGGGAGTTCAGTCTCCGTCACCCTCGCTGTGAAGGTAAGTGTCCCGCCGTAGTGGGGAGTTGGGGCCGAGGGGTCGATCAGGGGGCGGACCGTCGAGCGGAGGCCGTCCGCGCCGATCAGGATGTCCGCCCTCGCCAGCGAGCCGTCCGCGAAGCGGGCCGTGACGCCCGTGCCGGTATCCGTCGCGTCCAGCAGGCGCTTGCCCCGGTGGACGGGGATGTCGCGGCGTGCCACCTCCTCGTCGATCGCCTCGTGGAGGTCCGTGCGCCAGACGAATCGGGTCGGCGGGAGGTCGGGGGGCGGGGTCAGGGCGGCGAGGTGCCTACCTGTCCAGCTGCGCAAGGACGTTGACGTCACCGGGGTGCCGATCGCGCTCACCACGTCCGCCGCGTCGATCGCGGACAGGGCCTGCTGGCCGTTGGGGGCGATCGTCATGCCGGGGCTCGGGCCCACGCGCTTCGTGGAGTCGTACGCCTCGTACACCGTTGCCTCGATGCCCGCCTTGTGCAGCGCCATCGCCGCTACCGGGCCTGCGATGCCGCCCCCGATGACCAGGGCGGTACGGGCGCGGGTGGGGGTTCGCGCGGTCATTTCTGCTATCGGTCCCTCGTCGGGTGCGGTGTACCACCAAACCTATGCGGGACGGGGCCCCTCGCCGCAAGGCTTTCCAGGCGGCGCGTTAGCCTCGGCCGCAGACGTATTGAGGACGTATCGGCCGGAAGCAACGGACAACGGAAGCGAACGGAAGCGAGGCAGGCATGGCGAAGGTGCCGGCGGCAGCAGTGGCCGCCACGGGGCTTGTTGGAGGGTTCGCCGTCGCCCGGTGGACCAAGAAGCGGCCGCTCGGTGGCGTCGTGCTCGCCGCCGCGGGCGCCGTCGCCGCGAAGGAGTGGCAGGCCAAGGCGGGCGGCAGGACCGCCGCCGCGCTCAGCACCGCGTACGTCGCCGCCTTCGCGGGGTCGCATCCGCTGGCCAAGAAGGTCGGGGCATGGCCCGCGGTCTTCGGGGTCGCCGGGGGCGTGGGGCTTGCCAGTTGGGCGCTTGTGGACCGGCGGGGCTGAACTGGGCTGGGGCGGCGGCGGGTTCAGGCGTCGCCGCCGCCCTGAGCGGGCAGCTCACGCCCCGCTGTCCCCGAGCGGGCAGCTCAGGCCTCGACGCCCCCGAGCAGGCAGCTCACACCTCGCCGCCCCCGAGCAGACAGCTCAGCCCTCACTGTCCCTGAACAACCGTGCGAAGCCCGCCACCGCCAAGACCCCCGTCCCCATCACCAGAGTGAAGAACGCCCACGCCACCGGCCACACCGCCGCGTCCGGCTCCGGGTGGCTGTCGAAGGACACGTACATCAAGGTCGCCGGCGGTCCCGCCACCAGGAGCAGCGCCAGGACGAGGCGGTCCCTGAAGCCGAAGTAGGCCGCGAGGGCCAGCATCGACACCGCCAGGAAGATCACTCCCGGCGCCGACACCGGTGACGTCTCGTTGATCGCGCCCGGCGTCTCGGGGCGATTGCGCAGGTCCCAGGGGAGGCAGACGAGGTACGCCGCGGCCGCCAGCGCCGCCCCCGCGGCGCGGGTCGCCCACCGCTCCAGCAGGGGCCGCTTCGGCAGCTGACTCAGCAAGTTCAGCCGGTTCAGCCAGTTCAGCCGGCTCAGCAGGTTCGCCGCACCGTGCGGTATCGCGCTCATGTGCATCGACTTTGCCGTCATGCGTACGAGGCTGCCGGGCGGGGCGGCGGGGCGGACAGAGTACGCGTACTCAGATCGACGGCCGGGCTTGCGGCGACCCGGCCCCCTTACGCGCCCCGCGTTCCCCTGAACGTCATCCGGTACGCGCCCGGCGACACCCCGAGCCCCGCCTGGAAGTGCTGCCTCAGCGACGCCGCCGTGCCGAAGCCCGCGTCCGTCGCGATGCGGTCGACCGTGTGGTCCGTCTCCTCCAGGAGCGCCCTCGCCCGGTCGATCCGGCGCTGGGTCAGCCACTGCATCGGGGTCAGGCCGGTCTCCTCGCGGAAGCGGCGGCTGAAGGTACGTACGCTCATCGACTCCCGGTCAGCCATCTCTCGGAGCGTCAGCGGCTCGCCAAGGCGCGTCAGGGCCCACCCGCGAGCCCGGCCCGTCGACGCCGTGCGGGGTTCCGCCACCGGGCGGCGGATGTACTGGGCCTGGCCGCCCTCGCGATGTGGGGGTACGACGGTGCGGCGGGCCACGTCCGCCGCCACCGCCGCTCCGTGGTCGCGGCGGATCATGTGCAGGCAGAGGTCGATGCCGGCCGCCTCGCCTGCCGAGGTGAGGACCTCGCCCTCGTCCACGTACAGGACGTCCGGGTCGACCGTGACGGTCGGGAAGGTGCGGGCGAACAGGTCCGTGGAGAGCCAGTGCGTCGTCGCCCTGCGGCCGTCCAGGAGGCCGGCTGCCGCGAGGACGAAGGCGCCGGTGCAGATGGAGGCGATGCGGGCGCGGGCGCCTGTGGCGGACTTGAGCGTTGCGGCGAGGGCCGGCGGCAGGGTGCCCGGCAGGAGTGACTCGTCCTCCTCGTGCGAGGCGGGGACGATGACCGTGTCGGCGGTCGTGATGGCCTCGGGGCCGTGTTCCGCGTAGATGGGGAAGTCGGCGTCCGTGCGGATGAGGCCGGGGGTCAGGGCGCAGGTCAGGGGCTTGTAGAGGGGGGCTCCTGAGGGGGAGCGGGCGTTGCCGAAGAGCTGGTGGATCAGGCCCAGCTCCATGGGGAGTACGCCGTGCCTTACGAGGACTGCGAGCTTGTGGGGCTTGTTGGTGGGTGCGCCGGTCATGGGGTGATCCTCACAGCGGCTTCCTTTCCCCAACCCCGCCCCTTCCCGAAAAAACCCGGCTCCGCCGGGACCGTGCGCACCGTCCATCACCGGGCGCACCGTCAATCACCGGCTCCGCCGAGTTCGTCCTCAAACGCCGGACAGGCTGAAACAGCCCAACCCCCCGGGAGGGAGCCTCACGCCCCCACCCCCCGCGAAACCGCATAAATCACCAACCCCGCCAACGACCCCACCACCGTGCCGTTGATCCGAATGAACTGCAGGTCACGCCCAATATGCGCCTCGATCTTCTTCGACGTGTGCTCCGCGTCCCAGCCCGCCACCGTGTCCGTGATCAGGGACGTGATCTCGTTCTGGTACGTCGTGACGACGTACACCGCCGCGCCCTCGACCCAGCCGTCGACCTTCTCCTGGAGTCGCGCGTCCGTCGACATCCGCGCGCCCAGCGACAGCAGGGCCGCCCGCACCCGTAGGCGCAGCTCGCTGCGTTCGTCCTCCGCCGCGGCCACGATCATCTGGCGTACCGCGGCCCAGGCCGACGCGATCAGGTCCTGTACCTCGCCGCGGCCGAGCACCTCGCGCTTGAGGCGTTCGACGCGTTCGCGGGTGTCGGAGTCGGACTGGAGGTCGGCGGCGAAGTCGGCGAGGAAGCGGTCGACGGCGCCGCGCGCCGGGTGCTCCGGCATGTCCCGCATCTCGGCGAGGAAGCGGAGCAGTTCCTTGTAGACGCGCTCGCCGACCTTCTTGTCGACGAACCGCGGGGTCCAGCCGGGGGCGCCGCCCTGCACCGCGTCCATGACCGACTCGTCGTGCTCCACCAGCCAGTCGTGGGCGCGTACGCAGACCAGGTCCACGACGCGTTTGTGGCCGCCGTCCGCGACCACCTTCTCCAGCATTTTGCCGATGCCGGGCGCGATCTCCTGGGCGTCGGCACGGCGCGTGATGGCCTCGCCGACGACCGCCTGGACGTCGGAGTCGCGCAGGACCGTCAAGGCTCCGCGCAGCGCCGTCGCCAGTTCGGCCGTCACTCGGTCGGCGTGCGCGGGCTCGGCCAGCCAGCTGCCGAGGCGGCCGCCGATGCCGACGGCGCGCAGTCGATCGCGTACGACATCGGACGAGAGGAAGTTCTCGCCCACGAAGTCACCGAGCGATGCGCCCAGTTGGTCCTTCTTGTTCGGGATGATGGCCGTGTGCGGAATGGGCAGGCCCAGCGGGTGACGGAAGAGCGCGGTCACGGCGAACCAGTCGGCGAGCGCGCCGACCATGCCCGCCTCTGCGGCCGCGGCGACATAGCCCGCCCAGGCTCCGGCGCCCGAGTTCTGCGCCCATTTCGCCAGGACGTAGACGAGTGCGACGAAGACGAGGAGGCCCGTGGCGGTGATCTTCATCCGGCGGACGCCGCGCCGCTTCTCCTCGTCGGCGGGGCTGTACATGAAGCCGCCGCCGCGCGCCGGGCCGTCCGCGGCGCGTGAGGGGCGCGGCCCGCGGGCATGCTGCCCAGTGTCCGCTTCAGCCGACCGTGCCGCTTCAGCCGACCGTGCCGCTTCCGACACCTGCGCAGACACTCCCGCCACCTGCGCAGCCCGTGCCGCCTCTGCCGCATCCTCCGGATTTGATGGTTCCGTACGATCCACTCAATCCACCTGGCCCGTTCGCGTCGTCCTCATCCGCATTGTCCCCATCTCCGCGCGTCCCTTCCTGGCGAGCGCGTCCCTTCCTGACGACTCCTGGAACGGACGACAAGTTCCCGGCGTCTCATTGGTCGGAGGGGGGCAGTGTCGGCCGCCTCACGGCCCATGACGCATCATGGGGTGATCACATCGGAGCCTCGGGCTCCCCCTGCTCGAGGAGACACAGCCCGCATGACCAAGCGTCACGGTTATGCCCTGCTTGCCGCGGTCCTCGCGGTGATAGTGGTGATTTCTGCCGCCATATACGTCGGTGTGTCGCGCACCGACGACGGTTCGCAGGACACCATCAGCACGGGTCCGCGCTCTCCGCGCAACTCCGCGGCGCCTGCCTCCGCGGGCACCTGGGTCGGCACCTGGGCGGCGTCCCCCGCGGCCGCCGAACCGAACACGCATCGGCGCGGTTTCGCGGGCCGCACGATCCGTAACGTCGTGCACACCAGCGTCGGCGGCGACAGCGCCCGCATCACCCTGTCGAACCTGTACGGCCGCCAGCCGCTGAGCATCACGCACGCCTCGATCGCCATCGCCGCCGGGTCGAACAACCCGGCCGTGGCGCCGGACACACTGCGCCGCCTGAACTTCAACGGCAACACGTCGGTGGTGATCCCCGCGGGTGAGCAGGTGATGAGCGACGCGGTCCGGCTGCGGGTGCCGCACGACGGTGATCTGCTGGTCACGACGTTCTCGCCGACCCCGTCGGGCCCGGTCACCTTCCACCCGCACGCCCGCCAGGTCAGCTTCGTCGCCGACGGCGACCGTACGGAGGACCCGAACGGCCAGGCGTTCGCCCAGCAGAGCACCTCGTGGCGCTATCTGTCGGCCGTGGACGTCCTGAGCAACACGTCGGACGGCACCGTCGTCGTCTTCGGCGACTCGCTCACCGACGGCATCTCCTCCACCATGGGCGCCAACGCCCGCTGGACCGACGTGCTCGCCGACCGGCTGCGCGACGAGTCGGGCGCCCCGCGCTACGGCGTCGTGAACGAGGGCATCAGCGGCAACCGCGTCCTCTCGGACGGCAACGGCACCCCCGCCGACAACCCGAGCGGCCTCTCCCGCTTCGACCGGGACGTACTGAACCGAACGGGTGTCAAGGCCGTCGTGATCGCGCTCGGCGTCAACGACATCCTGCGCAACCCGCACCAGAACGACCCCGACCGGATCGTCGAGGGCCTGCGCGAGCTGACCCGGCAGGCGCACACCCGCGGGCTGCGGGTCGTCGGGGCCACGCTCATGCCGTTCGGCGGGCACCGGGGGTACGAGACGGAGCTGGAGAACGTGCGGCAGGCCGTGAACAAGGAGATCCGGGAGGGCAAGGTCTTCGACGAGTTCGTCGACTTCGACAAGGCCCTGCGGGATCCGTACGACCCCCGCAAGCTGCGCGGCCAGTACGACTCGGGCGATCACCTGCACCCCAGCGACGCCGGCTACCGCAAGATGGCCGAGACGTTCAACCTGGTGCACCTGAAGGGGTCCGCGGCCGCCGAGCTGTAGCGGCGGCGGACCGTGCAGGCCGGGGGCCCGTAAGCCCCCGGCACACGCTCACTCCAGCTCCCGGCGCTCCCTGCGCCTGCGCTCGTGCATCTCGCGCCACTCGTCGCGGCGCTCCAGGCGCTCGCGGCGCCGCCGCTCCTTCATCTGCAGCTTCTCTTCCTTGAGCCGCAGCTTCTCCTGCCTGCGCACCTTGCGGTCCACGCCGACGCCGCCCATCAGGGCGAAGCCCTTGACGAGGACGCGCGGGGAGTCGGGGGTGCCCACGCCCGTCGCGTTGTCGTCGAAGCCGCCCATGATGCCGAAGCCCTTGACGACGACGTTCATCTCCGGCGGGACGACGACCTGCAGGCCGCCCATGATCGTGTAGCAGCGGATCTCGACGTCGCGCGTCGCGAACCGCGCCTCGCGCAGGTCGATCTCGCCGCCGCCCCACATCGCGAACGCGGTGAACGTCCGCCCGATCGTCCAGCCGCCCTTGCGCGTGAAGCCGCTCCAGAAGGCGAAGCCCCCGGTCGACGTGGCCTCGCCACCCATCCGCTCGGCCCAGTCGATGGCGTCGGGGTCGTCGCTCACCGGCCGCTTCACCATGGACACCCGGCCGGGGTGCGAGGGGAGATCGCGGGTGATGGGGGCCAACTCGCCGTATGTACGCGCCTTGTACGTCGCGTCGAGGCGCTCCTCGAACTCCGTCATGTCGAGGCGGCCCTCGGCCATCGCGTCCCGGAGTTGTTCGGCGACCCGCTCGCGGTCGGCGTCGGATGCCCGGAGTTCGGGGAGTTCTTCACTCATGCGGAGCAGCCTACGAGACTCATGAAGGACAGCCTACGAAGTCACCTTCTCCGCGTACATCTTGGCGATGACCGCCTCGATGTCGGGCTCCCTGACCGAGAGGTCGGCCATCGGATACTCGGCCGCGATCCGCGCGACAAGCGGAGCCGCCGACTCCGCCGCCGGGAAGGCGAGCCACTGCCGCGGCCCCTCCACCTTCACCACACGCGCCCCGTCGACCTCGATGGGCGGAAGCTCCCGCTCCAGGTCCACGACCAGGGTGCGCTCGCTCTCCCCCACCTCGTGCAGCCCCGCGAGGGCACCGTCGTACATCAGACGCCCGTGGTCGATGACCATCACGCGCTTGCAGAGCTGCTCGATGTCGGTCAGGTCGTGCGTGGTCAGCAGGACCGTCGTGCCCGACTCGGCGTTCAAGTCCCGCAGGAACTCCCGGACTTTGGCCTTGCTGATGACATCCAGGCCGATCGTCGGCTCGTCCAGGTACAGGACCTCCGGATCGTGAAGGAGCGCCGCCGCGATGTCGCCGCGCATCCGCTGACCGAGCGAGAGTTGACGCACCGGGACGTCCAACAGGACGTCGAGTTCGAGGAGTTCGACGCACCGGTCCAGGTTTTCCTTGTAGCGGGCGTCCGGGATCCGGTACATCCGGTGCATCAGACGGTACGAGTCGATCAGCGGCAGGTCCCACCACAGCGTCGTACGCTGCCCGAAGACCACCCCGATGCGCTGGGCCAGGCGCGTCCGCTCACGGGACGGGTCGATGCCCGCGACACGCAGCCGACCGCCGCTCGGCGTCAGAATCCCCGTCAGCATCTTGATCGTCGTCGACTTGCCCGCGCCGTTCGGCCCGATGTAGCCGACCATCTCGCCGCGCGGCACGGTGAAGGAGATGCCGTCCACGGCACGCACCTCGTGCTTCGCACGCCGCAGGAAACCGGACTTCTTGCGTACGTCGAAGACCTTCTCGACGCCGTCGAGCTCAATGAGGTCTGCTTCCACGGCAGTTCAGCTCCCTGTGCTGCGGTACGAACGAAGGCCCGCGCGCCAGGCGAGACCGGCCAGGGCAAGAGATCCCGCGGCCACCAGCGGCGGCGTGAACGCCACCCACGTCGGCAGGTCCAGCGGATAGGGCCGCCCCAGGACGTACAGCGCGGGCAGCCAGTTCACAAAGGCGAGCGGCAGCACGAAGGTGACGCCCCGCACCAGCTCCTTGGCGAAGACGGTCGGCGGATACTGCAGCAGCGTGGTGCCGCCGTACGTAAAGGCACTCTGCACCTCGGCGGCGTCCTGCGCCACGAACTGGAAGGCCGCGCCCGCCACGAACACCGCGGCGAAGATCCCCGCACCGGCGAGCAGCATCATCGGCACCATCAGGACCTTCAGCGCGGTCCAGTCGATGTCCAGCACCACCAGCGCGTACACGAGGACCGACGCCCCCTGGGTGACCCGCCCCAGCCGGTGCAGCCCGAAGCGGTCGGCGGCGACCTGCGCGATGACCGGCGCAGGGCGCACCAGGAGCGTGTCGAGCGTCCCGTCACGGACCCGCCTGCCGAGACGGTCCACGGACCCGATCGCGAGATCCGCGAAGCCGAAGGCCGTGCACGACGTGCCGTACAAGAAAGCGATCTCGGCGAGCGAATAGCCGCCGAGCCGGTCCACCTGCGAGAACATCAGCAGGATCGCCACGAAGTCGAACGCGGTCACCGCGAAGTTGCCGAGCGCCGTCATCGCGAAGGACATCCGGTACGCCATCAGGGAGCGGATCCACATGGCCGAGATCAGCCGGTAGGCCCGCAGCCCACTGCGCACCTGCGCCAGGTCAGCCACCCTGGACCACCACCCGCCGCGTCGCCACGGCCTGCAGCAGCCGCCCGGCCGTGAGCAGCGCCGCCGCCCAGCCGATCTGGAAGGCGTACGTCGCAAGGAGGCCGACGCCCGTGTGCTTGCCGAGGAACACGTCGGCGGGCACCTGGAGCAGCGCCGACCAGGGCAGCGCACGGGCGAACTCGCCGAGCGCGCCCGGGAAGACGTTCAGCGGAAGCAGCATCCCCGAGAAGAAGGTGCCCGCGAGCAGCGCCATCTGGGACACGCCCGCACCGTCCATCAGCCAGAACGCGGAGAGCGCCACCAGGAACCGGATCGCGAAGCTGACCACCATGCCCAGCAGGACCGCCACCAGGAACGCAAGCCAGCGCAGCGCATCCGTGGGCAGCGCAAGGTCGAAGACGAGCGCGCCGACCACCATCGGCACGACACCCCGCCCAAGCAGCTGGAACAGCGCCCGGCCCAGATCGCTCGCCAGCCACCAGGCCTGCAGGTCGGCCGGCCGGTACAGATCGATCGCGATGTCCCCGGTACGGATCCGCTCGATCAGCTCGCCCTCGAAACCGCCGCCCATCAACGCCATCACCGTGAGCATCGCCTGCCCCAGCCACACGAACGTCAGGGCCTGCGACTGGTCGTAGCCGCCGAGCCCCGGCCGTTCATCCCAAAGGGCGATGTAGGTGTACGCGAGGATCAGCCCGAAGACGGTATTCGTGAAGACCCCGGCCAGGGTCGCGATCCGGTAGGTGGCGTACCGCCTGAACCCTCCCCGGGCGACGGCCGCGTACAAGCGGAACCGTCCTGTACGCACACGCATCCCCTTTAGCGAGAGCCTTGCCCCGTTCCGGGCCAAAGGGTCGGAGCCTAGTGCGGTCGATGGCGCCCGTGCCAGGCAATTTCCACGCCCGGCGCGTGCCTGGCGCGGAACGCGCGAATCGACAGTGTGCAATGGCTCGTACGAGGCGTACGTGACGTACGACGCGAACCGGGAGTTCCACCAGACATGAGCAGCGACGAGCCGCAGCAGCAGGGTGCCCAAGGGCCCAAGGGCTGGGCGCCCCGCGAACCTGTGGACACCCCTGGCGCCTCCGGCACCCCTGAAGGCCCGGCGGACGCGCCGGAACCCGAGGGACAGACAGGACAGACAGGACAGGCAGGACAGACCGGCAAGAAGGGCAAGAAGCCCAAGCGCCCCAAGCGCAAGGGCTGGCGGCGGATCTTCCCCACCTGGCGCATGGTCCTCGGCGGCTTCATCCTGATCGTCCTGCTCTGCGTCGGCGGCTTCGTCGCCGGCTACCTCATCGTCGACATCCCCCCGGCCAACGCGGCGGCCACCGCACAGAGCAACGTCTATCTGTACGCCGACGGCACCCAGCTCGCCCGCGACGGCGAGGTCAACCGCGAGAACGTCCCCCTCAGCCAGATCCCCAAGAAGGTCCAGCACGCAGCGCTGGCCGCCGAGGACCGCGACTTCTACAGCGAGTCCGCCATCGACCCCAAGGCGATGATCCGCGCGGCCTGGAACACCGTCACCGGCAAGGGCAAACAGTCCGGCTCCACGATCACCCAGCAGTTCGTCAAGAACTACTACCTGGGCCAGGAGCAGACGGTCACCCGCAAGGTGAAGGAGTTCTTCATCTCGATCAAGCTGGACCGCGAGGTCAGCAAGGACGACATCCTCGCCGGCTACCTCAACACCAGCTACTTCGGACGCAACGCGTACGGCGTGCAGGCCGCGGCCCAGGCGTACTTCGGCAAGGACGTCGACGACCTGGACACCGCGCAGGGCGCCTACCTGGCGACGCTCCTCAACTCCCCCAACGCGTACGACGTCGCCACCCACCCCGAGAACAAGCCGCGCGCCGTGGCCCGCTGGAACTACGTCCTCGACGGCATGGTCAAGGAGGGCTGGCTCAGCCCGTCCGACCGGGCCAACATCAAGTTCCCGAAGCCCAAGGAGGCCAAGGGCGCCTCCGGCCTCTCCGGGCAGCGCGGCTATCTCGTCCAGGCCGTAGAGGACTATCTGACGACCAACAAGATCGTCGACGAGGACACCCTCGCCAGGGGCGGCTACCGCATCACCACCACGCTCCAGAAGGACCGCCAGGACGCCTTCAAGGAGGCCGTCGACGACCAGGTGATGTCCAAGGTCGACAAGGACGCCCGCAAGGTCGACCGGAACGTCCGCGCGGGCGGCGCGTCCATCGACCCCGACACCGGCAAGGTCGTCGCGATGTACGGCGGCATCGACTACACGAAGCAGTACGTGAACAACGCGACCCGCCGCGACTACCAAGTGGGCTCCACCTTCAAGCCGTTCGTCTTCACCTCGGCCGTGGAGAACGGCTCGGTCACCCAGGACGGCCGCCTGATCACCCCGAACACGATCTACGACGGCACCAACAAGCGCCCGGTGCAGGGCTGGGACGGCGGGACGTACGCCCCCGAGAACGAGGACAACGTCGACTACGGCAACATCACCGTCCGCGAGGCCACCGACAAGTCCGTCAACTCGGTCTACGCGCAGATGGCAGTCGACGTCGGCTCGGGCAAGGTCAAGGACACGGCCGTCGCCCTCGGCGTCCCGGAGTCCACGCCCGACCTGACCGCGTCCCCGTCCATCGCGCTCGGCCCGTCCACGGCCTCCGTCCTGGACATGACGGAGGCGTACGCGACGCTCGCCAACCACGGCAGGCACGGCACGTACACGATGGTCGAGAAGGTCACCAAGGGCGGCCAGGAAGTCGAACTGCCCGAGCAGAACACCGAGCAGGCGGTCAGCCGCGAGGCCGCCGACACCACCACGTCCATCCTGCAGAGCGTCGTCGACGGCGGCACCGGCACGGCCGCACAGGCCGCGGGCCGCCCCGCAGCGGGCAAGACCGGCACCGCCGAGGAGGACAAGGCGGCCTGGTTCGCGGGCTACACCCCCGAACTCGCCACGGTGGTCGCCGTGATGGGCCAGGACCCGGACACCGGCGCGCACACCCCGCTGTACGGGGCGCTCGGCCAGCCCCGCATCAACGGCGGCGCCTACCCGGCGCAGATCTGGGCGCAGTTCACCAGGGACGCCCTGCAGGGCGAGCCGGTCCAGGACTTCGACCTGCGGCTGGCGGAGGGCGCCGACGTACCGGAGATCCCGGACCCGACGGACATCGGCGAGGACCCGACGACCGGCGGAGAGACCACCGGCGGGGAGGAGACCCCCGGCCAGGACCAGGGCCAGACGCAGGGGCAGGACCAAGGGCAGACGCAAGGCCAGACCCAAGGCCAGGACCAGGGCCAGACCCAGGGCCAGACGGACGGTGGCGCCACCGACGGCGGCGCCACGGACGGCGGGGCCACGGACGGCGGGGCGGTCGACGGCGGCCAGACGGACGGCGGCGCGGCCCAGGGCGGCCAGACCGACGGCGGCACCGCGGACGGCGGCGCGACCGACGGAGGCGCCCTGGGCGGCCTGACGGACGACTCGGTCACCAGAAGGCGAGACGCTTCCGCCGACCGGTAGTCAGTGCCCCGAGGTCGCCTTCAGCCCCACCACAGCAACCAACAACAGAACGACAAAGAAGATCCGGGCGGCGGTGGCCGGCTCACCGAGCACCATCATCCCGACCACCGCCGCACCGGCGGCACCGATGCCGACCCACACGCCGTACGCGGTACCGATGGGCAGCGTCTTGGCGGCGTGCGAAAGCAGCATCATGCTCGCGACGATCCCGAGTCCGGTGAACACACTCGGCCACAGCCGCGTGAACCCCTCGGTGAACTTCATCCCGATCGACCAGCCCACTTCGAGCAGACCGGCGACGATCAACAGAACCCATGCCACGACGGCACCTCCGGCAACAGGAACGCGGAAACGCGTTCTTCTTTGGGGGTGCGTCGTCTTTGCGGAATCCCGGTACGGCGCGTCTCGTCGGGTAACTCCAAGGTAGCAAAGAAGCCGCAAAAGGGCTGGTGACGATGGTCACCAGCCCTTTCTCAAGCTCTACCCGTCCTACAGATACAGACCGGTCGAGTCCTCAGACCCCTCGAACCGATCGGCGGCCACGGCATGCAGATCGCGCTCGCGCATCAGCACGTACGCCACGCCCCGCACCTCGACCTCGGCCCGGTCCTCGGGGTCGTACAGAACCCGGTCACCCGGCTCCACGGCCCGCACGTTCTGCCCGACGGCGACCACTTCCGCCCAGGCCAGACGCCTGCCGACGGCGGCGGTCGCGGGGATCAGGATGCCGCCGCCCGACTTGCGCTCGCCCTCGGCGGTGTCCTGCCGCACGAGCACACGGTCGTGCAGCATCCGGATGGGCAGCTTGTCGTCGTGGGAACCGCGTCCCTTGCTGTTGGCGCTCACGCCCCGAACCTACCTGCCGTAGGCACGCCCGTACGATCCCGGGTCAGCCCTTGCGACGCCGCGAGGACACCGTCAGGACCCCCACGAGCGCCACGGCCACCAGCGCCACCGGCACGATGCGCTCGAGCCGCGGCGCCCCGTCGTCACGGACGAGATGCCCCTTCACATCAGAGACGATCCTGCTCGCCCCCACGTACACCCGCCCGAGGGAGTTGTCCACGCTCGCCGCGACCTTGGCCTTGGCGTCCCCGACGATCGTCTTCGGGTGGACCCGCACCCCGATCTCGTCGAGGGTCTCGGCGAGCGTCTCGCGGCGGCGCTTGATGTCCGCCTCGATCTGCGCCGGGGTCCTGATATCCGACGTGTCCGACACCGCGCTGCCTCCGTGATCGTGTCCGGCTGTCTGCTCCTGCTGATACGTATCCCCGACAGTCTGTCAGCTCCACCCGCACCGCACCCCACGGCACCCCTATTACGCTCGACTCCATCACCACACGTTGTTACGAGCACCCCGCGCGAGGAGACCGAAGATGAGCGAGCGACTGCAGCCCGGCGACACAGCCCCCGCCTTCACCCTGCCCGACGCCGACGGCAAGGACGTCTCCCTCGCCGCCCACAAGGGCCGCAAGGTCATCGTCTACTTCTACCCGGCCGCGCTGACGCCTGGCTGCACCAAGCAGGCATGCGACTTCACGGACAACTTGGACGTACTGGCGGCGGCAGGCTACGACGTCATCGGCGTCTCCCCCGACAAGCCGGAGAAGCTCGCAAAGTTCCGCGAGAAGGAAAACCTCAAGGTGACGCTGGTGGGCGACCCGTCGAAGTCGGTCCTCGAAGAGTACGGCGCCTTCGGCGAGAAGAAGCTGTACGGCAAGACGGTGACGGGCGTGATCCGCTCGACGATCGTGGTCGACGAGGAGGGCAAGGTGGAACACGCCTTCTACAACGTGAAGGCGACGGGCCACGTAGCCAAGATCATCAGGGACCTGGGCGTCTGAGGCTCCTCCCCCGCACCTCCGGAACGGCTCGCCCCACTTGCCCGCGCAAGTGAGACGGGCCGTTCCGCATTTCGGACGTAACAGTCCGACTATCGGTTCGTTAGCCCGTACGAGGCTGCGAACGCGCGGCCGGATACGGAGGGGAACGATGCCGGTCAGTCCGTACACCAGGGAACGCCTGGAGGAGGCCGCCAAGTCGTCACGGACGCTGTCCGAGGCGCTGGTGAAACTGGGGGTGGATCCGAAGAGTTCGACGCGGCGGTACGTCCTTGAGCGGATGAAGAAGCTGGGCGTGGATACGTCGCACTTCGAGCGGGAGGGGGCTCGGTGGACGCGGGAGCTCCTCGAACCGGTGGTGGCCGCGTCTACGAGCATGTGCGAAGTCTTGCGGCGTCTTGGGCTTGAGGTCGTCGGGGGCCATCACACCCACATCAGCCGTCGCGTGAGGGCTTACGGCATCGACACGTCGCACTTCACGCCTCCAGAACGCACCGAATCAATGCGGAACAACCGCCGACGACGCACACCCACAGAGCTCCTGGTCGCAGACCCAGAGCTAACCCGGCGCGAGCCCGGCTCCCGGCTGCAGCGGGCGATGCTCGAAGTCGGCGTACCAGAGTGCTGCGCGCTCTGCGGAATGAAACCCGTCTGGCTGGGGTGCTCGTTACCTCTCGAGGTCGACCACATCGACGGAGACTGGCACAACAACCGGGTCGAGAATCTGCGCCTCCTCTGCCCCAACTGCCACTCAGTCACGGACACATACCGAGGCCGCGCCAAGGGGCGGCAGTCATGAGCGAGCCAATCCGCTACACGCGGGAGCTACTGGCGAAGGCGGCAGAGAGGTGCTCGACCATCGAGGAAGTCACCGCATTCCTGGGAACACGCCCCTATGGGACCCTCCACCGCTACCTCTTCAAACGGTTCGACCACTTCGGCATCGACATCTCCCACCTGCCACGCCTCGGCTCACGTGGGGCCAAGCCTCGCCCGACACCTGAGGAATTGCGACAGGCGGTGGACAACTCGACCTCCATCGCGACCACGTTGCGCTCACTGGGTCGGCCGGACAACGCTCGATTGCGAACGCTGTTCCGTGGCTGGATCGCCGAGGATGGCCTCGACACATCCCACTTCCTCGGCCAAGCGCACCAGCGAGGCAAGCCAGGTACGGTCCCAAGGAAGGCGGCTGCGGAGATCTTGGTCCAGCACGATGGCCGACGCCGCACGACGACCGCCCTCCTGCGCCGGGCGCTGCGCGACGTCGGCCTTCCTGAGCGCTGCGACAAGTGCGGTGCCCCACCTCACTGGACCGGGCGGCCCATGACGCTGGAGATCGATCACATCAACGGCGACTGGAGCGACGACCGGCGCGAGAACCTGCGGTTGCTGTGCCCCAACTGCCACGCGATCACCACCACGTGGTGTCGAGGTGGTCAGCGACAGGCGTCGTAATGCCCCTCTCCCCGCCCACAGACAACCTCGCCCGGTAAAGTAGGCGGCGCTACTTGCGCCTGTACTCCAATTGGCAGAGAGACTGGTCCTAGGAACCAGCTGTTGTCGGTTCGAATCCGACCGGGCGCACCAAGGCCGAAGGCCCGCCTCGCGCACCCCGCGAGCCGGGCCTTCGCCGTACGTACGCCCCCTCAGCCCAACAACTCCCGAACCACCGGCACCAACGCCCGAAACGCCTTCCCCCGATGGCTGATCGCGTTCTTCTCCTCGGCGGAGAGCTCCGCGCACGTGCGTGTCTCGCCCTCCGGTTGGAGGATCGGGTCGTAGCCGAAGCCGTTCGTGCCCGACGGGGTGTGGCGCAGGACGCCGCGCAGTTGGCCCTCGACCACGCGTTCCGTGCCGTCCGGCAGAGCCAGGGCCGCGGCGCAGGCGAAGTGGGCTCCGCGGTGGGTGTCGGTGTCGATGTCGCCGAGTTGGGCCAGGAGGAGGTCCAGGTTCGCGCGGTCGTCGCCGTGTTTGCCTGCCCAGCGGGCGGAGAAGATGCCGGGGGCGCCGCCGAGTACGTCGACGCAGAGGCCGGAGTCGTCGGCGACGGCGGGGAGGCCGGTGGCGCGGGCGAGCGCGTGAGCCTTCAGCAGGGCGTTCTCGGCGAACGTCACGCCGGTTTCCCTGACGTCGGGGATCTCGGGGTAGGCGTCCGCGCCGACGAGGTCGTGAGGGAGACCTGCGTCGGCGAGGATCGACTTCAGTTCCGTGATCTTGCCGTTGTTGCGGGTGGCGAGGATGAGGCGGGTCATGGCCACCAGTATCCGCGCCCGCTTTCCGCTACGGCGTGCAGACCTTGGTCAGTTCGCCGGCCGCGTCCGTCACCGGGCCGACGTCCGGGGTGGCGTCGCCGTCCTTGATGGCCTGGCGGACGTTGTCGACGGCCTTGTCGAGGTCGTCGACGGCCTTGTTCACGTCGGCGTCGTCGGTCTTGTCGCCGATCTCGTCGAGGTTCTTGCCGATGTCGTCGAGTGCCTTGTCGGCCTGTGTCGGGTCGTCGGCCGCGTTCTCGACGGCCGTCTGCAGGTCGGTGACGCTCTCGGCGATGGAGTCGGCGGTCTGGACGCAGTCGAGCGCCTTGTTGACGGCGTCGCAGCCGACAAGGCCGATGCCTGCCGGCACGGCGATCAGGACGGCGGTGACGGCGGTGGCGATACGTCGGTGGCGCGCGGCCATGGTTCGGTCCCTCCCCAGGGGGTGCGGACGGGCGCACGGCTTGGCCCGCGCGCCCGTACTCGTAAGAACGCCCCTAAGGGGCTTGATGGTTGCTTGCCGGATCGGTGACCCGTGCATTTACTTGATCGCTGCGGGCCGGCGGACGGCCTTGATGACCTTACGGGGTGCAGGCTTTGGTGACCTTGCGGCCCGCGTTCACGACGGGGGTGAGGTCCGGGGTCCTGTCGCCGTCGTCGACCGCTTCTTCGACGTTGTCCACTGCCTTCTGCATCTCGTCGACGGCGTCGCGGATGTCCTGGTCGTCGTTCTTGTCGCGGATCTCGTCGAGGTCCGACGTGATGCTGCCGAACGACTCGTCGGCCTTCTCCGGGTAGAGGGCCGCCTCCTGGGCGGCCTTGCGCAGGGCGTCGGCGCCGTCGGAGACCGCGTCGGCGGCGCGGACGCAGTCCACGGCGTCGCCCGGCTCGCAGGCGGCGAGTCCGAGGGCTCCTGGGACGAGCAGCAGGGTCGTGACGGTGGCGACGACGAGACGGCGGTGACGCGCGGCCATGGGTGAAGCCCTCCCCGGGACACGGGTGAGCGCGCGGCCTGGCCCGCGCGCCCGTCGTATCCGTGACAACGCCGTCGGGGATCGGACGGTTGACCGGCTGCCGTCAACCGGCGGCGCGGGCAGTGCGATTCAGCCGTTCTGGAGGATCGCTTCCAGTGCCTGGCGCTGGAGCGCGGCCAGTTCGTCGCAGCCGCCGACGGCGAGGTCGAGGAGCGCGTTGAGCTCCTTGCGGTCGAACGGCTCGGCCTCGGCGGTGCCTTGGACCTCGACGAAGCGGCCGTCGCCGGTGCAGACGACGTTCATGTCGGTGTCGGCCTTGACGTCTTCCTCGTAGCAGAGGTCGAGGAGCGGTACGCCGCCGACGATGCCGACGGAGACGGCGGAGACCGTGTCGGTGAGGGGCTTGCGGCCGTGCTTGATGAGCTTCTTGCCCTGGGCCCAGGCGACGGCGTCGGCGAGGGCGACGTACGCGCCGGTGATGGCGGCGGTGCGGGTGCCGCCGTCGGCCTGGAGGACGTCGCAGTCCAGGACGATGGTGTTCTCGCCGAGTGCCTTGTAGTCGATGACGGCGCGCAGCGACCTGCCGATGAGGCGGCTGATCTCGTGGGTGCGGCCGCCGATCTTGCCGCGTACGGATTCGCGGTCGCCGCGGGTGTTGGTGGAGCGCGGCAGCATCGAGTACTCGGCGGTGACCCAGCCTTCGCCGCTGCCCTTGCGCCAGCGCGGCACGCCTTCGGTGACGGAGGCGGTGCAGAAGACCTTGGTGTCGCCGAAGGAGATGAGGACGGAGCCCTCGGCGTGCTTGCTCCAGCCGCGCTCGATGGTGATGGGGCGGAGCTGTTCGGGGGTGCGGCCGTCGATGCGGGGCTGTGAGGACATGGGGTTGAGCCTATCCGGACATGGCTGAGGGGCCCCGCCAGGTAGGAGGGGCCCCTCAGCGGTGAGTTCAGAGACTCACATCATGTCTTCGATGTCTGCGGCGATCGGGTCGGCGTCGGTGCCGATGACGACCTGGATCGCGGTGCCCATCTTGACGACGCCGTGGGCGCCTGCGGCCTTCAGCGCGGCCTCGTCGACGAGGCTCGGGTCGTGGACCTCGGTGCGAAGGCGGGTGATGCAGCCCTCGATCTCGTCGATGTTGTCGATGCCGCCGAGCCCGGCAACGATCTTCTCAGCCTTGCTGGCCATGGTGTTCTCCCTGTTCCTAAGGACGCGGCCTCACCACACCGTAGGTCCGCTTTGTCACGGTAACGCACGGTTGGAGCATCTTCGCGGGCGGTTACGGCACTCGTGACCAATGATGACGATCAAGGTGTCACCCCTCTCGGGACAGCACCCCCACCCGTTCCGCAACTGGTCTACACCAGTTTTCCACGACCGCCAAACCTGGCTCGTTCCGGGAGGACGCCCATGAGTGCGAACGCTGCCGCAGCACCACGGCCGAGCCCTTGGAGCACCTTCTTCCAGGGGCTCCAGAAGATGGGGCGCAGCCTGCAGTTGCCCATCGCCGTGCTCCCTGCCGCGGGCATCGTCAACCGCCTCGGGCAGCCCGACGTCTTCGGCGCCGACGGCCTCGGCTGGACCGATGTCGCCAGGGTCTTCGCCGGCGCGGGCGGCGCCCTGCTCGACGCCGACCTGGGTCTGCCGCTGCTGTTCTGCATCGGCGTCGCGATCGGCATGGCCAAGAAGGCGGACGGCTCGACGGCGCTCGCGGCGGTGGCCGGCTTCCTCGTCTACCGGGGTGTGCTGCACGCTTTCCCGGACGACTGCCCGGGCGGATCGAAGGCGGTGATGACGGGCTGTCAGGTCGAGGACGGGACCGTGACCGTCTTCACGTACCAGAATCCGGGCGTCTTCGGCGGCATCATCATGGGCCTGCTCGCGGCCTTCTTCTGGGTCCGCTTCCACCGCACCCGACTGGTCTCCTGGCTCGGCTTCTTCAACGGCCGCCGGCTCGTCCCGATCATCATGGCGTTCATCGGCATCGTCTTCGCGGTGCTGTGCCTGTGGGTCTGGCCGCCGGTCGGTGACGGCCTGGAGAGCTTCTCCGACTGGCTGGAGGGTCTGGGTGCCTGGGGTTCGGGCATCTTCGGTGTCGCCAACCGCGCCCTGCTCGTGATCGGCCTGCACCAGTTCCTGAACGTCCCGCTGTGGTTCCAGTTCGGCTCGTACACCAAGCCGGACGGCACCACGGTGCACGGTGACATCAACATGTTCCTCAGCGGGGACCCGAGTGCCGGCATCTACCAGACCGGCTTCTTCCCGATCATGATGTTCGCCCTCCCCGCGGCCTGCCTCGCGATGTACCACTGCGCGCGGCCCGAACGGCGCAAGGCGGTCGGGGGCATGATGGTCTCGCTGGCGCTGACCTCGTTCGTCACGGGCATCACCGAGCCGATCGAGTACTCCTTCGTCTTCATCGCGCCCCTCCTGTACGTGGTCCACGCGATCCTCACCGGCGTCTCGATGGCGGTGACCTGGGGACTGGGCGTCAAGGACGGCTTCAGCTTCTCCGCGGGCCTCATCGACTACGTGATCAACTGGGGTCTCGCCACCAAGCCATGGATGATCATTCCGATCGGTCTGGGCTTCGCGCTGGTGTATTACGTCATCTTCCGCTTCGCGATCACCAAGTTCGATCTGAAGACCCCTGGCCGCGAGCCGGAGGACGAGGTCGAGGACGTCACCAAGGCCTGACCGCCCACCCTTCACGCCCTCCGCGAAGGACCCCCGGATCCACGATCCGGGGGTCTTTTGCCGTTCATTTCGCGTTATGGCCGACCCCACAAAACTCGTGGGTTCCTTACGTCACCTTCACCGTGCTACAACAGGTCTACACCACTTAATGGTGTAGACCACGCGGCCGTCCCGCCGCGGCCCCCGGAGACGCCGCCGTCCCCCACTTCCTTGTCCCAGGCGGCGCCTTGCCCACTGGAGGAAGTTGTGTCCACGGCCAGTTCCGCTCCCGCGGCCGAGAAGAAGAAGGGCGCCGGCGCGATGGCTGTCATGCAGCGCATCGGCCGCAGCCTGATGCTGCCGGTCGCCGTGCTGCCCGCAGGCGCCCTGCTCGTCCGCCTCGGCAACCCCGACATGCTGGGACGCGAGTCGTTCCCGACCTTCGTCACGAAGATCGCCGGCTTCATGGCCGCGGGCGGCAACGCCATTCTCGACAACATGGCGCTGCTGTTCGCCGTCGGCATCGCGATCGGCTTCGCCAAGAAGTCGGACGGCTCGACCGCGCTCGCCGCCGTCACCGGCTACCTGGTCTTCAAGAACGTGCTCGCCACGTTCACCGACCCGAACCTGGACAAGATCGCCAAGGTCGTCGACGGCAAGATAGTCATGACCGAGGCACCCGTGGACGCCAAGGTCCTCGGCGGCGTCGTGATGGGCATCGTCGTCGCGCTGCTCTACCAGAAGTTCTACCGGACCAAGCTGCCCGACTGGGCCGGCTTCTTCGGCGGCCGCCGCCTCGTCCCGATCCTGTCGGCCTTCGCGGGCCTGCTCCTCGGCATCGTCTTCGGTTACATCTGGCCGGTCCTCGGCACGGGCCTGCACAACTTCGGCGAGTGGCTCGTCGGTTCGGGCGCCGTGGGCGCGGGCATCTTCGGTGTCGCCAACCGCGCGCTGATCCCGGTCGGCATGCACCACCTCCTGAACTCCTTCCCGTGGTTCCAGGCCGGTTCGTACGAGGGCAAGAGCGGCGACATCAACCGCTTCCTGGCCGGTGATCCGACCGCGGGCCAGTTCATGACCGGCTTCTTCCCGATCATGATGTTCGCCCTCCCGGCGGCCTGCCTCGCGATCGTCCACTGCGCCCGTCCCGAGCGCCGCAAGGTCGTCGGCGGCATGATGTTCTCGCTCGCGCTCACCGCGTTCGTGACCGGTGTGACCGAGCCGATCGAGTTCACCTTCATGTTCATCGCGCCGGTCCTGTACGCGATCCACGCGGTGCTCACCGGTGTCTCCATGGCCCTGACCTGGGCGCTCGGCATGAAGGACGGCTTCGGCTTCTCGGCGGGAGCGGTCGACTTCTTCCTCAACCTCGGCATCGCGAGCAACCCATGGGGCCTGGCCCTTGTCGGTCTCTGCTTCGCCGCGGTCTACTACGTGGTCTTCCGCTTCGCGATCACCAAGTGGAACCTGCCGACGCCGGGCCGCGAGTCCGACGAGGAGCTCGCCGAGCTCCTGAAGGCCGAGTCGAAGTAGCCTCAGCCGCAGTTCAGAGAAGAAGCCCCTCGCCGTCGTCACCGACGGCGAGGGGCTTCTTGGTGTTCTGTGGGCCGCCTAGACCTCGTACGACCTGCCCGGCACCGCGATCTCGGCCGGGCCGCCGTACACCGCACGGGCGTCCGCCAGGTTGACCTGCGGGTCCGTCCACGGCGGGATGTGGGTGAGCACGAGCCGCCGTGCGTCGGCCCGGCGGGCGGACTCGCCGGCCTCGCGGCCGTTGAGGTGCAGGTCGGGGATGCTCTCCTTGCCGTGCGTGAAGGCCGCCTCGCAGAGGAACAGATCGGTGTCCGCGGCGAGTTCGTCGAGCGCGTCGCACACACCGGTGTCTCCCGAGTACGTGAGTGCCTTGCCGCCGTGCTCGACGCGGATGGCGTACGCCTCCACCGGGTGCCGCATCTTCTCCGTACGGACCGTGAAGGGCCCGATCTCGAAGGTGGCCGGCTTGACCGTGTGGAAGTCGAAGACCTCGCTCATGGAGGAGGCCGACGGCGTGTCCGCGTACGCGGTCGTCAGGCGCTGCTCGGTGCCTTCGGGGCCGTAGACCGGGATGGGGGCGCAGCGGCCGCCGTCGTGCCGGTAGTAGCGCGCCACGAAGTAGGCGCACATGTCGATGCAGTGGTCGGCGTGCAGATGGCTGAGGAAGATCGCGTCGAGGTCGTAGAGACCGACATGGCGCTGCAGCTCGCCCAGGGCGCCATTGCCCATGTCGAGCAGCAGCCGGAAGCCGTCGGCCTCGACGAGGTAGCTCGAGCAGGCCGAGTCCGCGGACGGAAACGACCCCGAGCAGCCGACGACGGTGAGCTTCATGGAGCTGGAACCTCCGGGGGCGAAACGGGGGTTGTGCAGGAGCCTTGCGGGGAGCTCGCGAAGAGCCTGTGAGAGGCCCTTCGAGGAGTTTCGAGGAGTTCTGCGATCCGTCGAGCGTAAGGCGCAAAAGGGCCGGTCGCTCCTCTGTCGTGGGCCGTTGTGGGAGAACTCACCTGCGCTGTCACCGGTTCGGATGCCATCTGGCGCCCAGTTGTTCGAGTTCAGGCCCGAGGACACATGCAGGGCACATCCAGGGCACATCACACCGCGTTACACCGGACGGCGCAGGGCGGCTCAGCTGCGCTCGCTGTCGCCGATCTGCGGATTTAGCGTCGGAAACCAAGAGCTGACGCCAACTGTGAATCGAGGGATCCGCGCATGGCAGTGCTGGTACACAACCAAAGCGCCGACTGGACCCAGGAGCTTTACGACGCGGCCTTCGACCGGGTGATCCCGGACCGCACGAATCCACCCCCTGGGCTCATCGCCCACTTCGGGGCGCCTCGCGAAGCGGGTGGCTGGCAAGTCATCGACGTATGGGAGTCGGAAGACGCGTTCCGGCGCTTCCTGGAAGGGACGGTCATCCCGGCCGCGACGGAGCTTGGAGCGCCACCGTTCGACACGGTGGTCGTCGAGCTTCACAACTCCCTGATCCCGGCGGCCCCGTAGATAGCCGAGCGCGAGAGCCGGGGCGCGCCGGTACCGTCTGCGGTATGGATACGTCATGGTGGCTCGCCCTTGCCGCTGTGGTGGTGCTCGCCGTGGTCGCCGCGGTGGTGGACGGCCGGGGTCGCGGCAGCCGCGGCCCCCGCGGGCGGACCACCCGGCCGCCGGGCCGGCCGCGCGGGCCGCGGCGCAGGCTGCCCGCGCCGAAGCCGGCGGAGATCTGGTGGGCGAAGGTGCCGTACGAGGACGGGCCCGGGGGCAAGGACCGGCCCTGTCTCGTGCTGTCGGTGCGGGGCGAGAGCGCGGTCGTCGCGAAGATCACCAGCAAGTACCACGACGAGCGGGCCGGGGTGATTCCGCTGCCGCCCGGCTCCGTCGGGGACGCGCACGGCCGGCCCAGCTTCCTGGAGACGGACGAGCTGCGGGACGTGCCGGTGTGGGAGTTCCGGAGACGGGCGGGGATCGTGGACCCGGCGCTCTGGGATCAGGTCCGGCACTTGGCGGGGTAGGACGTACAACGGCGGACGGGCTGGAGGATCCAGCCCGTCCGGAGTTTGCAGGCAAGGCGCCGCAGCGACCGCCCTACGCCCAGAGTTGCCCCTGCAGGGTCTCGATGGCCGCCTCGGTCGTCGGTGCCGTGTAGACGCCCGTCGACAGGTACTTCCAGCCGCCGTCGGCCACGACGAAGACGATGTCGGCGGACTCCCCCGCCGCCACCGCCTTCTTGCCCACGCCGATCGCGGCGTGCAGCGCGGCCCCGGTGGAGACGCCCGCGAAGATGCCCTCCTGCTGGAGCAGCTCCCGCGTGCGCGTCACCGCGTCCGCCGAGCCGACGGAGAACCGGGACGTCAGGACGGACGCGTCGTACAGCTCGGGGACGAAGCCCTCGTCCAGGTTCCGCAGGCCGTAGACGAGGTCGTCGTAGCGGGGCTCCGCCGCGACGATCTTGATGTCCGGCTTCTGCTCGCGCAGGAAACGGCCGACGCCCATCAGCGTGCCCGTCGTGCCGAGGCCCGCCACGAAGTGGGTGATGGAGGGCAGGTCCGCGAGGATCTCCGGGCCGGTCGTCGCATAGTGCGCGCCCGCGTTGTCCGGGTTCCCGTACTGGTAGAGCATCACCCAGTCCGGGTGCTCCGCCGCCAGCTCCTTGGCGACGCGCACCGCCGTGTTGGAGCCGCCCGCCGCCGGGGAGGAGATGATCTCCGCGCCCCACATGGCGAGGAGGTCACGCCGCTCCTGCGAGGTGTTCTCCGGCATGACGCACACGATGTTGTAGCCCTTGAGCTTGGCCGCCATCGCGAGCGAGATGCCGGTGTTGCCGGACGTCGGCTCCAGGATCGTGCAGCCGGGCGTCAACCGCCCGTCCTTCTCCGCCTGTTCGACCATGTGAAGGGCCGGGCGGTCCTTGATGGAACCGGTCGGGTTCCGGTCCTCCAGCTTCGCCCAGATGCGTACGTCGTCCGATGGGGACAGGCTCGGCAGACGGACCAGGGGCGTGTTGCCCACGGCCGCCAGCGGGGAGTCGTAGCGAGGCATCCGGGATCAGACCATGCCGCCGGCCACGGCCGGGAGGATCGTGACGTTGTCGCCGTCGGTGAGCTTGGTGGAGATGCCGTCCAGGAAGCGGACGTCCTCGTCGTTCAGGTACACGTTCACGAAGCGGCGCAGCTTGTCGCCTTCGACGATGCGCTCGGCGATGCCCGCGTGCCGCGAGTCGAGGTCGGCGAAGAGCTCGGCGAGGGTGTCCCCACTGCCCTGGACGGCCTTCTCGCCGTCGGTGTAGGTGCGGAGGATGGTCGGGATGCGGACCTCGATGGCCATGGCTGAGGGCTCCTGTCGGGAGAAGTCACGTGGTGGGCGCGCGGCGGCCCGGTCGTGCGGGTGCGTGGTGCTTGATGCGTAATGCGTGGTGCAAGGGCAGGACGCGGTGGTGGCGCCGCGGCTCACGGCCGTACGGCGGCAGCGGTCAGCGCGGACAGATCGCGCTCGAGAGCCTGCACAGATCGACGTGCAGACGCGCAACGAGCAGCATGCCCGGCATCTTGTCGCTCACGTCGTGGGGAACCATGCGGTCATCGTATCGATTCCCGGTCCGGGTTCTGGAATGTGATCTCGCATGGTGGACGGATTACGTCCATCACGTGGATGGCGGGAGATACGTGACCGTCGGCGCCCCGGTCGCGGGGTGGACCGAGACCTCTGCCGTCACCCCGTACACCTCGGCCAGGAGCTCGCTGGTCAGGACCTCCTTCGGCGGTCCTGACGCGAGGAGGCGGCCGGCGTCGAGAACGTACAGACGATCGCAGTAGTACGCCGCGAGATTCAGGTCGTGCAGGGCGAGGAGGTTGGTCGTGCCGAGGGCGCGGACCAGGCCGAGGATCTCCAGCTGGTAGCGGATGTCCAGGTGGTTGGTCGGCTCGTCCAGGATCAGTACGGCGGGCTGCTGCACCAACGCCCTTGCCACCAAGGCGCGTTGGCGCTCGCCGCCGGAGAGTCCGGCGAAGGTGCGGTGCGCGAGGCCGGCCGCGCCGACCCGCTCGAGGGCCGCGCGGGCGAGACGCTCGTCCTCGGCCGTGTCCGCCTCCCAGAAGCGCTTGTGCGGGGAGCGGCCCATCGCGACGATCTGCCGGACGGTGAGCTCGAAGCCGCCGTGGCCGTCCTGCGGAACGGTGGCGATGCGGCGGGCGCGGGCCTTGGCGGAGCTGCCCGCCAGGTCGTCACCGTCCAGGAGGACGCGGCCGCCGGTGGGCGTCAGCGTGCCGTACACACAGCGCAGGAGGGTCGTCTTGCCGCTGCCGTTGGGGCCCACGATGCCGACGGTCTCGCCGTCGGCGGCGTGCAGCGTGACGCCGTCGACGAGGAGGCGGCCGCCGGGCGCCCGATAGGCGAGGTTCTCGGTGCTCAGGGCGGTCATACGGCCGCCTCCCCGCCACGGCTCCTGCGCAGCAGCCACAGGAAGAACGGGCCGCCGGTGAGCGCGGTGAGCACCCCCACCGGGATGTCCTGCGGGGCGGCGACCGTGCGCGCGGCGAGGTCGGCGGCCACCAGGAACACCGCGCCCGCGAGCGCCACGACCGGCAGCAGCGCGCGGTGGGATGCGCCGACCAGCATCCGGGCGGCGTGCGGCACCATCAGGCCGACGAAGCCGATGGCTCCGCTGTACGCGACGAGTACGCCGGTCAGGAGCGAGGCGACGACGAAGACGGCGGCGCGGAAGCGTGCGGTGTCCAGGCCGAGGACGGTGGCGCCCTCCTCGCCGACGAGGAGCAGGTCCAGGGGGCGGGCCAGGGCGAGCAGGAGCGCCGTGCCGACGATCAGTACGCCTGCGGGGAGGGCCAGCATGTCCCAGCGGGCGCTGCCGAGGCCGCCGAGCGTCCAGTACAGGACCTCCTGCAGATGGTCCGTGCTGTCCGCGACGACCAGGATCAGGCTGGTCAGGGCGGAGAGGATGTACGAGACGGCCACGCCCGCCAGGATCAGCCGGCCCGTGGCGAAGCCGCCGCCGGCGCTTCTGGCCAGGGTGTAGACGAGCAGCAGGGAGAGGAGCGCGCCCGCGAAGGACGCGGCCGGGATCGTGACCGTGAGGGACAGGCCCGCGCCGATGCCGAAGGCGCTGCCGAGGACGATCGCGGCGACCGCGCCGGCCGACGCGCCGGAGGAGACTCCCAGGAGGAAGGGGTCCGCGAGGGGGTTGCGGACCAGGGCTTGGAGGACCGTGCCTATGACGGCGAGGCCCGCGCCCACGGCCGCGCCGAGCAGGACCCTGGGTAGGCGGGCGTCCAGCACGATCGTGCGGAAGGGGGAGGGTTCCGCTCTGCCCGTGAGGATCTCCAGGACATCGGTCACGGGGATCTTGACCGAGCCGAGGGCGAGGCCTGCGGTGGCCGCTGCGGCGAGGGCCATGAGGAGGGCGGTGATGACGGCTGCGTAGGGCGGTTTCTGAGAGGTGCGGCTCACAGCTGCTCCGCCAGCTTCTTCACCGCACCCGGAGCCCGCACCCCCGTCACCACATCCGACAGCGGCAGCACCGCGAACCGCTTGTTCTTGATGGCGGGGACGTCGGCGAGCACCGGGTCCTCCAGGAGGCGGCGCTTCTTCTGGGCGACGGTCGTGCCGCCGTAGTCGAGGATCAGGATCACCTCGGGGCTGCTGTCCACCACCGACTCCCAGGACGCGTCGCCGAAGGACTTGTCCAGGTCGGCGAAGACGTTGCGGCCGCCCGCCCGCTCGATGATGTCGTTGCCGATGCCCCGGCCGCCCGCGGTGAAGGCCGTCTTGTCGCCGCTGTCGTACACGAAGACCGGGAGGGGTTTGCCGCCCTTCAACTTCTTTTCGGTGTCGGCCAGTTCGCGTTCGGCGCCGCTCACCCAGCGGTCCGCCCGTGCCCGTACCCCGAAGGTGGAGCCGACCTCGCGGACCTCCCGGAAGACGTCCTTCATGGTCACCGGGCGCTTCGCGCAGCCCTCCACGTCGAGGCGGGTCCTGATGCCGGACTTCGCGAGCGCCGCGCGGCTGCGGCCCTCGCCCGCGAGGAAGGCGCTCGGGTAACCGCCGTACACGAAGTCGGGGTTGGCGGCGAGCAGCTTCTCGTAGGAGGGGTACTCCTTGGCCAGGACCGGGACGGACGCGTAGGCCTTCTCGTACGACGGAAGCACCTTGTCGTCCAGGAAGGCGGTGCCCGCCATGCGGTCCGCAAGGCCAAGCTCCAGCATCACTTCCGTCGTGTGCTGGTTCATCGTCACGGCGCGCTTCGGGGGCGCATCGTACGTCGTCTTCACGCCGCAGTTGGTGACGGTGTACGGGAACCCGGCGGCCTTCGCCCCCGGCGCGGCATCGGGCTCCGCGGAGCTCGTGCACGCGGCGAGCGGGGCGAACAGGGCGGCGGCTATGAGTGCGCGCAGCGGTCGGGACATGGCTGAGCTGTGCCTCCTCCAGGGGATTCCGCGTCCCCTGTATCCGTGGGAGAGGGCGGCAGGTCAGTTCCTGACTGCCCCACCCGCGAAGGGTGGGGTCACAGTGGCGGGACCGTGCCGGATTCGCACCGGCTTCCTGGGTCCTGCCGCCTCAAAGGTGAGGCTCAGTATGCCTGGACGACCTTGACCTCTTCCTCGGTGACCTCGCCATCGACGATCCGGTAGGAGCGGAACTGGAAGTCGCCCGCGCCGTCGGTGTCCGCCGTGGAGACCAGGACGTAGTGCGCGCCGGGCTCGTTCGCGTACGTGATGTCGGTGCGCGAGGGGTACGCCTCGGTCGCCGTGTGCGAGTGGTAGACGATCACCGGCTCCTCGTCGCGGTCGTCCATCTCGCGGTACAGCTTGAGCAGGTCGCCCGAGTCGAACTCGTAGAACGTGGGCGAGCGGGCCGCGTTCAGCATCGGGATGAAGCGCTCGGGGCGGCCGGTGCCCGCGGGACCCGCGACCACGCCGCACGCCTCGTCGGGGTGGTCCTGGCGCGCGTGCGCGACGATCTGGTCGTGGAGGGCCTGGGTCAGGGTCAGCATGGGAGCCAGGATAAGCAGAGGGGCCCGTCCGTACCGAAGTGTGGTACGAACGGGCCCACATGCTGGGATCAGCAGGGATCAGGCGGGAGTCAGGACTTGATCGCGTCCTGCGGCTCGGCGTCGCCGCCGCCCGTCGGCTGACCGTTGCGCTTCTGCATGACCAGGTAGCCGACGCCCAGGATGAGCGCCCACACCGGGGCTGCGTAGAGCGAGATGCGCGCGTCCTTGTCGACGCCCATCATCACGATGACCATGCCGATGAAGAGCAGTGCGAACCAGCTCGTGTACGGCGCGCCCGGAGCCCGGAAGGTGGACTGCGGCAGCTCGCCGCGGTCGGCCTTGCGGCGGTACTTGATCTGGCAGACCAGGATCATGATCCAGGCCCACATGCCGGAGATGGTGGCGAAGGAGACGACGTAGTTGAACGCCTCGCCCGGCCACTGGTAGTTGATCCAGACGCCGACCAGCATGAACGCGGCGGAGACGGTGGTGCCGACCAGCGGCAGGCCGTTCTTCGTCAGCTTGGTGAAGAACTGCGGGCCCTGGCCGTTGAGCGCCAGGTCGCGGAGCATGCGGCCCGTGGAGTACATGCCGGAGTTGCAGGAGGAGAGCGCGGCCGTCAGGACGACGAAGTTGACGATGGCGGCACCGATGCCCAGACCCATCTCCTCGAAGGCCTTCACGAACGGGGAGACGCCCGGCTTGAAGGACGTCCACGGCACGACCGAGAGGATCATGATGAGCGCGCCGACGTAGAAGACGGCGATGCGCCACGGCACGGTGTTGATGGCCTTGGGCAGGACGGTCTTGGGGTCCTTGGACTCGCCCGCGGTGACGCCGACGAGCTCGACGGCGAGGAAGGCGAACATCACGATCTGCAGCGTCATCAGCGTGGAGCCGATGCCGTTGGGGAAGAACCCGCCCTGGTCCCACAGGTGGCTCACGGACGCGGTGTCACCGGCGTCGGAGAAGCCGATGGTGAGGATGCCGGCGCAGATGAGGATCATGCCGATGATCGCGGTGACCTTGACCATCGAGAACCAGAACTCGAGCTCACCGAAGAGCTTCACGGAGATCAGGTTGGCGCCGTACAGGATGACCGTGAAGATCAGCGCGTACGCCCATTGTGGGATGGAGTTGTGGGTCCAGTACTGCATGTACTGGGCCGCGGCCGTGACTTCCGTGATGCCGGTGACGACCCAGAAGAGCCAGTACGTCCAGCCGGTCACGTATCCGAAGAACGGGCCGATGAACTCGCGCGCGTACTCCGAGAAGGAACCCGAGACGGCGCGGTACATGAGCAGCTCGCCCAGGGCCCGCATGATGAAGAAGATGACAAGGCCGGCGATGGCGTACGCCAGGATGAGGCTGGGGCCGGCCTTGTGAATGGCCTTGCCCGCGCCGAGGAACAGGCCGGTGCCGATGGCACCGCCGATCGCGATCATCTGGATCTGGCGGGCCCCGAGCCCGCGCTGATAGCCCTCGCCGGATGAACCGGACGAGCCCTTGGCCTGATCGGCCTCATTGCCGTCGTGATGCTCTTCGACCTGCACTGAGGTCATGGTGACGCCTTTCTCCACGCTGATCCGTGCCCGCAGTCTGCGTATGGCCACGGATCAGGTCCTGATCCCCCCGGATATGGATGGAGTGCTACCGGCGGTCTGCCGGCCCGAGCGCCATCGGTGACATGGGTGGCGTCACCGAGTGGTCGTGAAGATTTATCACGGTCGCAACAGTGATCGGCTCAGCCACGTGTGGCGCAGACCACTGGAAGAAGCGGACAAAATTCCCCCGCGGCGTCATACGGGGGCATTGAAGTGACGTGATCGTTATCCGGATTTGAGGATCCGCTGAGCGAACACCTGTTACAGGTGCCGTCTACATCGATTTTCGGCCCCCGTGAGCCGTTCCACTACACCGGCAACTGCACCAGCAACTACACGATCAACGTGCTGACCAGCGTCTCCTGCAGACCGCCCAGCCACAAATAGGCCATCACCATCGGTTTGCGCGGATCCTCGTCCGGCAGCTGGTAGAGGAGGTCCGTGTCCTCCTCGTCGATGACGTCGAGGCGGGCGCCGATCGCGAGCCGGAGGTCGTTGAGGGCGCCGAGCCAGTGCCGGGACTCCTCCGCCGACAGCTTGAGGACGGCGCCGCCGTCGCCTGCCGCCGTCATGGAGTCCAGGCAGCGGATCACGACCAGGGCGTCGTCCCGCTTCTTGGCCCGCAGGTCGTTCTCCGTAAAGCGCCTGAACTCCGCGGAGTACGCCCGCAGTTCGTCCTCGTCGGCCTTCTCGCTGCCCGGTCCGCCGTACGCGTCGGGCAGCAGCCGCTGGAGCACCGGGTCGGTCGGCGGCTCGCTGGGGCCGTCCGCGAACAGCTCGGCGAGCGGGTCGTCGGAGGCGTCCTCTCCCGGTCCGGGGCCGATCAGCTCAAGGAGCTGGACGGCGAGGGAGCGGATGATCGAGATCTCGACCTCGTCGAGCGCGACGGCGGCGCCGCCCCCGGGGATCGCTTCGAATTGTCCTGGCATCAGATGCGTCGCTGCTTCCGGTCCACTGCTGTCGGCCTGCTACTTGCGGTCCTGCTGGAGGGTGGCCCAAAGCCCGTACCCGTGCATGGCCTGGACGTCGCGCTCCATCTCTTCGCGCGTGCCGGTGGAGACCACGGCTCGGCCTTTGTGGTGCACATCCATCATCAGCTTGGTGGCCTTGTGCTTCGAGTACCCGAAGTACGCCTGGAACACGTACGTCACGTAGCTCATCAGGTTGACCGGGTCGTTGTGGACGAGCGTGATCCAGGGGACGTCGGGCTCCGGGACGGCGAACGTCTCTTCGGCCGATTCCGGGCGCGTGATCTCTGCGGGAGCCGTACTCACTTGTCCCATGCTGCCACCCGCAGGGGGCCATCGCACAAATGGACCCGGGAAATCGTCAGAGTGACGAGATGCGGGGTAGCATCCTTCGTATGAACACAGCGGACCTTGGGCTGCCGGTGGATGTTCCGTCGACGGCGCTCTTCACCGATCACTACGAGCTGACGATGCTGCAGGCAGCGCTGAAGGCGGGCACCGCCGACCGGCGCTCCGTCTTCGAGGTCTTCACGCGCAGACTGCCCGAGGGACGGCGCTACGGAGTGGTGGCCGGCACCGGCCGTGTCCTGGACGCCGTGGAGAACTTCCGCTTCGATGCCGACGTCATCGGCTTCCTGCGCGAGCGCCGTGTCGTCGACGAGGAGACCCTGCAGTGGCTCGCCTCGTACCGCTTCCGCGGTGACATCTGGGGCTATCCGGAGGGCGAGGTCTACTTCCCGGGCTCGCCGATCCTGCGCGTCGAGGGCTCCTTCGCGGAGTGCGTCCTCCTGGAGACGGTGATCCTCTCCATCCTCAACCACGACTCGGCGATCGCGGCCGCAGCGTCCCGGATGGCGTCGGCCGCCGGTGAGCGCCCGCTGATCGAGATGGGCGCACGGCGCACCCACGAACTGGCGGCCGTCGCCGCATCGCGCGCCGCGTACGTCGGCGGCTTCACCACCACGTCCGACCTGGCGGCGGGCTTCCGCTACGACATCCCCACGGTCGGCACGTCCGCGCACGCCTTCACCCTCCTGCACGACAACGAACGCGACGCCTTCCAGGCCCAGGTGAACTCCCTCGGCCCCGGCACGACGCTCCTGGTCGACACATACGACGTGACCGAGGCCGTCCGTACGGCCGTCGAGGTCGCCGGGCCCGAGCTCGGCGCCGTACGCATCGACTCCGGCGACCTGCTCCTGGTCGCCCACCGGGTCCGCCAGCAGCTGGACGAGCTCGGCGCCACGAAGACCAAGATCGTGGTCACCTCCGACCTCGACGAGTACGCCATCGCCTCGCTGGCCGCGGCGCCCGTCGACGCGTACGGCGTGGGCACCCAGCTGGTCACCGGTTCCGGGCACCCCACCTGCTCGATGGTCTACAAGCTGGTGGCCCGCGCCCACTCGGCGGACCCTCAAGCTCCGCTGGAGGCGGTGGCGAAGAAGTCCGTGGGCGGGAAGTCGTCCGTCGGCGGCCGCAAGTGGGCCGCCCGGCGGCCCGACGAGCACGGGGTCGCCGAGGCCGAGGTGATCGGCACGGGCCCGGTTCCGGTGGAGCTCGCCGACCACGAACTCCTCGTCGAGCTGATCAAGGGCGGTGAGGTGGTGGCGCGCGAGCCGCTGGACACGGTCCGCGACCGGCACGCGGCGGCACGGGCCCGGCTCCCCCTCTCCGCCACCCAGCTCTCCAAGGGCGAGGCGGTCATTCCCACGGAGTACGCCTGACGCCACGGGACGGCCGGTGGCCGCACGCCGGGGCAGCCGAACACCCCCTCCCGCAACGCAACGGAAGTCTCTACGCTCGGTTCATCCGGCCGAGTCCCCCGCACCTACCAGCCAGCCTTGCCGACCGAAGGACACCCGATGCGCCGCGCTCTGATCGTCGTCGATGTGCAGAACGACTTCTGCGAGGGCGGCAGCCTCGCGGTGGCCGGGGGCGCGGACGTGGCCGCCGCCATCACCGAGCTGATCGGCCAGGCCCCGGCGGGCTACCGGCACGTGGTGGCCACCCGGGACCACCACATCGAGCCGGGCGACCACTTCTCCGACCACCCGGACTATGCCCGCTCCTGGCCGGCGCACTGTGTGGCGGGGACCGAGGGGATCGGCTTCCACCCGAACTTCGCGCCGGTGGTCGCTTCGGGGGCGATCGACGCGGTCTTCGACAAGGGGGCCTACTCGGCCGCGTACAGCGGCTTCGAGGGGGTCGACGAGAACGACGTCTCCCTCGCGGACTGGCTGCGGGCGCGGCACATCACCGAGGTGGACGTGGTCGGCATCGCCACGGACCACTGCGTACGGGCCACCGCGCTTGACGCCGTGCGGGAAGGATTCAGCACGGTGGTCCTCCTGGACCTGACCGCGGGCGTCGCGGAGGCGACAACGGAGCGGGCTCTTGAGGAGCTCCGGGAGGCGGGCGTGGAGCTGACGGGAAAGCCGGTGGTCTAGAGCGGGCGAGGTGACGGGCCCCGAAGGGGCGCGGGGCTGTGACATGTGCGGCTCCGCCGCGTGGGCGCGACCAGCCACGACGCACCCGCAGAGGCCTTCCGGAGCCCTCACACCCCGGACGACCGCACCCCCGGTCTCTGCCGCATCAGGGCCCTGATCGGGTGCCACAGCTCCTCGGCGCCGTCCGGCGCCGTACGCCATATGAGCCCATCCGGATGATGCAGAACCGCCGTGATCTCATCCGGCGTAGGCGGCTCCGCGTTGCCCCGCAGATACACCGCCCGCAGCCCGAGATTCCGCAGCCGCGTCAGCGCCCTCGCCCGGTTCACCGCGTGCACGATCATCCGGACATTCCCGCCGCACACCGACGGGCTCGGCAGCGTCAGGGCCACCACCACGGTGCCGTTCGGCAGCCTGCTGAAACCTCCTGCGGACATGGCTGGTCACACCCCCGTGAGACATCGCACGAGGCCCCTGGCCGGACCCCGCGTCAATAAGAAATCCACAGCACGCACCTAAACACGATCGGCCGCCGCCCGCTAGAGGGCGACGGCCGATCATGCTTTGACCTGCGGAAATGCGAATTACTTCACCGAGGGGGCCACCTGGACCGTGATCGACGAGCCGTCCTTGGGCTGCTTGACGATCTTGATCTGCGTGTTGGTGTCAGTGACCTTCACGCTTCCCGTGGGGTTCTCCTTGAACCAGTAGGTGCCCTTGCGGTCGTCGAAGACCGGGACGCCCTTCTGGGACTTGATCTTCATCGCCACGTCCGCGTTGTGGAGCGTGAACGCGTCCGTCGCGTACTTGCTGAACGGCGCGTCGAACGGCTGGATCTTGTTCCGCAGCAACGTGCCGTCCGCCCACTGCAGCGGCTTGGCGTGCGCGTCCACCGGCAGGATCAGACCCTGGCCGGGGTGCTTGCTGACGTTGTTGTCCTTCTGCGAGGTGTCCCACTGCCAGACCATCAGGCCGGTCTGGTACGCGTAGTGCTCGACCCAGTCCGGACGGGACTTGGAGAAACCGAAGTTGTACGGGCCGACCTTCAGGGTCTTGTCGTACGACACGTACTGGCGGTTCTCCGCGAGGTAGTACTGGTCGTAGTCCTTGGTGAAGGACTCGCCGATGCGCGAAAAGCCCTTGGCCGTCCAGCCGTTGTCGTCGCCCTCGGCGCCGTCGTCGAAGACCTTCGCGCCGTCCGCCGTCACGGCGAGCTTGTCGGCCGCGAAGCCCTTGCCGGCGGTGCCGCCGTCCGTCGCGTACCGGAAACGGAGGTCGATCTTCTTGCCGGCGTACGCGTCGAGCGGGAAGGCGAGCTTCTTGTACGCACCCGAGACACCGGTCAACGCGGGCTTGTCACCGGCGTCGCGCGGGATGGCCTTGCCGTCCGCGGTGCCGTCCACGGGCGTCCAGTTGGCGCCGCCGTCCGTCGACACCTCGGTGTAGAGGTAGTCGTAGTTGGCCTCGATGTCCCACCAACCGTCAAGGGACAGCTCGGCCTTGGACTTGCCGGTCAGGTCGACCGACCGCGTCAGGGTGTTCTTGAGGTCGTCGCCCTGGTCGCTCCACCACTGCTTGGAGCCCTCGGTCGGCTTGACCACCGTGGTGGTGACGGCCTTCTTCGGCAGCTCGACGACGAGCGCCTGCTTGTTCTTGGTGTTGTACTCCGAAACGCCCAGCTTGTGCGTCGACTTGGTCGCCGCCTTCGCCTTGGCGTAGTCGAGCCAGCCCAGCTGGAACTTGTCCCAGGCGGTCATGTCGCCCGGCAGGTCGCCGATGGCGTCCTTGCCGGTGCCGAGCCAGGAGCCCGCCGACATCAGCGACCAGAAGCCGACCGAGTTCTCGGCCTTGCCCGTGGTGTCGTACAGGTCGGGCAGACCCAGGTCGTGGCCGTACTCGTGGGCGAAGACGCCGAGGCCGCCGTTCTCCGGCTGCATCGTGTAGTCGCCGACCCAGATGCCCGAGTCGCCGATCTGCGTGCCGCCCGCCTTGTTCTCGCCGGGGCCGGTCTTGCCCGCGTCGTTGCCGTACGCGTACCAGCGGTGCGCCCAGAGGGCGTTGGTGCCCTCGGCGCCGCCGCCGGCCGACTCGTCCTCGCCCGCGTGGACGATCTGGAAGTGGTCGATGTACCCGTCGGGCTCGTTGAAGTTGCCGTCGCCGTCGAAGTCGTAGCGGTCCCACAGGTCGTACTTGGCGAGGTCCGCCTTGATCTGCGCGTCCGTGCGGCCCTGGGCCTTCTGGTCGGCGGTCCAGGCGGTGACGCCGTCCTTCACCGCGTCCCAGACGTTGGCGCAGTTGGTGTCGCCGCAGTAATTGGAGCCGTAGCGCGCCTCGTTGTAGTCGACCTTGACCCAGTCGGAGACCCCGCCGTCGACCGAGTAACGGCCGGATGAGGTCTTCTCGTAGTAGGTCTTCAGCGAGTGCTTGGTCTTGCCCTTGGCGTCCTTGCCCTCACCGAAGTAGAGGTCCTGGAAGTGCTTCTGGTTGTAGTCCTTCTGCCAGGCCGTGCTGTTGTCCTTCGCACGGTCCGGCTCGGCTATTTTGTTGTGCGCGGGGCCGGGCTTGCCGCCGTACTTCTTGGCCGGCTTCTCGGGTCCGTCCGGACCGTCGGGGTCGTACATGGTGGTGTCGTCCACCTTGTCCCCGAACTCCACCAGGATCGTGAAGATCTTGTCGGTCTGCTGCCGGCCGAGCTCGACGTACTTCTTGTCGTCGAGCTTCACGACCTGGGAGCCGTCGCGCTTCTGGATCTTGGCGTCGCCCGCGACGACCTGCTCGAGGGCCGACTGGCGCTGCTGGGCCTGCTGCTTGCTGAAGGGCCCTTCGAGGTCGTGGTCGACCTGGGCCTTGGCCCGGCTCGGGTCCTGCCGGTCGATGGCGGGAGCCCCGGTGGACCCGCCGTCCTCGGCCGATGCGGTGGCTGCCGAGAACGTGGCGGCGGCCGCGGCCATCGCCACGGCAGCCGCGGTGGCTCTGAACGTCCGTCTTCTGACTGTCACTTGATGCTGTCCTCCCCCGCGTCCGCGCGGGGGCGGACGAGTCCCGGTCGGAGGAGGTCCGCGCGCGATACGCGTCACAAGTGACGACATTCGACCGGAGATGCTGGAGAAAAGACAGACCTTGACTTGAACAGGCCAAGTGCACTATGCAGTCGCGGAGATCCGCTATCCGGACACGCGCGGGCGGCTGCCGGAACGCGCGTGGGCGTCCGCCGAGAAGGTCAACGGGCGCGTCCGGACGTCCACTTGGTGGACGCCATGAACCCGTGCGCCCCCTGTGCTGCCGCACCGTGGGTTAGGTCACGCTTACCGCCCGTTCCCGTCGGGCATGCAGCGGATTAGAGTCAATCGACGGTGCGCCACAGCGCGCGACGGCACTTCTCAAGTCGCCGTCGCCTGGCACCCTTTGATTCGTGTACAGCACTTCGGATCCACGGTTATACAGCACAACTCATACCGTTCGACACCCCTCCGCATCCGCTGTTTCCGAGGACGGATTACGCCATGCCTCGTCCCATGCCGCTGCCTCGTCCCACGCCCGCACAGCTCACGTACGGCACAGTGACCGTCGTCTTCTCGACGCTCGCCATGCTGCTGCTCTCCCAGACGAGTTCGGGGATCGGGGTGGCGGTCATAGTCTTCGCCGCGCTCGGTCTCGGGTTACTGGTCGCCATGACCGTCCCCCAGCCGAAGCCCGCCGCTCCGGCCGCGCGGGTCGCTTCCGTCGTACGCACCGCCGAGGAGCGCGTACCGGTTCAGCGGGCCGCCGCCGCGCCTGTGCTTGCCGAGTCCGTACGCGAACCAGCGGGCCCGTGAGGATCACGAGCCCGCTGTTGTCACTGAGGCAGCCGCCGCCGCGTCCTCCTAAGTGGTGCTGACCACCACCGTCTTGGCCGCCTTGTCGTGCAGGCCCTGCTTGTAGGGCTTGTCGAAGAAGCTCCAGCCGCCGCAGATGGCCGTCCAGATGCAGGCGCAGCAGAACGCGAACGGGATCCAGAGGACGGCCGCGCGGGCGAGCGCGGCCTGCAGGGCGGGCGTCGCCCCGTCGTTGAGGTTCGCCACCCGCATCCCCAGCCACTTCTTGCCGAGGGTCTGACCCGTCTTGGCGATCAGGAAGGTGTCGTACGCGATGTAGAGCACGGCGGCGAGCAGGGACTGGCCGAAGCTCTTGCCGTACTCGACCTTGTCCGGGTCGACGTCGAACTCGTTGGTGTTGAAGAGCCAGGAGAGCAGCCAGACGACCACGCCGACGAGGATCATGTCGATGATGCGGGCGAGGACGCGTTTCCCGCTGTCGGCCAGGGGTGGCATCCCGGCGAGGGGATCCGGCACGCCGTATCCGCCACCGCTGCCGTAGGGATCACCGCCGCCTCCGCCGTACGGCGGAGGGGTCGGCGGGGGCTGCTTCCGGAAGGGGTCGTTGTCGTCGTCGGGGGGCGGTGGGTACGGCGGCGGTTCGGTACTCATGGGGCGAGTGGACCCTGAGGGCGCGATGTCCGCATCCGGCGAGCGGCTGTACGGGTTAAGGGCGGGTTTCCCTCTCCCCGACCCCGCCCCTACCCGAATCCCTTCCGGCTGCGCCGGCCGCGAGGTGACCGCAGATCACCGGCTCCGCCGAGTTCGTCCTCAAACTCCCCCAAGCTCTTAAAGAGCAGGGGGGACCCCCTCGACAGGCTGAAAAGACAGCTGGCGGGCTAGCCCGCCACGAATGTGCCCGCCGCCTTGTCGTGCCAGCACTGGCGCCACGGGCGGTCGAAGAGGCCCCACAGGACGCCCACGAGGCCGATCACCAGCACGCCCGGCACCGCATACACCAGCCACCGCTTCAACGCCGCCCCGAACGACGGCGCCTCGTGCTCCCCCATGTCCCGCACCTCGAGCCCCAGCACCTTCTTCCCCAGCGTCCGACCCCACTTGGCGGTCGGCAGCACTTCGTAGAGGACGCCGAAGACGAGCAGGACCGCCAGGACCATGCCCAGGTAGCCCGCCGTGGTGCCGTCCAGGAGCCACACCGTGACCTTCTCGCCGGACATCTTCGCCGCGTCGATCTTGCTGTCGACGTGATCGGCGGCCTTCGTGCCGAGCGGCAGCGCGGCCGCACCGGTGACCGCGGCGAGCACGACCGTGTCGATGAGCCGCGCCGCGAACCGCTTGCCCATGCCCGCAGGCCGCGCCGCCGCCTGGGCCTGCGCCGCCGCGAGGAACGGATCGCTGGCGACCGGCTTCCACGGCGCCACCGGCTGCTGCGCCTGGCCGTCGGACTCGGCGAGCTGGTGGACCTGCTGGGCCCACGAGGGCGAACCGCCACCGGGCCCCGAGGTCACCGGCGACGGCACGCCGCCGTGCGCACCGCCCTGCTGCGGAACGGAAGGCTGCGCGGGGGCCGGCGCGGGCGAGGCCGCGGCCTGCGGAGGAACAGCGGCCTGCGGCGCGCCGCCGGAGGACTTAGGGCGCAGGGCCCTGATCGCCATGGTGCCTTCGGTACCGGCCGAGGGCTGCTCGTTCGCCGCGGCGGGCCGCAACGGCCCACTGGGCCTGCGGAACGTGACAGTGCCGTCGGTCGCCGGCGGCGGCTGCTTGGCGGGCGTACCCGATGTGCCCGATGTGCCCGATGTGCCCGATGTGCCGGACGTACCCGGCTTGATTGCGCGGATCTGTACCGTGCCTGGCCCCTCCTCCCCCGCGGAGGGAGAGGCAGCGGAGGGAGACGGAGAAGGAGAGGGAGACGGGGGCTCCGGCTGTGCCGCCGGGCGTTCGCTCGGTACGCGCGGGTCCCGCGGATCGCCCTGCCCGGCCGCACCCCACGACACCCGCCGGTCCTGCTCGCCGCCGAGTCCCGTCTGCCGCCCCGCGTCCGCCTGCCAAGCCGACGCGGGCTCGGGCCTCGCCCCGTGCTGAGCGTCGGCGTCGGCGGCGGCGGAGGCCGCAGCGGAGGCGGCGCCGCCCGTCGCCTCCGGCATCGGCTCCTCGTCGAAGAAGACCGGACCGGTCTCCTCCGCGGCGGGCGCCGCGGGCTCAGCGGGCGGCAGCGATGCCGCGGGAGCCGCCGCCGCACCCGCGCCGGGCGGCGCGGGCAGCGTTTCGCCTTCGGACGGGGCGGGACGGCTCGTACCGGGCACCCAGGCCGCGCCGTTCCAGTACCGGACATATCCGGGAATGGACGGATCGGGGTAGTAGCCTTCGCGGGGCCTGTCGTCGCCTGGGGCCGGAGTTGGGGCGCTCATGTCCGTCGTCCCGTATCTGCTCGGGGGTCTTTTTGAGGCTCCACATCTATCAGACCTCCGCCGCCGGCTGTGCGGGTCCTGCCCTTCCGGCCCCCATCGGGGCACAGTTCAACCTCCAAGAAAAAACTTTCCGGAAGTCGCGTAATGCTCCGGCCACCTCGCGCTCTCTCCTTGCACGGGTCCGCTCCCAGGGCCCCGAACAAGGAAGGAACGCACCGACATGCACACCGTGGTGGAACGCGAGCTTGAGCTCAAACTCGTCCTCTCTCCGGAACGCGCCATCCCCGTCCCGGCCCGCCTCACCTACCGCACCGACGACCCGTACGCCGTCCACATCTCCTTCCACATCGGCTCCGAGAACCCGGTGAACTGGACATTCGCCCGCGAGCTCCTCGTCGAGGGGGTGTTCAGGCCCTGCGGCCACGGCGACGTCCGGGTCTGGCCGACCAAGGTCGAGGGGCGCAGCGTCGTCCTGATGGCGCTGAGTTCACCCGACGGTGACGCGCTCCTGGAGGCGCCCGCGCCCGCCGTCTCCGCCTGGCTCGAGCGCACGCTGCGGGTGGTCCCTCCGGGCTCTGAGGCTGAGCGGCTCGGCATCGACGACGGCCTCGCCGAGCTGCTCACGCCGACCCCGGCCGACGACCTATGGCTGCGCGACCCGTGGCCGAGCGACGAGTCCAAGGACGGTGAGTGAGCTCCGCAGCCACGGGGGCGACAGCGGAGCCAGAGCTTTCGAAACCTCAGAAGAGCTTGCCCGGGTTGAGGAGGGACAGCGGATCGAACGCCGACTTGATGGCGCGCTGCATCTCCACGCCCACCGGGCCGATCTCGCGTGCCAGCCACTCCTTCTTCAGGACGCCCACGCCGTGCTCGCCGGTGATCGTGCCGCCGAGTTCCAGGCCGAGGGCCATGATCTCGTCGAAGGACTCGCGGGCGCGGCGGCCCTCGTCGAGGTCTGCCGCGTCGAAGCAGACGGTGGGGTGGGTGTTGCCGTCGCCGGCGTGCGCGCAGACCCCGATCGTGAGGCTGTACTTATCGGCGATGCGGTCGACGCCGGCGAGCATGTCCGCGAGCTTCGAGCGCGGCACGCACACGTCGTCGATCATTGTCGTGCCCTTGACCGCTTCCAGCGCGGTGAGCGACAACCGCCGCGCCTGTAGCAGCAGTTCGGACTCGGCGGCGTCCTCGGCGGGGACCACCTGGGTGGCGCCCGCGGCCTCGCAGAGCGCGCCGACGGCGGCGAGGTCGGCCGCCGGGTCCGGAGTGTCGAAGGCCGCGAGGAGGAGTGCCTCGGTGGTCTCGGGCAGGCCCATGTTGGCCAGCGCGTTCACGGCCCTGATGGTCGTACGGTCCATCAGCTCGAGGAGCGAGGGGACGTGCCCCCCTTCCATGATCTTGCATACGGCATCGCAGGCGGCATCGGCCGAGCCGAACTCGGCGGCCAGGACCAGCTGTTGGGGCGGCTGCGGCTTCAGGGCGAGGACCGCGCGGACGACGATGCCGAGGCTGCCCTCGGAGCCGACGAAGAGGCGTGTGAGGTCGTAGCCCGCGACGCCCTTGGCCGTCCGCCGCCCGGTGCTCATGAGCCGTCCGTCGGCGAGGACGACGTCGAGGCCGAGCACGTACTCCGCCGTCACTCCGTACTTCACACAGCACAGGCCGCCCGAGGCCGTGCCGATGTTCCCGCCGATGGTGCAGGTCTCCCAACTCGACGGGTCCGGCGGGTAGTAGAGCCCGTGTTCGTTGACTGCGCGGGAGAGGTCGGCGTTGACGACGCCCGGTTCGACGACCGCGATGCGGTCGACAGGGCTGATCTCCAGGATGCGGTCCATCTTGACCAGGGACAGCACGATGCAGCCGTCGCTGGCGTTCGCGCCGCCGGACAGGCCCGTGCGGGCGCCCTGCGGGACCACCGGGATGCGGAGCTCGGTCGCCGTGCGCATGACGTGCTGGACCTGCTCGACGGTGCGGGGCAGGACGACGACCGCGGGGGTGCCGGCGTCGCAGAAGCTCGCCATGTCGTTCGCGTACGAGGACGTGATGTCCGGGTCCGTGAGGACGGCGTCGGCGGGGAGGGCCTCGCTACCGACACAGAGGAGTTCGATGAGTGTGCGGCTCATGATCACAGCCTCGCACCCGGGGCCATCGGTGTGAACCCGTGTGCGACGCCGGTCCGCATGCCGGGATGTGCTCTTCGTATTGACGCACAGTGTGCGTCATGAAGCCTTCGGTGAAGCGCGTACTGATCGCCTCCGTCGCCGGGTGTGTGGTGGTCGGCGGCGTACTCGTGGTGCTGCCCGACGGCGGCGGGAAGGCGGCGCCGCCCGCGCTGGGGCCCGCCGGGCGGGCGATGGCGGCGGCGGGCGCGGGGGTTCCGGCGTCGCTGCCGGACCTCGCGGTGCTCATCGGGGAGCGGGAGGCGCATCTGCGGGCGCATCCCGCCGACGACCACTCGTGGGCGGTGCTCGGGGCCGCCTACGTCGAGCGGGGGCGGCGGACCGCGGACACCGCGTACTACCCCAAGGCCGAGCAGGCGTTGCGTACGTCGCTGAAGGCGCGGCCCGCCGGGAACGTGGAGGCGCTGACGGGGCTCGCGGCGCTGGCGAACGCGCGGCACGACTTCCGTGGGGCGCGGAAGTGGGGCGAGAGCGCGGTCAAGGAGGCGCCGAAGCGGTGGACGACGTACCCCGTCCTGATCGACGCGTACAGCGGCCTGGGCAAGGCGAAGGCGGTGGGCAAGGCGCTGGAGACCCTGCAGGAGCTGCGCTCGGGCAGCCCGGTGATGGTGCGGGCCGGGCAGGTGTACCGGGACCGCGGCTGGCGCGAGGACGCGGCGGCGACGCTGACGGACGCGGCGGCGCTGGCGGAAGGGCCCGCGGAGAAGGCCTTGTGCCTGCACCGGGTGGGCGAGCTGGCGTGGGAGCGGGGTGAGCCGGCGGAGGCCCTGCGCTACTACGAGGCGGCGCTCGCCGCGGACCCGGACCACCACCCCGCCCTGGCGGGCAAGGGCCGCGCGCTCGCGGCCCTGGGCCGTACGCCTGAGGCTATGAACGCGTACCGAAGCGCCCTGACCCGTCAGCCCGCACCTGAATACGCCCTGGCGCTTGGCGAGTTGTACGAGTCGCTGCGCCTGACCCCGGCGGCGCGCGCGCAGTACGAGGTACTGAGGACCCGGGTGAAGCAGGAGGGGGTCAACGGCGTCAACGACGAGCGGATCCTGGGCTTGTTCGAGGCGGACCACGGCGACCCGGACGAGGCGGTGCGGCGGCTTCGGGCGGAGTTCAAGCGGCATGCGAGCCCGGAGGTGGCGGACGCGCTGGGCTGGGCGCTGCATCGTTCCGGCGACTCCGAACTGGCCCTGAAGTACGCCACAAAGGCAACGGACAAGGGCCCGCGCAGCGCGCCCTTCGCCTACCACCGGGGCGAGATCGAGCGGGAGCTGGGCAAGTACGGCGCGGCCCGCCGCCACATCACCGAGGCCCTCCGCATCAACCCACACTTCTCTCCACTGCTGACCCCGGCGGCCCAATCGGCTTTGGAGTCCCTGGGCGACCCTCCGGAGGGCGGCCCGGAACAGATGTACGCCCCTGCCCCGAGGCAGGCGGCACCCGCCGCTTCGAGCGCGCCGTCGACGACGGGGCAGAAGCGTCGGGAGCCGCCCGCTCAGGAACCGTCGGTCAGAGATTCCCCCGCTTCTCCTGCTCCCGCTCGATCGCCTCGAACAGGGCCTTGAAGTTGCCCTTGCCGAAGCCCATCGAGCCGTGGCGTTCGATCATCTCGAAGAAGACCGTCGGGCGGTCCTGGACCGGCTTGGTGAAGATCTGGAGCAGGTAGCCGTCCTCGTCACGGTCGACCAGGATCTTCAGCTCGCGGAGGGTTTCCACGGGGACGCGGGTCTCGCCCGCCCAATCGCCGAGGGTGTCGTAGTAGGAGTCCGGGGTGTCCAGGAACTTGACGCCCGCCGCCCGCATCGTGCGGACCGACTCCACGATGTCGTTCGTGGCGAGCGCGATGTGCTGGACGCCCGCGCCGCCGTAGAACTCCAGGTACTCGTCGATCTGGGACTTCTTCTTGGCGATGGCCGGTTCGTTGATGGGGAACTTCACCTTCAGGGTGCCGTCCGCCACCACCTTTGACATCAGCGCGCTGTACTCCGTCGCGATGTCGTCGCCCACGAACTCCTTCATGTTCGTGAAGCCCATGACCTTGTTGTAGAAGGCGACCCACTCGTTCATCTTGCCGAGTTCGACGTTGCCGACGCAGTGGTCGATCGCCTGGAAGGTCCGCTTGGCCGGCGGCTCGACGATCGGCGAGGCGGGCGAGAAGCCGGGCAGGTAGGGGCCGTCGTAGCCGGTGCGCTCCACCAGCGTGTGGCGGGTCTTGCCGTACGTCGCGATGGCGGCGAGCACCACCGTGCCGTTCTCGTCCTTGAGCTCGTACGGCTCGGTGATCCCGCGCGCCCCGTGCTCGACGGCGTACGCGTAAGCCGCCCGCGCGTCCGGCACCTCGATGGCGAGGTCGACGACGCCGTCGCCGTGCTCGGCGACATGGCTCTCCAGGAAGTGGCCCCAGTCCGTCGACGCCTTGATGACGGAGGTGAGGACAAAGCGGGCGGCGCCGTTGGTCAGGACGTATGAGGCGGTCTCACGGCTGCCGGTCTCCGGGCCGGAGTACGCCACGAGTTTCATGCCGAAGGCCGTCGAGTAGTAGTGGGCCGCCTGCTTGGCGTTGCCCACGGCGAAGACGACCGCGTCCATTCCCTTGACCGGGAAGGGATCTGCCTCGCGCGCGGTGTTAGGGGTGCCAGAGGTGGCCGACGTGGGCTGGGTGTTCGCGGTAGCTGCCATATCCGCAGGCTCCCGCCGTATCGCAAGGTGCGCAATAGTTCGCGTTTTTGCTGGGCAATCTGACCAGTAGCAGGTCAGTATGGCGGGGCTATCTGTACATGATGACCACCACCGCAGGGGAGACAGAGGCGACCATGGCGATCGATCATCTGGACGGCAGGCTCATCGTGCTGCTCGCCCGCGAGCCCCGTATCGGCGTCCTCGAGGCGTCCCGGCGGCTCGGCGTCGCGCGCGGCACCGTACAGGCCCGGATGGACCGCCTTCAGTCGAACGGAGTCATCCGCGGCTTCGGCCCGGACGTCGATCCGGCGGCCCTCGGCTACCCCGTCACGGCCTTCGCCACGCTGGAGATCAAACAGGGTCAGGGGGCCGATGTGCGGGCGCATTTGGCGACCGTCGCGGAGGTACTGGAGCTGCACACCATCACCGGGCACGGCGACATGCTGTGCCGTCTCGTCGCCCGGTCGAACGCCGATCTCCAGCGTGTGATCGACCGGGTGGTGGGTTTTGATGGCATCGTCCGGGCTTCCACGGCGATCGTCATGGAGAACCCTGTTCCGCTGCGGATCATCCCGTTGGTCGAACAGGCGTCAGGTGATGCCTGACGCGGGTAGGTAGGGATCGAACAGCGAGCATCGTACGCAGCACGCGGGCGCCGGGAGCCTCCCGGCGCCGTCTGAACCGCGCCTGGGTGAGGTGAGCAGTTCAGTGAGCTTCTGGGACTACCTCGGCAACCGCCACCAGCAGTTGCTGACGGACGCGTACCAGCACGCAAGCGCGGTATTCCAGTGCATGGTCGTGGCGACCGTCGTCGGCGTACTGATCGGCATCGTCACGTACCGCAGCGAGTGGGCGGGCAATCTGGCCACGACCGCCACCTCCGCCCTTCTGACCGTCCCGTCGCTCGCCATGATCGGTCTGCTGATCCCGATCGTCGGGCTCGGTGTCGCGCCGACCGTCATCGCGCTGACCCTGTACGGGCTGCTTCCGATCGTGCGCAACTCCATCGTCGGCCTGCGCGGCGTCGACCCCTCCCTGGTCGATGCCGCGAAGGGCATCGGCATGTCGCGGATCACCCGCCTGATGCGGGTGGAACTGCCGATCGCCTGGCCGCCGATCCTCACCGGCATCCGGGTGTCGACGCAGATGCTGATGGGCATCGCCGCCATCGCCGCGTACGCGTCGGGCCCCGGCCTCGGCAACGAGATCTTCCGCGGCATCGGCTCGCTCGGCAGCAAGAACGCGCTCAACCAGGTGCTCGCGGGCACGCTCGGGATCATCATCCTGGCGCTTCTCTTCGACGCCGCGTACGTCCTGATCGGCCGGCTGACGATCCCGAGGGGTATCCGTGTCTGAGACCACCGCGACCGCCGAGGACACCGCGGCCCCGGCCGCCACGACCGGCGCGACGATCGAGTTGGAGAACCTCACCAAGCGCTATCCGGGCAGCAGCGACCCCGCCGTGGACAGCGTCAGCATGGAGATCAAGGCCGGCGAGATCGTCATCTTCGTCGGCCCGTCGGGCTGCGGCAAGTCGACCACGCTGAAGATGATCAACCGGCTCATCGAGCCGACCAGCGGCCGTATCCGCATCAACGGCGAGGACGTCACCGACATCGACCCGGTGAAGCTGCGCCGCAAGGTCGGGTACGCGATCCAGTCGTCCGGGCTCTTCCCGCACATGACGGTGGCTCAGAACATCGCGCTCGTACCGAAGATGATCGGCTGGGGGAAGTCGCGGATCAAGGACCGGATCGAGGAGATGCTCGACCTGGTCGGGCTCGACCCCGCCGAGTTCCACCACCGCTATCCGCGCCAGCTATCCGGCGGCCAGCAGCAACGCGTGGGTGTGGCAAGGGCGTTGGCGGCCGATCCGCCGGTGCTGCTGATGGACGAGCCGTTCGGCGCCGTCGACCCGATCACCCGCGACCACCTCCAGGACGAGCTGATCCGGCTCCAGCACGAGCTGCACAAGACGATCGTCTTCGTCACCCACGACTTCGACGAGGCGATCAAGCTGGGCGACCGCATCGCGGTCCTTCGGGAGCGCTCGCACATCGCGCAGTTCGACACCCCGGAGGCCATCCTCACCAACCCCGCCGACGACTTCGTGTCGGGTTTCGTGGGCGCGGGCGCGGCTTTGAAGCGGCTCAACCTCACCCGCGTACGCGATGTGGAGATCGCGGACTTCGCGACGGTGACCGTCGACGACCCGCTCCAGGAGATCTTCGACAGGCTGCGGGCCAGCGGCACCAACGAACTGCTGCTCCTCGACAAGCGCCGCCGCCCCTACAAGTGGCTGCGGCGCGGCGACCTGATGCGGGCCAAGGGCTCGCTGGCCCGCGCGGGCACCCTCGTGCACGACACCGTCACCCGTGACGCCACCCTGCGCGACGCGCTCGAAGCGGTCCTCACGGACAACGCGGGGCGGGTCGCGGTCACCGGGCGGCGCGGCGAGTACACCGGTGTGGTGGACATGGAGACCCTGATGAACTCCGTCCACGAAATGCTGGAGGCCGACCGGCTCGACGCCGTGGAGCACCAGCACGAACTGGAGGAACAGCGCGCCCTGTTGACCCACCACGAGCAGGAGGGCGACGGAGGGGAGACGAAGGCGTGAGTAGCATCCCCGGAAGCAGCCCCCGGATCCCCGAGCACAAGCCGTCGCCCGGCAACGGCAACGGCGCCGACGACGACCGGCCCGAGGGCGAGCACGACGTCAAGGGTCACCCGTTCCGCGACTCGGGAGAGGGCGAGCCGGAGCCGGCGCCCCCGGCGGACACGGGCAAGGAGCGGCGGATCGGCTGGCTGAAGCTCACCTTCCTGCCCTCGGTGCTCGCGGTGATCCTGCTCCTCACCTGGTGGTGGTTCGAGCAGGCCGAGCTCGACTCGATCGCCGAGAACGCCCTGGCGGAAGGCAATGTCTGGCTCAGACTCCGCCAGCACATCCAACTGACGGCGATCTCGACCTTCTTCGTGCTGATCATCGCGATCCCGCTGGGCATCCTGCTGACCCGCAAGAAGCTGCGCAAGGCGGCGCCCGTCGCCATGGCCGTCGCCAACATCGGCCAGGCGACCCCGGCGATCGGTCTCCTGGCCCTGCTTGTGATCTGGATCGGCATCGGGGAGAAGGCGGCCCTGATCGGCATCATCATCTACGCCGTCCTGCCGGTCCTGTCCAACACGATCGCGGGCCTGAACGCCAATGACCCGACCTTGATGGAGGCCGCGCGCGGCATCGGCATGTCGGCATGGGGCGTCCTCGGCAAGGTCGAACTCCCGCTGGCCGTACCGCTGATCCTCGCGGGTGTGCGCACCGCGCTCGTCCTGAACGTCGGCACGGCGACACTCGCCACGTTCGGCGGTGGCGGCGGTCTCGGCGACCTGATCACCACCGGCATCACCACGCAGCGGATGCCGGTGCTCGTGCTCGGCTCGATCCTGACGATCTCGCTGGCACTCCTGGTGGACTGGCTGGCGTCCCTGGCCGAACTGGTGCTTCGTCCCCGCGGGCTGGAGGTGGGGTCATGAGGGTCACGTTGCGTACGGCGGCGGTCGGCGCCCTTGGCGGGGCCCTGCTCGTGAGCTGCGGGCTCACCAGCGGCAGCCCCATGGTGGACGACGTCAAGCCGGGCACGATCGGCAAGGGGCTTCCCCTGAAGGGCGCCGATCTCACCGTCACCTCCAAGGAGTTCACGGAGCAGCTGATCCTCGGCGCGATCATGGGCATCGCCTTCGAGGCGGCCGGCGCGGAGGTCCTCGACCGGACGGGCATCCAGGGCTCGATCGGCGCGCGGGAGGCCGTCAAGAACGGTGACGCGGACGGCATGTACGAGTACACGGGCACCGCTTGGATCACGTACCAGGGCAACTCCGAACCCATCGACGACCCGCAGAAGCAGTGGCAGGCGGTGCACGACGCGGACCTGAAGAACGGCATCACCTGGCTGGCGCCGTCCACGCTGAACAACACCTATGCCCTGGCCATGAACCAGAAGAACAGGGCCAAGTACAAGACGAAGACCCTGTCCGACGTGGCCGCCCTCGCCGAGCGGGACCCGAAGGCGGTCACGCTGTGCGTGGAGAGCGAGTTCGCCTCGCGCGAGGACGGTCTGCCGGGCATGCAGAGGGCGTACGGGATGAGCATCCCGAACTCCAACATCACCAAGATGGACACCGGGATCATCTACACCCAGGCCGCCAAGGGGACGTGCACGTACGGCGAGGTCTTCACCACCGACGGCCGCATCAAGGCGATGAACCTGACGCCGATGGAGGACGACAAGCACTTCTTCCCCAACTACAACGCGGCTCCGGAGATCAACAGCAAGGCGCTGAAGGAACACCCCGAGATCGCGGAGGTCCTGACGCCCATCACGAAGAAGCTGAACAACACGGTGGCGCAGGACCTGAACTCCAAGGTGGATGTGGACGGGCAGGATCCGCATGAGGTGGCGAAGGACTGGTTGATCCAGGAGGGGTTCATCAAGGAGTAGGCCCAACTCCGTTGATCATCAAGCGAGATGCAAAGACTCCGTTGCAGAGAAACCGTTGCAACGGAGTCTTTGCATCTCTACGCTCAACGGCATGACGGAGCAACCCGAGGGCCGGAAGGTCCGTACGCTCGACGCCCGCTCCCTGCGGGGCATCGCGCACCCCTTGCGGATGCGGCTGCTCGGCTCGTTGCGCATCGACGGCCCGGCCACCGCGTCCCAACTCGCTGCCAGGTTCGGGGAGTCGAGCGGCGCGACCAGCTATCACCTGCGCCAGCTCGCGGCACACGGCTTCGTCGAGGACGCCCCCGAGCACGGCAAGGGGCGGGAGCGGTGGTGGCGGGCGGCGCACGAAACCACCGTGTTCAACGACAGGCTCGCCCGCGACGCGGACCCGGTGGTGCGCGGGGCGGCGGCGCTCTACCTGCAGCACGTCGCGGCCTTTCACGCCGAGGGACTTTCCACCTGGGTCGGCACGAGCCATGAGTGGCCCGAGGAGTGGCAGTCCAGCGCGGACATCAGTGACCACACCATGCGACTCACCCCCGAGCTGGCGAGCGAGCTGGACCAGAAGGTCCATCAACTGATCGAGAGCTACCGCGAATTGGCCCCCGCCGATGACGACCCGAAGGCCGAACTCGTACGCATCCACACCCACGTCTTCCCGACGCGACGACCCGACTGAGAGGGCTCCGCAAGCGATGCACGCAGACATCCATCTCCTGATGCACCACGCCCGCGCCGCCGAACTCCACGAAGCGGCACCCTTACGGAAGCAGCGCCCCCAACTGCGTACTCAACTCGGCTGGCGAATGGTCGAGTTGGGCCTCTGGCTCGTCAACAGCTCGGAACTTTCCCGCCCTTATCAAGGGCCCGCAGGGACTCGATCGTGCCTGTCAGCGTCGTGACCGGAATCAGCTGAAGCCCCTTCGGCTTCTCCGCCTCCGCGTCCGCGCACTCGTCCTTCGGGACCAGGAAGACGGTGGCGCCGTCGCGCCTCGCGGCCTGCGTCTTCATGGAGACACCGCCGACCGGGCCGACCTTGCCGTCGGCGGAGATCGTGCCGGTGCCCGCGATGTCGCGGCCACCGGTGAGGTCGCCGCCGCTGCCGTTGCCGTCGATGAGGTCGATGATGCCGAGGGAGAGGAAGAGGCCCGCGCTGGGGCCGCCGATCTTGCCGAGGTCGACGTCGACGTTCACCTTGTCCGTGCCGTCCACGCCGCTCTCGTCGAGATAGGCGAGCGCGGCCCGCGTGGCGGTGTCCTGCGACTTCTTCATGTCGCCGAGGTTGTGCTTCTCGACTTCCTTCACGTCGTCGCCGGTGGGGTAGACCGAGTCCTTGGGCATCACGGACCGGTCCGTACGGAACCAGCCGTCCACCACGTCGCCGAGGCTGACGTCGGTCTCGGGACCCGTGGCGACGATCGTCGTCATCCGTAGCTGCCCCTTGGGCTCCCGGGTGGGGGCGCCGGTGATCGTGATGACCCGCTTGCCCTCGCTCTCCCCGAGTACGTTCGCCGTCGACCCCGGCTGGGCCACGGCGAACGGCAGCGGCGCCAGGCCCGCGACGGCGAGCAGGGCGACCACGGGGACGGCGCAGACGCCGAGGGCCTTGGGGCGCGAGAGGCTGGAGAGGGAGAACACGGGATCAATCTAACGTGACGATCCAGGTGCCCAATATTGAGCCCGTCGAGGGGGTCCCCCCTGCTCTTTAAGAGCTTGGGGGAGATTGAGGACGAACTCGGCGAAGCCGGTGATCGACGGTTCGCCCGCGCGGCCTCAGCGCAAGGCGTCCGCTACCTCCCTCGCCGCATCCACCACCCGCGGCCCCACCCGCTCCGGCACGGAGTCCGCCAGCATGACGACGCCGACGCTCCCCTCTATGCCGGTCACACCCACCAGCGGGGCGGCAGCCCCGCTCGCGCCGGCCTCGAGCTCGCCATGAGTCAGCGCATAGCCCGGATCGGTGCCCGACCCCTGCCGGGCGGCGAGGATGGCTCGCCCCGCGGCGCCCCGGTCGAGGGGGTGCCGGAAGCCCGTCCGGTAGGCCACGTGGTAATCCGTCCAGGTCGGCTCGACCACGGCGACGGCCAGGGCCTCCGTGCCGTCCACCAGCGTCAGGTGCGCGGTGGCACCTATGTCCTCGGCGAGCGAGCGCAACGCGGGCAGCGCGGCCTCCCGCACCAGCGGATGCACCTGGCGGCCCAGCCTGAGCACCCCGAGGCCCACCCTGGCCCGGCCGCCCAGGTCCCTGCGGACCAGCGCGTGCTGCTCCAGGGTGGCGAGCAGCCGGTACACCACGGTGCGGTTCACACCGAGCTTGTTGGACAGCTCGGTGACGGTGAGTCCATGATCGGTATCGGCCAACAGTTTGAGGACACGCAGTCCTCGGTCGAGCGTCTGGGAAGTCTCCGCGGTCACGACGCCCACTCCTTAGGTGAGAGTCGACGGCCCCTTTACGCGGCGGTTGCGTCGCCGGTCCCGTGGGCGACGCGCGTCAGAGGCCGCCGGTCGGAACTCCGGCTGCGCTCCGCGGCGGCGCTGCCACGGGGCGTTTACGTTGCGGGGACAGTAGCGAGGCCGTCCCGCTCAGCGGAAGACTCCGTCCAGAATCCGGGCACCGCGATGGGAGCTGCGCCCCTCATTGCCCCATTACGCGGAGCGCGGGCGGCGGAGCGTGCACCACCCCTCCACACGGAACACACCCTTCCGTGGCGGGCGCCCAGAGGGCCCGGAGCGCGGGCCCCGCCGCTGTCAGAGGCGGCCGGTAGCGTCCGCTGCCATGACCGACATCACGTACTCCCTCATACCCGAGCTGAACCTCCTCAAGGAGTTCGACGAGAGCCCCGCCGGGCGGTACGGCTTCGCGGACGGTTTCGAGTTCTACACGTACGACCGGCGCGACGCGGGCCTCGTCGAGTGGCTCGGCCTGGATCAGGAGAAGCCCTTCCTCGACCGGCTCATCCCCTTCGCCCAGGCCACCGGCTCCGGCTCGTTCTACGCGCTGTGGCGCTGCGACGACCGGGAGGATCTGGCGACGCTGCCGGTCGTCTTCTTCGGCGACGAGGGCGATCTCGACGTCGTCGCGCGCGGCCTGCGGGAGCTCTTCCAGCTGCTCGCGCTCGACGACGAGTGGTACCTGCACAAGGACGAGGAAGAGGACGAGGAGCCCTCCGCCGGGCACGAGGAGTATCTCGCCTGGCTGGAGCGGCACTTCGGGCTCGCCGCGCCCGAGGACGCCGACGTCATCCTGGAGGCGGCCGGCGACGAGTACGGCGCCCGCTTCCTGCGCTGGCTGATCCCGCACGTCCCCGAGGACATCGCCGAAACCCTGCGCGAGGACCTCAGCGCATTCGAGTAGCCCACTCCCCGACCTTGGCGATGCGCTGCCGCAGCTGTCCCGCCGTCGCCTCCGCGCTCGGCGGGCCACCGCAGGTGCGGCGCAGCTCCGTGTGGATCACGCCGTGCGGCTTGCCGCTCTGATGGACGTACGCGCCGACCATCGTGTTGAGCTGCTTGCGCAGTTCGAGCAGCTCCTTGTGGGAGACCACGGGCCGCCGCTCGGCCGGGAGTTCAAGAAGATCCGCCTCCTCGTCCGGCCGCTTCTTGCTGTGCGCGATCTGCCGGGCCTGCCGCTTCTGGAGCAGCATCTGCACCTGGTCGGGTTCGAGCAGACCGGGGATGCCGAGATAGTCCTGCTCCTCCTCGCTCCCCGGGTGGGCCTGCATGCCGAATTCGGCACCGTCGAAGAGCACCCGGTCGAAGACGGCGTCGGACTCGAGCGCCTCGAAGGAGAACTGCTCCTGCTCCCCCGTGTCCTCGTCCTGCTCCTTGTTCGCCTCGTCCATCTCCTTCTCGGACTCGGCGTAGGGGTCCTCTTCCCCCTCCTTCTTCGGCTTGTCGAGCGCGTGGTCGCGCTCGACCTCCATCTCGTTGGCGAAGCCGAGCAGGTCGGGGACGGTGGGCAGGAAGACGGACGCGGTCTCGCCGCGCCGCCGTGAGCGCACGAAACGCCCCACGGCCTGCGCGAAGAAGAGCGGAGTGGAGATCGTCGTGGCATACACACCCACCGCGAGACGCGGGACGTCGACGCCTTCCGACACCATCCGGACCGCGACCATCCAGCGGTCGTTCCCGTCGCTGAAGTCGTCGATCCGCTTCGAGGCGCCCGTGTCGTCGGAGAGGACGACCGTCGCCTTCGTCCCGGTGATCTCCCGGATCAGCTTGGCGTAGGAACGCGCGGAGTCCTGGTCGGACGCGATCACGAGCCCGCCCGCGTCCGGGATGGCCTTCCTGACCTCGGTGAGCCGCTGGTCGGCGGCCTTGAGCACGTTCGGCATCCACTCGCCACGCGCGTCGAGGGCCGTCCGCCAGGCCTGCGAGATCGCGTCCTTGGTCATCGGCTCGCCGAGCCGCGCAGCGATCTCGTCACCGGCCTTGGTCCGCCACCGCATGTTGCCGGAGTAGGAAAGAAAAATGACGGGCCGCACGACCCCGTCGCCGAGGGCACTCCCGTATCCGTACGTGTAGTCGGCGGAGGACCGCCGGATGCCGTCGTTCCCTTCTTCGTACGTGACGAAGGGGATCGGGTTGGTGTCGGACCTGAACGGAGTACCGGTCAGCGCCAGGCGCCGCGTCGCGGGCTCGAACGCCTCCAGGCAGGCCTCGCCCCAGGATTTGCTGTCCCCCGCGTGGTGGATCTCGTCGAGGATGACGAGGGTCTTGCGCTGCTCGGCGCGGTTGCGGTGCAGCATGGGCCGCACGCCCACACCCGCGTACGTGATCGCGACGCCGTGGTACTCCTTGCTCAGCGGGCCCGCGCTGTACTCCGGGTCCAGCTTGATCCCTACGCGGGCCGCGGCCTCCGCCCACTGCTTCTTCAGGTGCTCGGTCGGCGCGACCACGGTGACCTGCTGCACGACATGGTGGTGAAGCAGCCAGGACGCGAGCGTCAGGGCGAAGGTCGTCTTGCCGGCGCCGGGCGTCGCGACGGCGAGGAAGTCACGCGGCTGCTCCTGCAGATACCGCTCCATCGCACCCTGCTGCCAGGCACGCAGCTTGTTGGCCGTGCCCCACGGGGCCCGGCCGGGGAAGGCGGGAGAGAGGTGGTGGGAGGCGGCGGACGAGGAGGCGGCGGTGGTAGTCACGGTCTCCGTTTTTGACGATCGGGTACGTACGACAACCGGGCCACCTTACCGGTGATGTGTTGACGCGCGGCCGACGACAATGCGGAGTCTGGGCCCGGTGCGACGGGTGTCACATGACCCGCTCAGTCCGTACGTTCCTTGAGCCGCGTCCCCACCCACGCCCCCACCAGGGCGACTGCCGCCATCGGCAGGAAGACGGCGACGAAGGCCGCCGGATGGGACCCGCCCGCCTCGCCCACGCCGTGCCCCGCGCCGACCATTCCGCCGCCGAGCGCGGCGAAGGCGGCCCCTCCGGCGGCGAGCAGCAGGGCGTTGGAGAGGCCGTCGGAGATCTGCAGGGCGGCGGAGTTGGCGCCGGCGTCCTGCGGCGCCGAGAGCCTGAGCAGCAGCACGCTGGTCGACGCGATGACCATGCCCATGCCGAAGCAGCCGAAGGCCCAGGCGACGGCGACGATCCACACGGGCACGGCATGGATCAGCACACTCGGAGCGGCAACGATGGCGGAGGCGACAAGCACCATCCCCACCACCATCAGCTTGCTCCGGTACGGCTCCATACGCGGCCGCGACTGCACATACGACCCGAGCGCCCAGGTGGCACCGCCCACCGCAAGCGAGAGCCCCGCCATGGTCGGGCTGAGCCCGCGCTCGGTGACCAGCATCAGCGGCACGAAGGACTCGGCGGCGATGAAGGACCCCGCGGCGATGCCACGCAGCAGCACGACGGAGGGCAGCCCGCGCACGGCCCGGTAGGTCCCGCGGGGCAGCAGCCCGAGCACGGCGGGAACGAGCACGGCAGCTCCGACGGCCGCGGGCAGCAGCGAGAGCCAGCGCAAGTCCTGCCCCGCGTACTGCAGGAGCCCGGCCCCCAGCGAGATCCCCAGGGCGAGCCGGATGCGCCGCCGGTCGAAGGCCTCGACGGGGGCGGCGGGGTCGACGGGCCCGGAGGCGGTGCGCCGGATGGCGGGCAGCGCGAGCGCGAGCGGCCCGACGACAAGAACAGGGATCCCGACGAAGACCCAGCGCCACCCCAGGTGCTCGGTGACGGTCCCGGAGACCAGCGGCCCGACGACGGACGGCACGACCCAACTGGCCGCGAAAGCAGCAAGAATGGACGCCCGCAAATGCTCCGGATAGGCCCGACTGACAACGACGTACAGCGCAACAATGACAAGCCCACCCCCGAGCCCCTGCACGGCCCGCCCGAGGATGAACATCCACATGGCCCCGGCGGTCCCGGCGAGCAGCAGCCCCGCGGCGAAGGCGGCGATCCCGCCGGCAAGCGGCCCGAGCGGCCCACGCCGATCGGCCCACTGCCCGGCGAGCACCATGCCGAAGAGACTGGTGGTGAAGTAGGCGGAGAAGGCGAAGGCGTACAGCGACACCCCGTCCAGCTCACGGGCGGCGACCGGCATGGCGGTCCCGACGGCGGTCGCCTCGAAGGCGATGAGCAGAACGACGGAGACGATGCCGAAGCTGAGCGCACGATAGGGCTTGCGCAGCACCCCTCCGCCCTGGGACCCCTCGGGCGGCGATATCGATGCGTCGGGGGTGACGTCGGTGTCACCGTGTTCCAGAGCGGTCATGCCGGCCAGCGTAAGGGTCATTCCCCTCGGTGACCCCTGTCCGAAGTCGCTGGCCTTCTGGTCCCTTGGTCGTACGCCTCCGCTACCGGCGAGTAGGGGACTGGTATCACCTAGCTACCTTGATACCTGTCCAGTATCATCGACGTATGGCGATGACACTCCGACTCCCCGACGACCTCGACCAGGCCCTCACTGAGCGCGCCCGCCGCGAGCGCCGCAGCAAGCAGGAGCTCGCCATCGAGGCCATCCGCGACGCCCAGAACCGGGCCGAGCTGAAGATCGATGACGTCTTGGCCGAGCTGATGGACAGCGACGCGGAGATCCTGGACTACCTCAAGTGAGCGAAGTTCGATACGTCCAGATCGACGAGATCCTCACGATCGCCCGCACGGTCAACGGTACCGAACACAGCGTGCGCGACATGGGACTCTTGGTCTCAGCGATCGAACGGCCCCGGACCAACGTGTTCGGGGCCGAGCCGTATCCGACCCTCCATGAGAAAGCGGCAGCCCTGCTGCACTCGTTCGCCCACAACCGCGCACTGATCGACGGCAACAAGCGCACCGCCTGGCTCGCGATGCGCTTCTTTCTGCGCGTCAACGGTGTGAGCGCTGCTGTTCGCCCGCCGGACGTCTCCATCGCGGGCCCGTTCGTCGAGGAAGTCGCCCAGGACAACATCGACGTACCGACCATCGCCAAGCGCCTGTCGGCCTGGTTCCCGGTCTCCTGACCACACGGCTCGCCTCGGGGCAGCTCTCCGACGCGCACGACTCAACTGACCCGCTTCTAGAAGGCGTTCGAGCAGCCGCCACGCGATCCATCTCGTCCAGCGTGTAGGCGGGCAACCATCCCGCGAAGAATGCACGCATGCGCCCTCCGTCTGCAGCAACCCGTGGACGTTGTGGTTGCTGTACAGCAAGACCTCGACCGACCAAGCCCACCCGCCCCCAACACCTCGTCCACCTTGTCCAGCTACTCGGGACGAGGAATCCGCGCCCCGCGCTCGATCTTCCGGATCAGGTCTTCCCCGCACCCGATGGCCTCCCCGAACTCGGCCACCCGAAGGCCCGCAGCTTCCCTCCGCAATTTCAGATGGTGACCGACCACCTCGACCACCGCACTGATCTCATCCTCAGGGTCAACGTCCCAACCGGGCTCATCCGCTCGTCGCCGAGCTGGCGAGCAACGCGGCACTGCACGGCCACGTACCCGGCAGAAGCTTCCGACTGGCACTCACGCTCACCGAGGCGGCCACGCTCCGTATCGAGGTGACCCACGCGCGGGCGGACCGCGACCCACCGGCCGAACCCCAACTACCCTCCCCAGACGCCGAGTCGGGCAGAGGGCTGCTCCTGGTCGCGGCACTGTCCGACCGGTGGGGTACGGAACCGGGACCGGCCCCCTGCAAGACAATCTGGGCGGAAATCGGAACCGCCCCGCCCACCCTCTATTCGTTAACGCCGTATGGCAGTCCCGTTGCAGCGGCCGATGATCCCTTGGCCGGGCCGACGGCCACGGCTACGTTCGAGGGGTCAGGTCATCGACTTGGCCGTGTGCCCGAGTGGTTTAGGGGCTGGACTGCAAATCCAGTAACGCGGGTTCGATTCCCGCCACGGCCTCTACCGCCTTGAGCAAGCGAACTAGGGGCCGACACCCCAGAAGGGGTGCCGGCCCACTCGGCCCCCGTCTCGGTTGATCTGCACCTTGACGAGGTGCATTGGACGAGGGCCCGCGGCCCTGGCCGGTCGCGAACCTCTGCGCACAGCGGCGACGTACACGAGAGCCCATCGCAGTCCAGATGCATGCCCCAGCGCATCGATGCATGGCGCTGCACCGCCAACACTTAAAGAAGCAGCGACCGGTGCGCAGCGGAAAAGTATCGGCCGCATCCATACAAATCTCACAAGAAAAGCGGAACCGAGTCCCGCGCATATCACAACAGCTACCGCTTCAGCACCTGAGGTTGTGCAACCTTCACGCTACCCATTCAAACCTTTTAGTCAAACAGATCGACTTCACTCATGTGAGAAACGTTGCATGTCGCCGACAGTTTCCTTTCTCCGCGGGACGGAAACAATGCAGGCAGTGCAATTGACTATAGGGGGATGAATGGACGGGCGACAGTTACGTGCAGCCGTAAAGCGCGTAGCCCTGTCCATTTCAACGATCGCTCTGGCTTGCGTCGGCTGTGTGCTACTCAGCATGACACTTGTGCAAGTACCCGTCCTGCAAGGCGACCGTAGCAGCAATGCAGGGCAGGCATTCGGTGCGGCCGCAGCCGCATCGTCGACTGTTCTTCTCTTTTACATGGCACGCACAATGCGCATGCAGGAGAAGGAGTCGGAGATGCAACGTATCGTCCTGCAGAATCAGCAACGGGTCATGGAAGAGCACTGCGGCGAAACACGGATGATGAAGGGTGAAATTCACCGTACATCGGAGGCTTTGGTCCGCGGGCTGCACATCGCGATCCTCAGGGATGCCATGAGCGACGCGGACCTGGCGGCGACATGGCCGACGCTGACCGGCGACCTTCCACAGGAGAAGAGGAAGCAGTACCTATATATCAACCAAGTGCTGTCCCTGCAGTATCTCGCCTTCGAGGTGGGAGACTACTCAGAAGCTGCGATCGAGGCGGTACTGCAAGCCCTCTTCACCGTCCCGGTATGGCGGGAGTTCTGGGAGCGGATTCACGACCGAAATCGAGTGCCAGGCGACTCCGCTGAGGCTCGATTCGCCGTGATCGCAGAGCGCGCCTACCAGGCCGCTGGATCCACCACACCTTTGCGTCGCCAGGCGTAGCCATCACGACAACGGGATATCCCCCCGCGCTGCCGTCAGTGTTTCACGGGTGATGACGACGGCCCGTTCATTCGGGCCAATCCCCGCATCCTGGGGAAGGATTGACGTCACGTCCGCCGTGATGTCATCACCAATGATGACAAATCTACCGTCAGCCAGCTCAAAGATGTCTGGGCAATTGGCCTCACTCAAACACTGCTTACGTGCCCGCGGAGATACCCCAAGGCGGCGTTCAATTTTCATGTAGCGGCGTACTCCTTCGGCGACGTCTGAGGCATCATCAGACGCAGAAAGATAGCGCAAGAATAGGGGATCTAGGAAATGCGTGAGCATGACGAAGCGAGATTGAGACAAGCGATCGAGTGATTTATCGACACGGCCATGCAAACGTGGCTATGCGATGTCCGCACAGGAATCATGCCGCTGAACACGCCCGGACGTCACCAGCATCCGTCATGGTCCGAGGCAGTCGATCCCGGTGAAGGTACAGGGTCCGGCCGCAGCCCCGGGGAACGTCAAGTCCCTCACGGTGTACGCCTCTTACGACGCAGGCCGGACATAGAAGAAGACCCCGGTCACGGAAGGAAGGATCACCGTCAAGAACCCTGCCGCAGGCAAGGCAATCGCGCTCCGAGCGAACCTCACGGACAAGCAGGGCAACAAGTCAACGCTGTCGATCTACGACGCGTACCTCGGCAAGTAGCAAGTCACCAGCGCGCCACGCAACGCGTGCGCCCCCCTTATGCCAGAACACAACTTTCCCAAAGTAGGTCCCCCACCCCCCTCTCGGCCGGGGCCGGTCGGCAGACGCTTGACGAGACCGGCACCGATCCCCGGACCGGCCGCGCACCCTCCCACCCGGCTGCGCTGCTACGAACTAGTCCGCACCCGGCAGCGAAGCCAGATGACCCAACCCCGCAGTCCCGAGAGCCCCGCTTCGTGGCCGCCCGGTCAACTCGCTTCTCGCGGTGGAGGGACGGGTGTCAAGGGTGAAGCGAAGCGGAATCGGCGAAGCCGACGCGACCGAAGGGAGCGCCCTTTACACCCGGCCCGGAACCGCCAAACTCAGGACAACCGGGCGGCCCCGGTACGAACTCCACCGCCGGGTCACTAAGAGACCCGCGCCCCGTCCAGCCCCGCCAGAACCGCATCCACGGTCTCATCCACCGTCAGATCAGAGCTATCCAGCCACAACCCGATCCGCGGGGTCCCGCCCCGCAGCCCCGCGTCCAGATCCTCCACCGTCCAGGCCCCGTACCCCGTCTTCCCACGCCCAGCCTCCCGCGCGGCAACCGCATCCGGACGCGGGGCAAGGACAACGACGTACACAGGCCGCGTACGCAAAAGCTCCACGTACGCCTTCAACTCCTCGCCCAGAATGACGTCCTGGACGACGGCGACGAACCCCGCACCCGCGTACGCATCCGCAGTCGAAGCCGACAACCGATACCGCAGCCGAAGCTGAGCCTCAGCCTCCCCCGACGCGCCGGGCTCATACTCCTGACCACCCGACACGATCATCCGGCGGAAAACATCACCCCGCACATGCGCCGCCCGCGGCGACCGCTCAGCCAACGCCTGCGCCACCGTGGACTTACCGGACGCCATGATCCCGGTAATGACGACAACTCCACCCGCTAAAAAGGGCAACGTCACGTAGCCACCGCCGCCTGCGGCCGAATCGGCAACCGATTGACGGGACGGCCCGTAGCCGCCCGCACCGCAGAAGCAACCGCCGCCGGCGACGCAACAACCGGCACCGCACTGGCCGCCTTCGCACCGAAGGGAGCAACGACGTCCCGCTCCTCCACCAACTTCACGATGCGAATGTCAGGAATATCCAAGGCAGTCGGCAGCGCATAGCCCGTCAAATCCGGGTGACGAACAAGCCCCCGCGGCGTCCGCAAGTTCTCCGTCAACGCCGCCCCCACCCCCTGCGTAACACCCGCCTCAATACGCGTCTTCAACTGCGCAGGATTCAGAATGCGCCCCACATCCTGAGCCACCGCCAGCTCAACGACCCGCACCGAACCGATCTCGACATCGACATCGACCACCGCACGGATCGCACAGAACGCCATCCCCACAAAGGCATCACCCTGACCGGCAGCATCCAACGGCTCCGTCGGATGCGGCCGGCACTGCGCCGTGGCCCACAACTCCTTGCCGTCCATCGCCTCCGTCACCGTCGTCGACAACACCCCGTCATACGACGTGATCTTGCCGTCGGTGATCTGCAACAGCTCAGTGGACATACCGAACTTATGGGCAAGAGGCTGCAGCAACTGCGTACGCACCATCTTCGCCGCACGCTCCACCGCACCACCCGAAACCCACGTGTGGCGCCCATGGCAACTCGGCCCCGCAGGCGGCTGATCCGTATCCACCGGAGCGACCCGCACATCATCGATCCCCAGCGTCTCCTGAACGATCTGACGAGCCAGAGTCGTAAAACCCTGCCCCGTCTCGACCGCCGCACAGATCACCGTGGCGACACCGTCCTGGACCTTCACCGTGGCCGTTGAAACCTCGTCCGCGCCCTCCGCGCCCAGGAGTTGGACCATGCCTAGGCCATAGCCGACGCCCCGCCGCACCGCCGCAGGATCGCCCGCACCCTCAGGGCCACCGGGCAGCAGCCACTCGTCCTCGGGCGTGTCCTTCGGCAGCTCGGGAAGCGGGAAGTCCCGTACGGCGGTGAGGAGTTCAGCGACCGGCGCCGGGCACGTCACGGTCTGGCCGGTGGGCAAAATGTCACCCGTCGCCATCGCGTTGCGCAGCCGCACCTCCGCCGGATCGATGCCCAACTTCTTCGCGATCTTGTCCATCTGGGCTTCGTACGCCGCGCACACCTGCATCGCGCCCTCGCCCCGGACATGCCCGGACGGCGGATTGTTCGTACGCACCGCCCAGCCCTCAATAAAGGCGTTCGGCACCACATACGGCCCACACGCAAACGAAACAGCAGCCGCCAGCGCATCCGACGACGTGTCCGCGTACGCGCCCGCGTCGAGCAGGACCTGCGCCTCCACCTTCACCAACTTGCCCTCGGCGTCCGCGTGATGGCGGTAGCGGAGCAGCGTCGGGTGGCGGTGGGCATGCCCCAGGAAGGACTCCTCACGCGTCGCCGTCAGCTTCACCGGGCAGCCGGTGGTCAGGGCGAGCAGACCGAGCGGCAGGTGGAAGCTCGCGTCCTCGCGGTCGGCGGTCGCGCCGGGGACACCCGTGACGACGACCTTCACGATGCCGGGGTCGATGCCGTAGCAGGACGCGGCCATGTCCCGGTCGGTGTGTGGGTCGGTGGAGGCGATGTAGAGCTCCACTCCCCCGTCGGGGCGTGGCACGGCCAGGCCCGCCTCCGCTCCGATCGGCGCGGGATCCTGACGGCCGATGCGGTACAGGCCCTCGACGACGAGCTCGCCCGCAGCCTCCGGGTCGCCGTGCCGCAGCGGGATGTGCCGGATCAAGTTGCCGTCGGGGTGCAGGGGTTCGGCGGCGAAGGCCTTCTCCGGGTCGGTGACCGGCTCAAGCACCTCGTACTCGACGAAGATGGCCGCGGCGGCCATCCGCGCCGTGTCCGGATGATCGGCGGCCACGGCCGCGATGGGCTCGCCGTGGTGGCGTACGACATCGGAGGCGAAGACCGGACGGTCCGGGGTCTTGCGGCCCTGCAGCGCCTCGCCCGGCACGTCCTCGTGCGTGACGACGGACCGCACACCCGGCATCTCGCGCGCCTGCGACGTGTCGATCGACACGATCCGCGCGTGCGCGTGCGGGGAGCGCAGGACGGCCGCCCAGAGCAGCCCCTCCGCCCACAGGTCGGACGCGTAGGGGAACGTGCCCTCGGTCTTGGCGCGGGACTCGGCGGACGGCAGCGACGCACCGATGCCGTGCGGCAGGGGTTCCGGGCCGGGCTGCGGCTCCGCTGCGGTCGCGGTGCTCGCGCCCCCCGCGGCTTCGTTGCTCACGCCTGGCCTCCGTCCTGGCCGTATGGTCCCTCGTACGTTCCTGGTCCTTCGTACGCTCCGGGGCCTTCGTACGTTCCGTCGTACGCCGCCGCGTTGACCCCGCCGGCGCCGGGGCCCGCCTGGTGCGGGATGCGCGGCGCGTCCGGCGGGTCGTCGGGGCTCGTGGGCTCGGCGGCGGCCGCGGACGCCTCGCGCTCGGCCACCACCTCGTGCACGGCGTCGAGCACGCCCCGGTAGCCGGAGCAGCGGCAGAGGTTGCCGCACAGGGCGCGGCGGGTCTCCAGATCGGAGGGGGCGGGGTTGCCCTCCAGGAGGTCGTGCAGGGTCATCGCCATGCCCGGTACGCAGAAACCGCACTGGACGGCACCGCAGGCGGCGAGCGCGCGCTGCACGTCGGACGGATGACCGTCGGCGGCGAGACCCTCGACGGTGCGCACCTCGCTGCCGGCGGCGGTGGCCGCGGGCACCAGGCAGGAGGCGACGAGGCGCCCGTCCACCTGGACGTTGCAGGCGCCGCACTCGCCCTGCGAGCAGCCGTCCTTGGCGCCCGCGAGGCCGAGGCGCTCACGCAGCACGTAGAGCAGGGACTCGCCGATCCAGGCGTCGGTGACGGGGCGGTCGGTGCCGTTGACGCGCAGGACGTACGAGCAGAGGGGGTGCTCGTCGCCGAGGTCGGCGGAGGTCGACGGGGGGTCTTCGGGGGCGGCTTCGGCCTCCGCTTCGGCTTCCGCGTCAGGGACGGCCGGGGCCTCAAGCGACTCCACGGGGGCGTCGTCGGTCACTTCGGCCGATACGGGCTCGGGCTCGGGCTCAAGAACAGGCTCGGGCTCAGCGACAGGCACGGGCGCCGGCGCCGGCGCGGGCTCGACCGCGACCTGGGGTTCCACCTCGACCTCGGCGGCGACCTGCGGCTCCGGCAGCGGCTCCGGCTCCGGAGACCACGGCTCACCTTTCCCGGCGCCCCCCGTCGCCCAAGGAGCGGCCGCCCCGCCCGGCAGCGTCGCGGGCGGCGTACCACCCCACTGCGCAGCGAGCGAGGACGTCGTGAACTCGCCCGATTCATCCGGAAGATCACCATTGGCGACAGGAATCGACCACTGCCCGGTGACATCGGCGGGCGCGGGCGCCGCCGCCTCCGCCTCGTGGAAGCTCCACTGCCCGGTGGCGCCATGGTCGTACGCCTGCTCAGGAACGGACGGAGCGGACGGAACGGACGGCTCGACCGGCACCTCACCGGCAACCGGCCACTGCACGTTCTGCACACCCTGCCCGCCCTGCCCGCCCTGCACACCGGAAGCCGTCCCCGCCCCGGTCACATCGGCCGGCATGACCCAGGTCCCGGTGGCCGCCGGGTCCGTCGCGTCGGCGGTCGTCGGCGTGACCGTTATCTGCGGCGGCACATAGCCGTGGCCGGGCGCGGCGAGCGGAGAACCGTCCAGGAGGCCTTCCGGCAGCTGCACGAAGGCAGTGGCGTCGGAGTCGTACTCGCCCTGCGGGTGCGGCTGCCAGCCCCCGTTGTTGTCCTGGTCGTCACTCACGACAGCGCCCTCCCCAGTGCCCGTCGGGCCAGCGCGGCGACGGTGCGCCGCAGGTGCAGTACGGCGGGCGGATGCGGCTGCGGGGAGCCGTCATCCGCCGGTGGCTGGTCGGGGATGCACGCGGCGGCGACGTACTCGCCGAAGGCCGTCAGCGCCTCCGGCACGATCGCCCGCTCGCCGTCCCAGTCGATCAGCGAGGCGACCCACTGCTCGGCCTCCAGGGGCCGCAGCGGCATCGGCGCGACGGCGCCGACGGCGCAGCGCACCCCGCGCCGCGCGGGGTCGAGCACGAGCGCGACGGAGGCGATGGCCCGGCCGGGTCCGGTGCGCCCCGTCGCCTTCAGGAAGACCTGCGGCGCGTGCAGCAGCGGAAGGCGTACGAAGCCGATGAGTTCGCCGGGGCGGAGCATGTCCATCCCGGCGAGCAGATGCGAGACGGGGACCTCGCGGCGTGCGCCGCCGGGGCCCGCGATGATCAGTACGGCTTCCAGGGCGGCGAGGACGGGCAGCGTGTCACCGGTCGGGCCCGCGCTGGCGATGTTGCCGCCGAGCGTGCCCGCGTTGCGGATCTGCGGGGGTCCCGCGGCGCGCGCGGCGGCCGCGAGCGCCGGGAACAGGGCCGCGAAGTCGGGCCGCCCCACGCGGGCGTGGGTGAGTCCGGCGCCGAGCAGCGCGTGACCGTCCTGGTACTGCCAGCCGCGGATCTCGCTGATGCGGCCGAGGCCGACGAGCGCGGCGGGGCGCAGGAGCCCCGCGTTGACCGAGGCCATGAGATCGGTGCCGCCGGCGACGGGCACGGCGGCGGGCATCGCGGCGAGTGCCTCCACGGCCTCGTCGAGCGTCCCAGGCAGCTTCGCCGTGTGCGCGGTGAGCGCCGCCTGCGGTGCGTGCGTGGTCAAAACCGGCTGCCCCTTCCCGATGCCCGGCGGCTTTCTCGCCGTTCCCACCGTTACGCCTGTTCCGCCGTACGGTACGTGCTCACTGCCCGGACGTGGCAACTCTGGCACATGTTCCCCGGCCCCCGGCGCGGGGGTCCGCTAGGAGACATTCATCCGCAGACCTGGGGGATGTGCCGGTTTCGCACGCCCTCACCGGTCGGCGGGAATTGCCACTCTTCGGTGAACCTTGTACGACTTTCTTCCGGCCGCCCACGGTCCCAGCGCGGGCGGCCCGACACAGCACTATCGGGTGCCTCTCACACGTTTGGGGGCGACCCGTCGATCGGGCGTCCGAGCACGCCGGGGCGGCGCTGCCACGGCAACGGGCCACCGGGTGGCCGGTAGTCGACGCCGAGGGCATCAAGTCGCATGTAATGAGCGGTCATTCGCCGCTCGAAGTCCGCGAAGTCGCGCTCGGCGGGGTCGGGGAGCGCGCTCCAGGCGACCTCGGCGAAGGCGGCGAGGCGCGGGAACACCTGGTAGTCCACGCGTGCGTGGTACTCCATCACTTCCGTCCACACGTTGGCCTGCGTACCGAGAACGTGCCCGCGCTCGTCCTCGGTGAGCTCCGGTGGCAGCGGCTCGAAGCGATAGACGTCCTCAAGGGTGCGGACGTACCCGATGGGTGCGGGCTCGTCGGCTCCGCCGTGCTGCCGGTGGTCCAAGTACACCTGCTGCTCGGGACACATGACGACGTCGTGCCCGGCCTTGGCCGCCGCGATGCCGCCCCCGTACCCGCGCCATGACGACACGGTGGCGCCCTCCGCGAGTCCGCCTTCGAGGATCTCGTCCCAGCCGATGAGCCGACGCCCGCGCGCGGACAGCCACTTGTCGAAGTGCCGGATGAACCAGCTCTGAAGCCCGTCCTCGTCACCGACCCCCAACTCCTTGATGCGGGCCTGCGCGGTGGGCGACTGCTTCCACTGGTCCTTGGGGCACTCGTCGCCGCCGACGTGGATGAAGGTGGAGGGGAAGAGTTCGAGCACCTCCTCGAAGACGCCCTCGTAGAAGCGGAGGGTCTCCTCGGTGGGGGCGAGGACGTTGGGGTTGACGCCCCAGGTGTCCCAGACGCCGAGGGAGGAGGTGTCGACGACGTCGGTGTTGCCGAGTTCCGGGTACGCGGCGATCGCGGCCTGCGAATGCCCCGGGATGTCGATCTCGGGTACGACGGCGATGTGCAGGGCATCGGCGTACGCGACGATCTCGCGGATGTCGTCCTGCGTGTAGTGGCCGCCGTGCGGCGTCTCGTTCCACAGCTCGGACGCGCGGTGCCCCCACTTGGAGCGCGGCCGCCAGGACCCGACCTCGGTGAGCTTCGGGTGGCGCTTGATCTCGATGCGCCAGCCCTGGTCGTCGGTGAGGTGGAAGTGGAAGACATTCAGTTTGTGCGCGGCGAGCAGGTCGAGGTAGCGCAGGACGCCGTCCTTGGGCATGAAGTGCCGGGACACGTCGAGCATCATGCCGCGCCAGCGGAAGCGGGGGGCGTCCTCGATGACGACCATCGGTACGGTCCACTCCCGCCCGGGGTCGACGGGGGCCCGCCGGAACGCCTCGGGGCCGAGCAACTGGCGGAAGGTCTGCGCTCCCCAGAAGACACCCGCGGCGCTGCCGCCCTCGATACGGATCGCATAGCCGTCCACGACGAGGCGGTAGGCCTCGTCCAGCAGCGCGGGATCGATCCGCAGCACGATCCCGTTGTCGTTCTCCCCGGCGGGGAACGGCAGCCCCGTCGCCGCTCCGACCGTGTCGCGCAGCCACCGCGCGACACCCTCAGTGCCGGGCGAGGCATGAAGCACGGTCTCGTCGTCCAGGGGAAAGAGGCCCTGTGTGGGTGGTACCCAGTGGCTGCTGCTCGGCGCCGGGATGAGTTCCTCAAAGGTCATGCGGCGAGACTTCCACGCGATTGCACAACGCAAAAGGGGCGTTGCGGCACACGCAACGCCCCTCCGCACAGCAGGCAGTGGACCGGGTCCGGAGGCTACTTCTTGCCGTCCTTGCCGCCCTTGTCCTTGTCGCCACCGGCGCCCATGGACTCGTAGATCTCCTTGCACATGGGGCAGACGGGGTACTTCTTCGGGTCACGACCCGGCACCCACACCTTGCCGCAGAGCGCCACGACGGGCGTACCGTCGAGCGCGCTCGCCATGATCTTGTCCTTCTGGACGTAGTGCGCGTAGCGCTCGTGGTCGCCGTCACCGTGCGACACCTTCGGCGTCGGCTCTACGAGGGTCCCCGTACCTGCCCCGCGCTCGGGCTCGGGCTCAAGAGTGCTCATGGCATCCAAGGGTACCTACGCCTGCCGGGTCCGGGCATCGGCTGCGCCCGTATCGGGCACGCGCACCGGTCGCGCCGTGCAGCAGCAGCCCCGCCGCCGCCACCGCGGCCGCCGCCCAGGGCAGGCGGTCGGCCGGGAGTCCCGCCGACAGGGCGAGACCGGCCAGACCGGACCCCACCGCGCTCCCCAGGTACAGCGCCGAGTTGTTGAGGGCCAGGGCCACACTCCCGCGTTCCGCCCGCAGGGCCAGGAGGCGGTGCTGCTGGGGGACTTGGAGCGCCCAGCCCGCCGCGCCCCAGACGACGAGCGCGGGGAAGGCGGCGGCGCCGAGCAGCGGAAGCGTGCCGACGGCGACGACCAGGGCCGCCATCAGCCCGCCGACCAGGGCGACCACCCTTCCCGTACGGTCCACGAGCGGCCCGGCGGCGACGCTGCCGATGACCCCGCCGATGCCCCAGGCCCACAGGTAGGGCGCGACGCCGCCCTCCCCGACGCCGCCCGCCGCGTCGAGGACCGGCGCGAGGTAGGTGTACAGGCCGAGGCTCGCGATCGCCCCGAGGAAGGAGACACCGACGACGGGTACGACACCGCGGTCGGTGAGCGCGGCGAGCCGGGCCCGCGCGGGCACCGGCGGGTCGGCGGGCACGGTCGGCAGCCACCCGGCGAGCCCCGCGAGCGCGACCACGCCGAGCACGGTCACGCCCCACATCGTGGCGCGCCACCCGGCCTGTTCGGCGAGCAGCACACCGAGCGGCACCCCGAGCACCGTGCCCGAACTCATCCCGCCCATCACCAGGGCGAGCGCACGGCCACGCCGCTCCCCCGGCACGAGCGCGGCGGCGGCAGCGGTGGACAGCGCGGAGTAGACCCCGGCCCCGACGCCCGCGACGGCCCGGGACAGGAGCAGCACCCCGAGCCCCGGCGCGAGGGCGGTCATCGCGTTGCCGAGGGTGAAGACGCCGAGCGCGCCGATGATGAGCACCCGGGGGCGCACGCCTGACGCCATGCCCGCGACGAGCGGCGCACTCACGGCGTAGGCGAGGGTGAAGACGGTGACCATCTGCCCCGCGAGGGAGACGCTCGTCCCCAGGTCGGCCGCCACCACCGGCAGCAGCCCGGCCATCACATAGGCGTCGAGCCCCAATGTGAAGGCCCCCAGCATCAGCAGCCAGATCTTGCGCACAACACCCCACCCATTCCCTCGTACGAAGCGGCCTGCGAGGCCGCGGGAGGGAAACGTAGGCAGCGTCGCGACGCCCGCGGAAATGCCCGCGAGCACCGATTTATGCTGGGGAAACATGGATGAGCAGGCAGTACGCCCGGACCTGGCCTCGATCGACCTCCGCCACCTCCGCGGCTTCCTCGCGGTGGCCGATGAACTGAACTTCACGCACGCCGCGGCGGCCCTGCGCACCGGCCAGCCCACCCTCACGCGCACCGTCCGCGCCCTGGAGCAGGCGCTCGGCACCCGCCTGCTCACCCGCACCACGCGCCGCGTGGAACTCACCGAGGCCGGCCAACGCCTGCGCGAGGAGCTCGCCCCGCTCCTGACCCGCCTGGACGCCGCGCTGCGCGCACCCCTCGCCGAACCGCCCCTGCTCCGGCTCGGCTTCACCTCCGTGCTGCCCGAGGCCTGCGTCGCCCTGAGCTCCGCCTTCAAGGCGGCGACCGGCGCGGGCGTCCGCCTGGTCCGGCGCGACACCCCGCTGGCGGGCCTGGAGTCGGGCGCCTGCGACATCGCGGTCGTACGGGGCGACATCCCGCCCGGCGCGGCCGTCCACACCCGCGCCCTGCTCCACGAGCCGCGCGTCGCCGTGGTGGCACGCGGCGCGGCGGAGCTCGCGGGCCGCCGCGTCGTGGACTGGACGGAGCTTGCCGACGTCCCCCTGGTGGTGAACACGGTCACCGGCACCACCCGCCCCGACCTGTGGCCCGAGGGCCGCCGCCCCCGGCTCGCCTGCACCGCCGACAACTTCGACGAGTGGCTGGAGGCGGTGGCGGCAGGTCACGGCGTCGGGGTGGCCCCTGAGCCGGTGGCCCGCAGACACACCCACCCGGCTCTGCGCCACGTACGCCTGAAGAACGCGCCGCCGGTCGCGGTGCACTTGGCGGTCCCGGCGCGGGACGCGCATCCGCTGGCGGCGCGGTTCCTGCTCAACGCGCGGGTCAGCCCAGGAACTTGTACGACGCCGCCCCGATGATGACGAGGATCACGCCCCCTCCAGCCAGTCGGAGAAGGTGAACCTCTGCGACTTCCCGGAAGACTTGGTCAGTTCAGCGACGGATCATCCGGATACGTCGCCACCATCGCCAGCTCGCTCCGCTGGCGCCGCAGCACCGAGCGCCACAGCCGCTCGGGATCCGGGGACGAGACGTCGCCGGGCTCGGACTCGACCACGTACCAGGCGCCCTCGACCAGCTCGTCCTCCAGCTGGCCGGGGCCCCAGCCCGCGTAACCGGCGAAGATCCGCAGGGAGCCGAGGGCGGGGGCGAGCAGCTCGGGCGGGGCGTCCAGGTCGACCAGGCCGATCGCGCCGTGCACCCGGCGCCAGGCCAGGGGCCCCTCACCGCCGGGGATCACCGCGACGCCGAGCGCCGAGTCGAGCGAGACCGGGCCGCCCTGGAAGACCACCCCGGGCGAGCCCGCCAGGTCGCCCCAGCCCTCCAGGATGTCCGCGACCTCCACCGGCGTCGGCCGGTTGAGGACCACGCCGAGCGAGCCCTCCTCGTCGTGGTCGAGGAGCAGCACCACCGCGCGGTCGAAGTTCGGGTCCGCCAGGGCAGGCGTGGCCACGAGCAGCCGCCCTGTGAGCGAGGACACCTCGGTCATGAACGACATGATCCCGCATCTTTGCCCCGCGGGGGGAGGCAATGCGCGTACGCGAGTGAATGCAGCTCAGGGCGCAAAGGAGCGCCGTGAGCGCACGCCGGATCCGGTGACCCGGAGTGTCCGGTTCCGAACGGTTCGTGTTGTCACGGACTTCTGACAGGTTTGGCGCGCCCTTGGCCTTACGGAAGGGGGGTACGCGCCCATTACGCTTGCCCTTTGGTCCACCCGTCCATCTCATCGGAACGCGAGATTCATGACCGTCACCGACGATGTACTGCTTGTCCACGGCGGAACCCCGCTGGAGGGCGAGATCCGTGTCCGCGGCGCGAAGAACCTCGTGCCCAAGGCCATGGTCGCCGCGCTGCTCGGCAGCGCTCCGAGCCGGCTGCGCAATGTCCCAGACATCCGCGACGTACGTGTCGTACGCGGACTCCTGCAGCTGCATGGCGTCACGGTCCGCCCCGGCGAGGAGCCGGGCGAGCTGGTCATGGACCCCTCGCACGTGGAGAGCGCCAACGTCGCGGACATCGACGCCCACGCCGGGTCGTCGCGCATCCCGATCCTCTTCTGCGGCCCGCTCCTGCACCGCCTCGGGCACGCCTTCATCCCCGGCCTCGGCGGCTGTGACATCGGCGGCCGGCCGATCGACTTCCACTTCGAGGTGCTCCGCCAGTTCGGCGCGACCATCGAGAAGCGCGAGGGCGGGCAGTACCTGGAAGCCCCGCAGCGGCTGCGCGGCACCAAGATCCGCCTTCCGTACCCGTCCGTGGGCGCCACCGAGCAGGTCCTCCTGACGGCCGTGCTCGCCGAAGGTGTGACGGAGCTCTCGAACGCCGCCGTCGAGCCCGAGATCGAAGACCTGATCTGCGTCCTGCAGAAAATGGGCGCGATCATCGCCATGGACACCGACCGGACCATAAGGATCACCGGTGTCGACAGCCTGGGCGGCTACAACCACCACGCCCTCTCGGACCGCCTGGAGGCCGCCTCCTGGGCTTCCGCGGCCCTGGCGACCGAAGGCAACATCTACGTCCGCGGCGCCCAGCAGCGCTCGATGATGACGTTCCTGAACACCTACCGGAAGGTGGGCGGTGCCTTCGAGATCGACGACGAGGGCATCCGCTTCTGGCACCCGGGCGGCTCGCTCAACGCGATCGCCCTGGAGACGGACGTACACCCCGGTTTCCAGACCGACTGGCAGCAGCCCCTGGTCGTGGCGCTCACGCAGGCCGCGGGGCTCTCCATCGTCCACGAGACGGTCTACGAGTCCCGTCTCGGCTTCACCTCCGCGCTCAACCAGATGGGCGCTCACATCCAGCTCTACCGCGAGTGCCTGGGCGGCTCCGACTGCCGCTTCGGGCAGCGCAACTTCCTGCACTCCGCGGTCGTCAGCGGCCCGACGAAGCTGCAGGGCGCCGACCTGGTCATCCCCGACCTGCGCGGCGGCTTCTCGTACCTGATCGCGGCGCTCGCGGCGCAGGGGACGTCCCGCGTCCACGGCATCGACCTGATCAACCGCGGCTACGAGAACTTCATGGACAAGCTCGTGTCGCTCGGCGCGAAGGTGGAGCTGCCGGGGCGGGCACAGCTCGGCTGACACCTCGTCGGACATGTAGAAGGGGCGGCCACCCGGTTCGGGTGGCCGCCCCTTCTGCGTACTGCCTGAGGCTTACTTGCCCTTGGCGGCTTCCTTAAGCTTGGAGCCCGCCGAAACCTTGACGCTGAAGCCGGCCGGGATGTTGATCGGCTCGCCGGTCTGCGGGTTCCGGGCGGTGCGAGCGGCACGGTGGGTGCGCTCGAAGGTCAGGAAGCCGGGGATGGTGACCTTCTCGTCGCCCTTGGCAACGATCTCGCCGACGGTCTCGGCGAACGCCGCCAGCACGGCGTCGGCGTCCTTGCGGGTCACCTCGGCGCGGTCGGCCAGCGCGGCCACCAGCTCACTGCGGTTCATGTTTGTACTCCCGTGTTCTTCTTGCCGTTGAGGCGTGCCACGCGGCAGGGCCGCATGATGGGCACAGCGAAGCCGATGCTGCCAGGGTCCTCGGTCAGGCCCCGGACCCGGGTCCGTCATCCAGACCCTCGCGCCCAGAAAGGCATCCTGCCCCCACCTGCGGCGGGAAAGCCAATCCGGGGCCCGTGGGGGTCACACGAAAAGCTTCACCGCCCCTGGGAAGGTGGCAGTCGGGGGCGCGCTTCCACGCCACCCTAGAGGGCCTTTACGGGCCCTGCGTTCCACGACGCGCCGTACTACGGGGCCGTGGCGCCTGTCACAGCCACCCCTGCGGCCTTCGCCGCGCTGCGCACCGCATCGGCGACCGCGCCCGCGACCTTGTCGTTGAAGACGCTGGGGATGATGTAGTTCGGGTTGAGCTCGTCCTCGGCGACGACGTCCGCGAGGGCGCCCGCCGCCGCCAGCATCATCTCCGTGTTGACGGTGCGCGACTGGGCGTCGAGCAGACCGCGGAAGACACCGGGGAAGACCAGGACGTTGTTGATCTGGTTCGGGAAGTCCGAGCGTCCGGTGGCCACAACTGCCGCCGTCTGGCGGGCGATTGCGGGCTCGACCTCGGGGTCCGGGTTCGCGAGCGCGAACACGATGGCGTCGTCGGCCATGGCCGCGACGTCGTCTCCGTTCAGGACGTTCGGAGCCGACACGCCGATGAAGACGTCGGCGTCGACGACCGCTTCCTTGAGGGTGCCGCGGGCGCCCTCGGGGTTGGTGTTGTCGGCGATCCAGCGCAGCGGCGAGTCCGGCGCGGCGTCCACGAGGTCCTCGCGGTCGGCGTGCACGACGCCGTGGATGTCGGCGACGACGGCGTGCTTGACGCCCGCCGCGATGAGCAGCTTGAGGATGGCCGTACCGGCCGCGCCCGCGCCGGACATGACGACGCGTACGTCGCCGATTCCCTTGCCGACCACGCGAAGTGCGTTGGTCAGCGCGGCGAGCACGACGATCGCGGTGCCGTGCTGGTCGTCGTGGAAGACGGGGATGTCGAGGGCCTCGCGCAGGCGGGCCTCGATCTCGAAGCAGCGCGGCGCCGAGATGTCCTCGAGGTTGATGCCCGCGAAGCCGGGGGCGATGGCCTTGACGATCTCGACGATGGCGTCGGTGTCCTGGGTGTCCAGGCAGAGCGGCCAGGCGTCGATGCCGGCGAAGCGCTTGAAGAGGGCCGCCTTGCCCTCCATGACGGGGAGCGCGGCTTTCGGGCCGATGTTCCCCAGGCCAAGAACGGCTGAACCGTCCGTTACGACCGCAACGGAGTTGCGCTTGATGGTGAGACGGCGCGCGTCCTCGGGGTTCTCGGCGATCGCCATGCACACGCGGGCCACGCCCGGGGTGTAGATCATGGAGAGGTCGTCACGGTTACGGATGGGGTGCTTCGACTGCATCTCGATCTTGCCGCCGAGGTGCATCAGGAACGTACGGTCGGAGACCTTGCCGAGGGTGACGCCCTCGATGGTGCGCAGCTGCTCGACGATCTCGTCGGCGTGCGTCGTGGACGTCGCCGCGATGGTGACGTCGATCCGGAGCTTCTCGTGGCCGGACGCCGTGACGTCGAGGCCCGTCACCGAGCCTCCGTGGGACTCGACGGCCGTGGTGATCTGGGAGACCGCGGTGCCGCTCGCGGGCACCTCCAACCGGACCGTGTTCGAGTAGGAGACGCTGGGCGCCGTTGCCATGGCCGACTTCCTCTGCTTTCACCGTGTAGCTCTTGCCGTCCGATCGTCGCACCTACCACTGAGTACGTGGTAGCCGCCCCGGATTGCGAACGTTTCGTTCACGAGGTTTTCGGAAACTTGTTTCCACCATACGAGAAGTTGCGGGGTGTCGGTAGGGGGAAGGAGCAAGCAGGTGCGGGAAACGGAAAGAGGTCCTCGTCACTGGGTGACGAGGACCTCTCCTACGTAAATGACACCGACCCGCCATGCTCGCCTCGCGGCAAGTGGTCGCTCGTAGCGACGAAGGTTGGGCCCGGGGGCTTGGATCGAGCCGGTGCCACGTCAACGGTAACAAACGATCCCCGTAAGGCAATTCCCGTCCCGACAAGTCCCTGAAGTCGGCATCGGATGTCAGTCTCGGAGCAGGTCCGGGACCCCGTCCGCGTCCGGCTCGTCGCGCTCGCCCGACAGGACCGTCAGCTGCTGGGTCGCGCGCGTCAGCGCCACGTACAGCACCCGCAGGCCCGCCGGGGACTCGTCCGCGATCTCCGCGGGCGAGACGACGACCGTCGCGTCGTACTCCAGACCCTTGGCCTCCAGGCTGCCGAGCGCGACCACCCGTTCGCCGAGCCCGGCGAGCCAGCGCGCCGCCTGCTCGCGCCGGTTCATCGCCACGACGACGCCCACCGTGCCGTCGACCTGGTCGAGCAGCCGCGCCGCCTCGTCCCGCACGGACCTGCCGAGGTCTCCGTCGCGTACGACCGCGAAGCGCGGCTCCACACCGGTGGACCGGACGGCCGAAGGCGACTCGGAGCCCGGCATCGCGAGCGCGAGGACCTTGGCGGCGAGTTCGGCGATCTCGGCGGGGTTGCGGTAGTTGACGGTGAGCGTGAAGCGGCGGCGCGGGCGGGTGCCGAGCGCCTCGTCACGGGCCTCGGCCGCCTCGTCCGGGTCGGACCAGGAGGACTGCGCCGGGTCGCCGACGACCGTCCACGTGGCGTGCCGGCCGCGGCGGCCCACCATCCGCCACTGCATGGGGGTGAGGTCCTGCGCCTCGTCGACGATGACGTGCGCGTACTCGGTGCGCTCCGCCGCGAGCCGCTCGGCGCGCTCCCGCTGCGACTCCTCGCGCTGCGGCATCAGCTCGTCGAGGCCGGTGAGCAGGTCGAGGGGGTCCAGATCCTTCTTCTTACGGGGCTTGGGCGGCGTACCGAGAATCGCCTGGAGCTCGTCGAGGAGCGCCACGTCGTGCACGGAGAGCTCGTCCCGCTTGAGGGAGCGGGCCACCTTGCGGACCTCGCCGGGGTTCAGGACGCGTCGGGCCCAGCGGCCGAGGCGCCGCTCGTCGCTCATCGCGGAGAGCACCCCGCGCGGGGTGAGCTCGGGCCACCAGGCGTCCAGGAAACGGATGAAGTCGTCCTCGGACGTGATGTCGTCGTCGAAGGACGAGCGGAGTTCGGCGGCGAGCTCCGGGTCGCTGTGCCGGCCCGCGGAGCCGGACTGGGACCAGAGGGCGTCCAGGAGGAGTTTTCTCGCGCGGGGGCGGAGGAGGTTGACCGGAGCCGTGCCGCCGAGTGCGTTACGGCGGATGCGGGTCAGCTGGTCGGCCTCCAGCTCCAGGCGGCGGCCGAAGGCGACGACTCGGAGGCGGGTGGGGGGCTCGGCAGGGGCCTTGGGCGCCGTCTCGTCCTCTTCCTCGCCGAAGGTGAGCTGCTCCGGTTCGGTGGGGGTGTTCGCCGTTGCAGTGTGCGGGTTCGCGGAACGCCTGCCCACAGCGGTCGTCGTACCTTCGAGGGCGCCCCGCGCCGCCCTCCGCAGAACGTGCAGCATCCGCGAAGAGCCCTTGACCCTTGCCACCGCCGGGGAGTCGTAGACCGTGGCCTCCGCGCCCTGCTCGTCGGCCAGGGAGCCCACCGCGCGGATCGCGACCTGGCCCTCCTCGCCGAGCGACGGAAGGACTCCCTCCGTGTACGCCACGAGCAGCGGGGTCGGCGAGACGATGAGGATGCCGCCCGCGTACCTGCGGCGGTCCTGGTAGAGGAGGTACGCCGCGCGGTGCAGCGCCACGGCGGTCTTGCCCGTGCCGGGGCCGCCCTCGACGTACGTCACCGATGCGGCGGGCGCGCGGATCACCATGTCCTGCTCGGCCTGGATCGACGCCACGATGTCCCGCATCGTGTGGCTGCGGGCCTGGCCGAGCGCCGCCATCAGGGCGCCGTCGCCGATGACGGGCAGCGTCTCGCCCTTCAGGGTCGCCGTGAGCTCCGGACGCATCAGGTCGTCCTCGACGCCGAGGACCTGGCGGCCCTTGGAGCGGATGACCCGACGGCGTACGACACGGCCCGGGTCGACCGGCGTCGAGCGGTAGAACGGCGCGGCGGCCGGGGCCCGCCAGTCGATGACGAGCGGGGAGTAGTCCGCGTCCAGGACGCCGATGCGGCCGATGTGCAGGGTCTCGGCGATCTCGGCGGTGTTGTTCGCCGAGACCGCGTCCTCGGCCGGCTCGACCGACGTGTACGCGCCGTCCGGGCCCTTCTTGCCGTCCTTGCCGAGCAGCAGGTCGATGCGCCCGAAGAGGAAGTCCTCGAACTCGTTGTTGAGCCGGTTGAGATGGACGCCGGCGCGGAAGACCTGCGCGTCCCGCTCGGCAAGCGCGCCCGGCGTGCCGACCTGGGAGCGCTTGGCAGCGTCGTTCATCAGGAACTCGGCCTCGTGGATCTTCTCCTCGAGACGCCGGTAGACCTGGTCGAGATGTTCCTGTTCGACGCTGATCTCGCGGTCGCGTACGTCGGCCACCGAGGCCCCTTTCCTGCGTGCAGCTGCCCTACCGAGCAGCCGTCTACCGTACGCGAAAGGGGGCCCCGATGTGCACTTCTCCTACGCGACGACTACGCGTCCACCTCCACCAGACGCTTGCCGTCGAAGGTGGTCACCTCGAAGTGGTCGATGTCGTTCCGGTCCATCGCGGCGCCTCCGTGGACATACAGCGGATTGCGCGCCCACTTGTTCGAGCTGTCCTCGATGCCGTAGCCCCACTTCGGGACGGACCAGGTGGTCACCGTCTCCTTCTCGCCGTCCTTGCCGACCGCGATCAGCGAGCACTTGAGCGGGCCCTTCACGTTCTTCAGCTCCAGGACCGCGTGCGTGCCCCAGGCCTTCTTCTCCGTGCCGACCGTGGCGCTGACCTTGGTCGTCGGGTCGGTGGCCTTGATCTTGTCGTCCATGTGGTTGAAGAAGGCGTCCTCGGCGGGGCTCGTGGGGTGCGGCTCGCCCGCCACGTCCTTCGAACCGCCGCCGTCGTCGCTCACCGCGAGGACCGTGAGCGGACCGCCGATGATCAGCGCCGCGGCGGCCGCCACCAGGTAGAAGCCACGCCTGCGCTTCTGCTCGCGCTTGATCGCGACCTCGTCCACGAGCCGGTCAGCGAGGCGCGGGCTCGGCCGGGCGGCGAGCTGCTCGCCGACCTCCGGTACGGGGCGTACGCCGCGGGCGCCGGGGAAGTCGGCGAGCGCGGCCAGCATCGGCTCCATGCCGGAGAACTCCTCCAGCTGGCGCGCGCAGAAATCGCAGCCCGCGAGATGTGCCTCGAAGGCGGTCGCCTCCGCGTCGTCCAGGATGCCGAGGGCGTAGGCACCGACGGTCTCGTGCACATCGGGAGCGCCGTGCCCGCCTGCCGACTCGTACGGGAACTCGTTCATGCCGTCACCCCCCGCTCCTCCAGCGCCAGCTTCATCGAGCGCAGCGCGTAGAACACCCGCGAGCGCACCGTCCCACTGGGTATACCCAGCGTCTCAGCCGCCTCATTGACCGTACGCCCTTTGAAGTAGGTCTCGACAAGTACCTCCCGATGTGCGGGAGTCAGGTCCTCGAGAGCGTCCGAGAGAGTCATCAGCCACAGCGCCTTATCGATCTCGTCCTCCGCGGGGATGACCTCCAGCGGTGAGGGATCGACCTCCTGCGGCCGGGCCTGCCGGCTGCGGTGGCCATCGATGACGATGCGCCGGGCGACCGTCACCAGCCAGGGGCGTACCGAACCGGTCGCTCGGTTGAGCTGACCGGCGTTCTTCCAGGCACGGATGAGCGTTTCCTGTACGACATCTTCGGCGCGCTGCCGGTCTCCCGCCACAAGTCGGAGCACATAGGCGAGAAGTGGACCCGCGTGCTCGCGGTAGAGCGCGCGCATCAACTCCTCGTCTGGTCCACCACGTTGGACCAGACGATGTCGGTGCGGTCGCCCCTGGGGGCGCTCATCGGCCACGGCGGAATCCTTGCGCACGTCTGCCTCCGGTGTCCGCACTTCGTCGGGCTCGTCTTGACTGGCTCACCGGGGATGTACGCAGGAAACAGCGCAGGTGTTCAATCGCGTCTCGAACTTTTCTGATCACGCCTTCACAGAGCCTTCGATCACGCCCTCGCCAGCGCCGCCCTGCGCCGATGTCTGGCCACCCGCTCGCGGTTGCCGCACACCTCGCTCGAGCACCAGCGGCGGCGCCGCCCGCGCGATGTGTCCAGATACACGATGGGGCAGTTGTCGCCCTCGCACTGCCGGAGGAGGGCGCGCGCCGCGGGGTCGGTGAGCAGGTCGACGGTGTCGCGGGCGACCGCCGCGAGGAGTGCCGCGCAGCCCGGGTCGCCGTTCAGTACGCGGGCGAGGGAGCCGTCGGGGCGCCGGATCGCGCGGGCGGACGGCGGGGCCGCCGCGGCGAACGCGTTGACCCGGGCGAGCGCACCGTCGGCGGACCGCCCCTCCAGCTCGCCGCGCACCAACTGCCCGATGTTGCCCCGCAGTTCACGGAAGGCGATGAGCCAGCCGGGGCCCGCGCCCGGCAGCGCCGTACGGTCCGGGACGAGCCCGGCGCCCGCGAGCCAGGCGCGCAGCCGGTCCACCGAGTCGAGCCGCTCCGCCGGATGGGTCGTCGCCACGAGATCCAGACAGCTCCGCCCGGAGTCGAATCGCAGCTCGTACGTGGCCGGGTCCATGCCCAACGCCATGCGCCTGTCACCGCCTTGTGGGGTTACCGGTGAGTGCTCCCCCTACAGTGCCTCGCCGCGGGCGGGCACGGAACCCCTGCCACCGGGCGCGGGTGAGACGCCCGCTTATGGAGGCGCGCTTTAAAGCGATGGTCCGGCGCCCGCCCGCACGATTGACTCTGCCCCATGACAGACATACGCGTGACGAACAGGGCGGACAAGGCGGACAGTCGGGGGCGGGGCACCGCCGGGATCGTGCTGGGGGTGGCCACGGTCGCCATGGGCCTGATCGCCGGAGCTTTCTATGTCTTCGCGTGCGCCGTCATGCCCGCACTCGGGCGCAGCGGTGACCGCGTCTACATCGAGGTCATGCAGAACATCAACGACGTCATCGAGAACCCGGTCTTCTTCGCGAGCTTCATCGGGGCGCTGGTCTTCACCGCGGTCTCCGCGTGGCAGCTGCGCGGGACGGGCCCGCGCCGGTGGGTCCTCGCGGCGCTCGTCGTCTACGTCGTGGCCTTCGCCCTCACGTCGGCCGTGAACGTGCCGTTGAACGACGACCTCGCGGCCGCGGGCGATCCGGCGAAGATCGCCGATCCGGCCGCCGTGCGCGAGAAGTTCGAGGACGCGTGGGTGGCCTGGAACATCGTGCGGGCCCTGCTCTGCACCGTCGCGACGGGCCTGCTCGCACGGGCGCTGGTGCTCTTCGGCCGGGACAGCAGGGCCCGTCAGTCGGCGTACTTGGACCCGGCGGCCGGATCCAGCGCGAGCCGGTAGCCGCGCTTGACGACCGTCTGGACCAGCTTCGGGGCGCCGAGTGCCGTGCGCAGCCTGGCCATCGCCGTCTCCACCGCGTGCTCGTCGCGCCCGGCACCGGGCAGCGCCCGAAGGAGTTCGGCGCGGCCGACCACCCACCCCGGGCGGCGGGAAAGCGCCCGCAGCAGCGACATGCCGGCAGGCGGCACCGGACGCAGCTCGTCGTCGACCAGGACGGCATGGCCGCGGATCTCTATGCGGTGCCCCGCGATGGGCAACGTACGGGCGCGGGAAGGCAGTTCCTGGCACAGGATCTGTACGAGGGGGCCGAGCCGGAAGCGCTCGGGCTGCACGGTGTCGACCCCGCGCGCCTGCAGCGGCAGTGCGGTGACCGGACCGACGCAGGCGGGCAGCACATCGTGCTGCAGGGCGGCGAAGAGCTCGAAGGACATGCCCCGCTCCTCGGCGCGGGCGAGCAGCGACGCGGCGGCGGGCGCGCTGGTGAAGGTCAGGGCGTCGACGCCGCGGGCGACGGTGGCGTCGAGCAGCCGGTCGACGGGCCCGAGGTCCTCCGGCGGCATCCACCGGTAGACGGGCACCACGACGACGTCCGCTCCCCCGGCCCGCAGGGACTCCACGAAGCCGGGCAGCGGTTCGCCGTGCAGCTGGAGCGCGACGCGCCGCCCGGCGACGCCCTCCCCGAGCAGCCGGTCGAGCACCTCCGCCATGGACTCGGACGAGGGCGACCACTCCTCCGTGAGCCCGGCGGCACGGATGGCGCCTTTCACCTTGGGCCCGCGGGCAAGCAGCTCGACCCCGCGCAGACACCGCAGCAGCGCGTCGCCGAAGCCCCACCCGTCGGCGGCCTCGACCCACCCTCGGAACCCGATGGCGGTGGTGGCGACCACGACATCGGGAGCGTGGTCGATCAGCTCCTTGGTGGCGGAGAGCAGCTCGCTGTCGTCGGCGAGCGGGACGATGCGCAGCGCGGGCGCGTGCAGGACGGTGGCGCCGCGCCGCTGGAGCAGCGCGCCGAGCTCGTCGGCGCGCCGGGCGGCGGTGACGCCGACGGTGAATCCGGCGAGGGGGCCGTTCTGCTGGCTCGCGTGCATGGCTGCTCTCGTCCCGCTAGTACCGCATGGTGTGGTGCTCCGTGCTCCGGAGCCGCTTCGTATCCGGTCCGGGGTTGAACGAGCCTGCCAAGGGCCCGTGACAACCCCGGATCACCACGATGTCGTACGTGTTACGCCAGGCTACGGTCAGGCTTCGCTCAGACTTCCGCGTACGTGAGCTGGGGCTTCGCCTCGGCGTGCGGCTCGGCCGCCTCGGGGGCCGCGGTGCGGCGAAGGTATACGGCCCACGTGACGCAGAAGCACGCCGCGTAGAAGGCCAGGAAGGCGACGAAGGCGCCGGTCCCCGACCCCACGGTCTGGAAGGACTGCCGGAAGGCGAGGTTGATCCCGAGCCCGCCGAGCGCGCCGACGGCTCCGATGAGCCCCATCGAGGCGCCGGAGAGCCGCCGCCCGTAAGCCGCGGCTGCTTCCCCCTCAAGTCCCTTCTGGACGGCCTTGGCCTGGAAGATGCCCGGGATCATCTTGTACGTGGACCCGTTCCCGAGCCCCGTGAGCACGAAGAGCACGACGAAGGCGGCGACGAAGAGGGCGAGCGACTCCCGCATGGAGGCGATGACGACGACGCCCGTGGCCGCGCCCATCCCGACGAAGTTCCACAGCGTGATCCGGGCCCCGCCGAACCGGTCGGCGAGCCGCCCGCCGACGGGCCTGATCAGCGAGCCGAGCAGCGGCCCGATGAAGGTGATGGAGGCGGCCTGCAGCGGCGTACGCCCGAACTGGGTCTGCAGCACGAGCCCGAACGCGAAGCTGTACCCGATGAAGGACCCGAAGGTCCCGATGTACAGGAAGGCCATGATCCACGTGTGCGGATCCCTGACGGCCTCCTTGGCGGCCCCGGTGTCGTTCTTCACGGTCGCGAGATTGTCCATGAAGAGCGCGGCGCAGACGGCGGAGACGAGAATGAAGGGGATATAGACCCCGAGCAGCACCCGCGGCCCACCGCCGGCCCCGATGACGGCGAGCCCGGCGAGCTGCACGACGGGTACGCCGATGTTGCCGCCGCCGGCATTGAGCCCGAGCGCCCACCCCTTCTTCCTCAGGGGGAAGAAGGAGTTGATGTTGGTCATGCTGGAGGCGAAGTTGCCGCCGCCGACGCCGGTGAGCAGCGCACACACCATGAAGGTGGTGTAGGAGGTACCGGGCTCCATGACGACGAAGGCGGCTGTCGTCGGGATGAGGAGCGCGCTGGCCGCGATGATCGTCCAGTTGCGCCCGCCGAAGCGGGCGACGGCGAAGGTGTACGGGACGCGGACGACGGCCCCGACGAGGGTCGCCATCGACACCAGGAAGAACTTCCCTGCGGGGTCGATCCCGTACTCGGGTCCCATGAAGAGCACCATCACGGACCACAGGGTCCAGATGGAGAAACCGATGTGCTCGGAGAGGATCGAGAACACCAGATTCCGCCGCGCGACCCGTTCCCCCTCCTCCTCCCAGAACGTGTCGTCTTCCGGGTCCCACCGCTGAATCCATGACATGACAGGCCTCCGCATCTCCCACAGCTAGGGCTGATGGCCTCGAAGGTAGGGAGACCGGGTTTCAGCCCTGTGCCATGCGGTGACCGGCGGGGAACGTTGCTCTCACGTGGGGGTGGGGTGGGCGGTGAGGGGGCTTGCGCGGGGAGCCTGTGTCTGGACGTGAGGCCTGGGCGGGGGCCTGGGCCCGAGGCCTGGGTCAGCCGACCCAGGGCAGGACGTCGGTCCCGCCCTTGTCCCACTTCATCGTCACCTCGTCGTCGGCCTGCGTGAGGTTCGCGGCGATGAACTTGGCGTCGTCGCCGGTGCCGCACTTGAGCGCGATGCGGAAACCGGTGCCCTGCGCCTGGCCGAGCCCCATGCACAGGCCCTTGCCGCCGGCATCGATGTACGACACCGAGTTCTTGCCCTTGCCCTCGCCGGAGGTGAGCTTGGCGCCGATGGTGAGTGTCTTGTTCTCGTCGTTCTGCCACTGCCCCTCGAAGCCGGTGTCCCCGGCGGGCCGGGTCGGCTCTTCTTCTTCGAGGGGGTCTTCGGTGGCGGGGTCTTCGCTGGGGGCCTCGGTGACGGGGTCCTCCGTGGCCGGGTCCTCGGAGGGCTCCGCCGATTCGGCCGGCGGCTCCGAGGGGCCGGCCGAGACGCTCTTGTCGGCCTTGGGCTTCTGATCGCCGTCGTCGCTGTCACCGCTGGTGGCGAGGAAGATGCCGCCGCCGATGAGGGCGGCGGCCACGGCTACGGAGCCGATGATGATGCCGAGCTTCTTCTTGCCGGGGGCGCCGCTGGGCGGAGGGGGCGGCGGGTAGCCGGCGTATTGGGGGTCGGGGCGGCCGAAAGGGGGCGGTTGCTGGCCGTATGAGGGCTGGGGCGGCTGGCCGTAGGGGGTGGTGCCCTGCGGGGGCTGGCCGTAGGGCGGGTGAGCGGGCAGCGGCTGGGTGGGCGGCGCCCCCGTGTACGGGTTCTGCCCGTCGGGCTGCTGCAGCGGCGGGGGCGGCGGTGCGCCGTAAGGACCGGCGGGCGGTCCCGGTACGGGCGACTCGGGCTCCTGCGGGGGGCCGAAACCGTCCTGCGGCGGCTGTCCGGGAGGCTGGGTCATATCGGTACGGGTCCCCTCGCTGTCCGGCCCCTGAACAGAGCCCGACGGAGACCCCCTGCCCCCGCCCTCCCCCAACATCCACCACGGGCATCGGCGGCACAAGGCAGTCCGCACGCGTATCGTCGAATTGGGTCGAATTGGGACGACTTGCTTCGAAGGGCGGTGCGCGCCCAGTGATCGAGCATCGGATATTGGGTCCACAAGACGGCGAGCTCTACGAACCCGCACAAGCATGCGGGGACCGGTTCCTGATCAACAGCCGTGAGCAGGGCGGCCGCTTCACACTCGTCGAACATCGCCTGCCGCCAAAGGTTCTCGCCGCCCCGGTGCACAAGCACACCCGCGAGGACGAGTTCAGCTTCATCCTCGAAGGTTCGGTCGGCGCGAGGTTCGGCGACGAGGAAGTCGTGGCAGGTCCCGGCAGTCTCGTATTCAAGCCGCGCGACGAGTGGCACACGTTCTGGAATGCGGGCGACACCCCGGCCCGGCTACTGGAGATCATCTCTCCGGGAGGCCTGGAGGAACTGTTCCGCTGGCTCGACCGCCTGACCGAGGAATTGCCCCCGGAGGCGATGCAGCAGAAGGCGGAGCTCTACGGCTGCTCGTTGGACATGGAAGCGACGATGGCGCTCGTCACGAAGCACGGCCTCACCTTCTAGTCTGTTCGCCCGGACACCCGCACCCCCGGATCAAGACACCACTCCAGGACCGACGGCCAAGCCCCGTACCCCGCGTCCAGATCCAGGTGCCCGCCACCCGGTACGACATCGGTGTCGAGCCCGAGCGGCACGCCGTACCGCGCGGCGGCACCGCCGGGACAGAAGGGATCGTCGTCGGCGGCCACGAGCCGGACCTCACCGGCAGCACGGGCCACCTGCGCGGCGCTGACCTCGGGCCCGCCGAACCCCGCGACTTCCTCGTACCGCGCGAGCACGTCGCCGGAGGGCGGCGCGACCAGCAGCACCCGATCAACCCGTCCCCCACCACGGGCCACGGCGTGCAACCACAACAGAACACCAAGGCTGTGACAGACGACGACCTGCTCACCATCGAGAAGAGCCTGAAGCCGCCCCAGCCACACCTCAAGATCCGGATCATCAGGATCCGGAAGCTGCGGATAGCTCACGCGAGCACCACGACCGCCGAGTTCACCGGCCAGCCACCGCTGCCAATGCCCTTCGGGCCGGTGGTTCTGCCACCCGTGGAGGATCAGAAAGGAGGAGTACGGGGCCGGAGTCACGGAGGTCGGAGTCATGACACCGATCGTCGAGGCGGCCGCCCATCAGGTCCAGTTAATGTTTCTGGATGGAACAGGTAAGCGGCACCTTCACGATAGACCTGCGCCGCCTAGGCGCCCTGCGCGAACTGGACCGCAGGGGCAGCCTGGCGAAAACCGCGGAGGCAATGCACCTGACCCCTTCGGCGGTGTCCCAGCAACTGACCGCCCTCTCCCGCGAGTTGGGCGTACCCCTGATCGAACGCCAAGGCCGCGGCGTCAGACTCACAGGCCAGGCACGGGTGGTGCTGCAGCACGCGGACGCAATAGCGGCCCAGCTGGAGCGCGCCCGAGCCGAACTCGCCGCGTGGGGCCAGGGCCAACGGGGCGCCCTGACGATCGGCGCGTTCTCGAGCGCAATCTCAGGCCTGCTGCCGGCAGCGATGACAACCCTGTCCTCAACCCACCCCTACATATCGATCTCAGTCGTAGAAGCCGAACCCCCGGACCTCTTCACGCGCCTGGACGCGGGCGAGATCGACATAGCCGTGGCGGTGGACTTCGCACAGGCACCCCCGTTCACGGACCGCCGCTACACCCGGACGCCCCTCCTGACGGACATCCTCGACATAGCCCTGCCGGCCAAGCACCGCCTGGCGCACCTCCCCCGCATCCCCCTGCGCGAACTGGCCACCGACCCCTGGATAGTCGGAGACGCCCGCAGCTGCTGCGGCGCGGTGACCCGTTCGGTCTGCGCGGCGGGAGGCTTCACCCCGGAGATCCGCCACGCGGTGAACGACTGGCAGTCCCTGGCGGCGCTGGTGGAAGCAGGCGCGGGCGTAGCCCTGATCCCCCGCCTCCTCCAACCCCTGCACCGCCCCGCCCTGATCCTCCGCACCCCCGAAGGCGAGCCCCCGGTCCGCCACGTCTTCGCGGCGATCCGCACGGGCACGGAGCAGGACCCGGTACTGACGGCGACCTTGACCCACCTGACCCAAGCGGCAGCCACCCTTCAGACGGCCACGCCCGCACCGCACGCCACCCCCTCCCCCACCTCAAACCACAACAACTTCCCCCCACTGCCAAAGAGTTGATCTCCGAGCGGCCACCCGCCCCACGCATCAGCACACTCCCGTACGAGAAGCAGCCCACGCCCACCATCGGAGTCCATCGGCGGCATGGGAGCCCCGAAGACGCCGGGAGGCTTGTCGAAGGGAGCGGGAATGAAGGGACTGCTGTCCCACACCCCGACCCGCAACCGCCCGGCTCGCACGGACCGCAGCCGCAGCGAGGCGGGACCTTTCGTATGCCGATAGGCGTTGGTCACCATTTCGGACGCCAAGAGCTCGGCCACGTCGATGAGTTCACTCATCCCGTGTCCGGCGAGCGCGGCACGCAGAGTCATACGGGCAACGCGGGGTGCTCTTGGATCGTGGGGCAGATGAAGGGCGTACGACCAACCTTGGGGCGGGGCTACGGTGAGCATGGATGCCTCCTGAAAGGAAGGGACTCGAGCCGCCCGGCAACTGCGTCCAGCGGTGGCGGTACCGCATCACACGGTGCTCTTCCGGCTTACAGACGCGGCCAGTTGAGCGGCTTGGCCCTCACCGTAGAGCAGTCGGTGTGATACTTGATACCGAATCGGCATTCAGCTTCACGTTTCCCTCGTGTGGGTGACCGAGGGGCGAACCAGGAGAGAGAAGGCAAACGTGCCACCCAGCACTAGCCCCACCTTGCGCCAACGGCGACTAGGAGCCGAGTTGCGCAAGCTCCGCGAACACGCAGGGCTGACCGCGACAGCCGCCGCCGCACTGCTCGGCCTCAAGCAGGGCCAGATCAGCAGCATCGAGGCAGGCCGCTACCCGGTAGGCGCAGACCGCGTGCGTACCTTCGCGCGCAGCTACAGCTGCGCCGACGAACCCCTGGTCGAGGCCTTGGCGTCCATGACCGGCGGTCGTAAGCGCGGCTGGTGGGACGACTACCGCGAATACCTGCCCGTCGGCCTGATCGACCTCGCCGAACTGGAGCACCACGCAACTGCGTTGCGCGTCGCCCTCGTGATCCACATGCCCGCGCTGCTGCAGACCACGGACCACGCCCGCGCGCTCTTCCGCGAGGTAGTTCCGCCCATGCGGCAGTACGAGATCGAGCACCGCCTCACGCATCGCATGAAGCGCCAGGAGATCCTCCACCGGGCAACCCCGACCCCGTATACCGCTGTCATCCACGAATCCGCCCTGCGGATGGGGTTCGGCGGCGCGGTCGTCAGTCGCGCGCAACTCCAACACCTCGTGGAGATGAGTGAACTACCCAACGTATGCGTCCGAGTGATCCCCTTCGGCCACGTCCCCTTTCCCGGGACAGGGCAGTCCGTCGACTATCTCGCAGGGCCTGTCCCACGGCTCGACACCGTCCAGTTGGACACACACCACGGGTGCGAATTCCTGGACGCAGAGGCACAGTTGACCAAATACCGCTCCGTCCTGGACCGCATGGAGAGGGGCGCGCTCGAGCCATCTCCATCACGCCATCTGATCCACAAACTGGCCAAGGAACTCTGAGGAACCGACCATGGACACGCACAATTGGCAGAAGTCCACGTACAGCGGCGACGCATCGAACTGCGTCTACATAGCCGCCACCCCGGACGGCACCCTCCGCCTCCGCGAAAGCGACACCCCGGACATCATCCTGACAACCACCCCCAACCCTCTGCACGCCTTGATACGCACCCTCAAGGGCGGAGCGGCGCGAAGGGGACGCCGGTGATCAACGTTCGCGTCGGATCAGGGAGTCGTAGGCGCCGAACTGGGGGATGCGCTCCCAGTTGCTGGTCATGTCGATGTTTCGACGACTCTCACTGGAGACTTCGTCTCCGATCTCGATCTCTTGAACCACAATTCCGTCCGGCGTGAAGTCGTAAGATTCCATGCGCTCGGCGTCCGCGTATCCGCCGCGTTCGACAGAAGTTCCGTACTCGTACGAGGTCACCGTCTCAAGGAATAGCGACCCGTTGATGACGGTGAAAGTGTATTCCAGGGATGTGCGGCCGTAGCCGTCCATGAAGGCAACAGCGGCATAGCCCGTTTCGAGCCGGATGTGCACGCGCAGTTCTGGAGCTGAGCCTTCTGCGAGGTAGGCGACGGCGGTGTACAGCTCTCCGGAAGAGTGACGGGCCTGAGCCTCCCTGGGCTTCAGCGGATCCATCGGCTCCTCGGTGAGGGTGTTCCAATCCTCGCAGTAGATCCAGATCATGCCCTCTTGACCTAACCCTTCGGGAGTCGGTAGACGTGACCGGTGTCTGGAGATACATAGAGTGCGATAACTCAGCGGCACTCACCCCAGGCGCACATCCCCCAACGACACCAACAACCTCCGCAATGCCCCGTCCAACGCCCGTCGATCCTCGGCCGACAACGCCCCCAACATCCGCTCCTCGTTGGCGACATGATCGACCACCGCCCGGTCGACCAACTCCAGCCCCGCCTCCGTCAGGCGCACACGAATCGCCCGGCGGTCCGCCGGGTCGGGGTGGCGTTCGATCAAGCCCTTGCGTTCCAGTTTGTCGAGGCGGTTGGTGATCGCGCCTGACGTCACCATCGCGGACTTCAGGAGGCCGCCCGCCGTCAGCTCATGCGGGGCGCCCACCCGGCGGAGGGTTGCCAGGACGTCGAACTCGGCGAATTCCAGGCCGTGTTCGGCGAAGATCGGCTTCATGCCTTTGCTCAGCAGGTGGTCCGCCCGTTTGATGCGGCCCACCAGGGCCATCGCGTCCAGGCCCGCGGCCGCCATGTCCGGGCGCTCACGGTGCCACTGAGCCCGCAGCTCGTCGATGGCGTCGGGGCCTGCCACCTCGGGTCGCCGGTCCGTCTCCTGCTCAGCCGCCACGCCTGGTTCCTTCCTCGTCGTCGAAGCCCCCGACCCCGGATCACCAGATATCTCAACGTTCAGATACTTGACGTTCGCAGACCCTGGGGTCCATATTTATCTCAACGTTGAGAATAACAGCGTTGAGGGGAAACGAGGGGAACCGATATGCCCACCACTGTCAGGACCATCAGCACCGCCACCACCCCCACCGGCAGCGCCACCCGCAGCCCCCGCACCTCCGCCCTCGCCGCCGCAGGCCTCGCCGCCATCGGCCCCGCCACCTGGGGCACCACCTACGTCACGACCACCGAGCTGCTGCCCCCGGACCGCCCGCTGCTCGCCGCGGCGCTCCGCGCGTTGCCCGCCGGGCTCATCCTGCTCGCGCTGACCCGGCGGCTGCCCACCGGCGACTGGTGGTGGAAGGCCGGCATCCTCGGCCTGCTCAACTTCGGGGCGTTCTTCCCACTCCTCTTCTTCGGCGCCTACCACCTCCCCGGCGGCGTCGCCTCGACCATCAGCGCGGTCATGCCGCTGCTGGTCGCGGGATTCGGGATCGGGGTTCTGAAGGTGCGGCCCACGCGTCGGACCCTCGCCGCCGGGCTCGTCGGAGTCGCGGGCGTCGCCCTCCTCGTGCTGCGCGGCAACGCATCCGTCGACCTCGCGGGAATCGTCGCCATGCTGGTCGCGACGACGCTGATGGCCCTCGCCGTCGTACTGAGCAAGCGATGGGGACGCCCGGAAGGCGTCTCACTGCTCGCCCTCACCGGCTGGCAACTGACCGCCGGTGGCCTGGTGTTGGCGCCCATCGCGCTGACCGCAGAAGGACTCCCCGACCACTTCACCGGCGCCAACCTCGCCGGCTACGCCTACCTCGGCATCATCGGCACCGCCATCGCCTACGCCCTCTGGTTCCGCGGCATCGAGCGCCTCCCCGCCTCGTCCGTGTCGTTCCTGGGGCTCACCAATCCCGTCGTCGCCACCCTCGCCGGGCTGGTTCTGCTCGGGCAGACCCTCACCCTCTGGCAGGCGGGCGGGCTCGTCCTCGTCGTGGCGAGCGTCCTGGTCGGGCAGGGCCGCCGTACAGCCCGGAAGCACCCGTAAAGCACTCACGTACTCACGGAACACTCACGATCAACCACCCCACCACCCCACCACCCCACTACGCCACCACCCAAGGAGCAGTCCCCATGCGCATCACCGTCTTCGGAGCAGCCGGAAACGTCGGCAGCCGCGTCGTCACCGAGGCCCTCACCCGCGGCCATGAAGTCACCGCCGTCGTCCGCGACCCCGCCCGCTTCGGCGAGCTGCACCCGGACGCCGCCCACCGCACCGGCGACGCCCAAGACCCCGAGCAGATCGCCGAGTTGAGTGCCGGCCAGGACCTCGTGGTGAACGCCACCAGACCCGCCCCCGGCCGCGAACGCGAACACGCCGCCATCAGCCGGGCGTTGCTCGCAGGACTCGCGGACATCAACGGCGTACGCCTGATGATCGTCGGCGGGGCCGGCAGCCTCACCGTGCCGGGCAAGGAAGGCGTCCTGGCGATCGACGACCCGGCCTACGTCCCCACCGCCTGGCGGCACATCGCCCTCGCCTCCAACGATCAGTACGACGCCGTCCGCACCGCCGACACCGAGGTCGACTGGACGTATCTGAGCCCGTCCGCCCTGCTCGAGCCGGGCGTCCGCACCGGCACCTTCCGGCTCGGCACGGATGAGCTCATCGTCGACGCGGAAGGCAACTCGTCCCTCTCCATGGAGGACTTGGCGGTGGCGCTCCTGGACGAGGCCGAACTCCCCAAGCACCGGCGCACTCGCTTCACCGCCGGGTACTGAACGGCACAGAGCCCTCGGCCGCGGCCGCATGGTCGACCGCCGCAGCGGCCAGCGCCCGGATGATCGGGTGGGGCCGAGTGCCGTCGTCCGCGAGCTCGGGCTGGAACAAGGTGGCGAGGAAGAACGGGTGGTCCGGCAGCTCGGCCATACGCACGTCGCCCGCCTCGTCGACGCCGCTGAAGCGCAGCCCGTGCGCACGCAGCACATTCAGATGGGCCGGGCTGAGGCCATACGAGCAGTGGTACCGCTCGACAGTCCGCTCAGCACCAAGGACACGCTCCGCCAACGAGCCCGCCACCACCTTGACCACGCCTTCGTGCCCGACCAGGGAGCAGGCCAGGGGGACGACGAGCAAGTCGTCCCCCTCCGGTCGGTTCTCGGCGTGGTCAACACCGGAGAGCCCGCACACGCCGCGCGCGAACTCCAGGAGCGCGTGCTGGAAGCCACCACACGTGCCCAGGAACGGGATCCCCTGCTCACGCGCGGTGCGGGCCGCCGCGATCGCTCCGGCTTCGCTGCGATACGGGCTTCCGGGCACAAGCCAAATGGCATCGAATCCGCTGAGACCGTCGGCGGCTTCCGCGTCCTGGGTCGGGATCCAGTACGCGTCCAGGACCAACTGGTCACGCTGGGCCAGCGCGTCGAGAAGACCGGGGATACGAGTGTGGGCCCGCACGCCGGGCGAGCGGTCGCCCACCAGCGCGAGGCGGGCCGTCGAAATGTTCGAAGGCTCAGGCATGCGAACATCCTGACCCGGCAGCCGAGTTCAGCACCAACGATGATCCGCGACCCTCCCATTAGCAATACTGATGGCAATACTGATGGGCATGGATCCGCACCTTCTCCGTACGTTCGTTGCCGTGGCGCGCTGCGGTTCCTTCTCCGAGGCGGCTCGCGAACTGGGCTACACCCAGTCGGCGGTGTCCCAGCACATCGCCGCGCTCGAAAGCGACCTCGGAGCGGTCCTGCTGCAGCGGCGACCGGTCTCTCCGACGGGCGTCGGCGTCCGGTTGCTGGAGCACGCAGGGCCGCTGCTGTTGCGACTGGACGCCGCCCGCGCGGACATAGCGCGCCTCACCGCGGCACCCGCAGCTGCCCGCACCGTCATCGGCGTCTCGCCTCTGGCCCTGACGCCACAGCTCACCCGAACGCTTGCCGACATACGCCGGACGCAGCCCCTTTGGGAGGTGACCGTACGCGTCCTGAGTCGTGAGGTCATCACCCGCCAAGTCGCCACCGCAGCACTGGACATCGGCCTGGTCGACGGCGTGGCCGCGCCCAACGACCCACTCCACCTCCCCGACGTCGGCCCACTCACGGCGACAGCTGTCACTGAACAACGGCCGGCCGTCGCTCTCCCCGCTCAGCACCCACTGGCAGGCCGGGCCGGCCTCCGCCTGGTCGACCTCGCAGACGCCCGCTGGATCGACGCCCCCGACACCGCCATCCCACTGGCACAGCTGCGCACCACGAGCGGAACCGACGGCTTTCGCCCGTCCTTGCGCTACGAAGGAACCGACGTACGCGGACTCCTCGCCCTCACCGCCGCAGGCCACGGCCTCGCGCTACTGCCCCAGCCGGCAATCGAGGGCATCCCCGGCATCAACTCGGTCCCCGTCTCCGCACCACGGCTGGTTCACCGCACCGAGGTCCTGCACAGCAATGCGGTGGACGGTCCCCCGGCACTCCTCGCGGCAGCTCTCAGGCGGGCCGCGGGATGACGTCGGCGAGCGGATCATCGAAGCTGACCAGCTCCGCGACCTGTCCGAGGATGGCGCGGTAATGCTCCCGGCGAGCGACTTCGGCGGTGGTCAGGGTGACGACGGCAAGTCGCTTGCCCGCCGGGTGCGGGAGGTGGGCGTGAATCTGGAGGAGCTGCTGCTGCAGGAGGCCGCTGCCGAGGGAAGGCGTGCGCACGGTCTCGCTTACGGACGCGGGCCCGCAGGGCAGTTCGACGTACTCGACGTGTGTGTGCCCCTCGGACGACGCGACGGCACGGGCGGCGGTGACGGCGGGCGGCGCGAGGGCGATGTCCCGCCAGGCGAGCGTGAGGAGGGAGAGCAGCAGCGGGCCGCCTGTTCCGCCTACGTCGTCGCGATGCAGGCCTACGGAGCAGTGCACTGTCCCGGCTTGGCACAGGGCTGCCAATATCTGCTTCCCTGCGGATAGTTGGGCGATGATCTGCTGACGTGCAGCCGTGCCATCGGGCGCCGCGTCGAGGAGTGGGGCGAGGGCGGTGCGCAGCTTCTCGGTGGCTGGGGAATCCTGCGGGGCGAGGAACACGTCGAGCGGGATGGTGGTGAAGCCGGCCGGTTCGACGAACCAGAGGTCGGCGTCGGGGTCTTGGGCGGATTCGTGGAGGGTGAAGAAGGGGGTGGAGGTGTCGCTACTCATGGGGGCATGCCTCTTCAGGGGCTAGGCCGGGTAGATGCCGACGCGTCGGCCGCGCTCGATGTCATCGGGGGTTGCGCCCCAGCTGGAGAAGCTGCGGCCACCATCGGCCGCCATCTGCTGGTTGATGACTTGGAGACGCCTGGGCGCCTGACCACTGGCCGTTGGGGCAGCGATAAGTCCGATGAAGCGGGGATCACCGGCGAACCACACCACTTCGATCTGCGCCTTCAGCTTCGGCTTGGCGCGGGGGGCCAACCTTCGGCGCCACCATTCCGTGCGCATGTGCTGGCCAAAGACCAACGGAAGTAGCTGATCGGGGTAGGACGGATTAGAGAACTCGAACCACCCGTACTGGCTGCCGACAACGTCAGGATGGTCGCCCAGCCCATTCGGGACTCCCCGTAGCACCTGCCATGGGTACGTGCGGAGGATACGCAGCATGCGCAGCGCCGGGTGGAAGTACTTAAACTGGATGGCTACCCGGTAAAACCCGTAGAAGAAGTAAGGCATGAAGATCCACACAACCCAGTTGGGCGTGTAGGTCGAGATGCCCAAGAGTACGATCCAGCCTCCCGCCCACCCGATGAGCCCGAGCACGTTCATACACATATGTCTCAGCCAGGTCAGACGGGTCGGCGGGTGGTCCCAGGCAGTGGCGAAGTCGGCAGGATTCATTAGGCACTCTTTTCCGTCGAGAGGGCTACGAGAAAGCATGGCGGGCGAGGCTCAGAAGCCCACCGCTGTCGAGGCCCAGCCGCGCACCGTCGATCCCGGCGACGGCACCGTCCTTGACCTTGGTGTCGTCGCCGTCCATGGCACTGTCGATCAGGCCGAAGTTCGCTGTGCCCACACCAAGGGCCCCTGAACCGCTGGCTACCGCCTTGGCAGCCTTGGCTGGGTCGCTACAACCACGGACCACGTGCGCGATAAGTCGGTTGTCCAGGGCTGCGATGGTCCGTGCCTCATCCATGGTCTTGGTACCGACAGTGGCCATCCGCTGTCCGAGACTCATGAGTTGAGTGCTCCGGCGCACCGTATCCACGGCCTTCACACCCCCCTTAATGACAGCCACAAGCCCCGGAACCATCCCCAACCCATCCGCCCCCACCGACACCGCATTGCTCCAAAAGTCCGCATCGAACTCCCGCTTGGTAACCCCGTCCATCAGCGACGCCCGCACCTCCGGATCCGACACCCTCATCCCAAGCGCACCCGCACTCAACGCCGAAGACGCCAACATCAACGCCGCCACCATCGCGATCCCCAACGGACCGGAAAAGACGATCGCCACCAGGGCGACGACCCCAGACAGCGCACTGAGAATGTCCGGCAGGTTCTCCTTGACCCAGTCGGTCGCCTTGTCGAACAAGCCTGGTTCGTTCGGCGCCAGCCGGTGCGTCGCGTCACGGATCTTGCCCGCCCGGTAGTTGGCCCGCTCTTCGTGCTCGCTGGCCAGGTCCCGGGCCTTCTTCAGAATCCGGTCGAGTTCGTCCTGAGCGTCCTGCACCTGCCCGTTGGCCCGTCGCAACGCCTTCTTCGCGTCGTCGTGCCGGGCCGCGCCCGCCTTGTCCAGGTCCGGTTCGTCACCCGCACGCTCGGCGCGCCCCTTCTCAGCTTCCAGGGCAACGCGTGCATCCTTCGCCGCCTGATTCAGGCGTTTGGCCCGGCGCTGGAAATCGTCGAGCTCGCCGTGCCAGCGATTCAGATGCTTGGCCGCCTTGCCGATGGAATTGGCCGCGTCCTTAAGGTTTTTCGGGAGTGGGCCATCCTCGATCTGCTCCCGGAAGGCGACGGCCGCGTCGCCCTTCCAGTAGCTGCCGTCCATCAATCGAGTCACCACACCGTGCGTCTCATGGAGAGTCGTGGCGCAGTCGACCAGCTTCCGGCGCAGCGCCTCCACCGTGTCGGTGTCGCCCGGCACCGGGTTGAACCCAAGATCCGGGTAGTCAGGATTCGGGACTTCCGGAGAGGACTTCATGCCCTGCGGAAGCGGGCCGTTGCGGCGGGCCGGCGAATTCGACGGGAGCGTCGTCGCGGCAGCAGGATCGTACGTCAAGCCGCGCCCCCAGAACCGCCGCGCTTCGCCTTGCTCCTGCCCTTCTCCTTCAGGCACTCCTCCAGCGCCTTGTCGACCTCGCGGTAACTCTCCTTGCTCGCATTGATGATCTTCGCGAGATCCTCGGCCTGCTCACCGATCTGTTCCGTGCCGTACTTCCAGTCGTCCTGAAAGTCCGTGCAGGCCCAGTCGAGGTCGTCCGTCCCGAGGCCCATGGTGGTCGCATCACCCAACGCCTTGCGCATGCTCTTCAGCGAATCCCTCGATCTGTTGAGCAGCTTCATGAAGTGTTCGAGCTCATCACCGTCGACCACGAGCCGATCCGCCATCGCGCGCGCTTCTCCTCTGCTTGCGAATACGTAGACACTCACGCTCACCGGTTGACGGACTGGATCTCCTGCACCACGACGTCCTGCGCCGCCCCATACACCCCGTCCGGCAGACCACCCCCGTCACCCGCCGTACTGGTCCAACTGATCTGCCAAGTCAGAGTGGCGTTCAGTTCGTACGCGCCGCCCTGGCCCGGGGCCCGCAAATACCGCACGCCACACGGCGGCAGCGTCTCCGCCGGCGTCCCCTTGGCCCGTGGCGCACCGATCCGCCCGCCTCTGATGGGGCACTCTCCCGAGGGTGGGAACGTCTCGGCGTCCGCCGTGCCGGGATCGATCGTGAGGGAGACGGGCCGAGCGGTCGTGGTCGCGGAGAGCCCGGCTCCCGGAATACTCGCGGTCACCGAGACCTTCTTGAACTTGGCCTTGTCCAGCCAGATCCAGGTCGGCAGATTGACCTTGGTCTCGCCGGGCGGCGCCATGGCGACTTCCGTGTCGGGGACGGGGAGTTCGTCGTACGCGTACGCGGCGAGAACCGCCGGGCTCACGGCGAGAGGCTCGTCCGGCGACTCCCCCTTGTCGACCCAGAAGGGTGGCCGGTCGCAGGCCATCGCCTCCGGGTCGTCCTTGCGATTGGGATTGACCACCCGGGCCCAGAACATCCCCTCGCCCTGCTTGTCGAGGTTGTAGTTCTTGTAGGGGTGACCGTCTTTGTAATACGCGTCGAAGACGTTCCCGAGAGCGGCGCCGATACCGCCCATGAACGGAACGCCGACACCCAGACCGCGCATCCGCTTGACCACCGCTTCGATTTCCTTGGGCGAGAACGCGGGCTCGTACCAGCACGCCGGAGGAGTCCAGTTGCCATCCACAGAGGAGAGGTTGCCCGTCCTCCTGATGGCCCCTGAATGTCCGTTGACCCTCGTCTGAATACTCGTCCGGACGGTGATGGTCTTGCCCTGCTTGCCACCCCGAGCACTCCCGTGGCTTCCACCCAGGCTCTTGTCACCCGCGTACGCAAGAACAGACGACGCACTCGCAACCAGCGCCAAAGCCAGAACCGGAACCAGAGCCACGAGCATCGGGGCCCGTCGATTGAGTCCGCTCATGGCTGACACTTCTGCGCGCCTTCCTCGGAGGTCACGCTCGTCGCCTGCCAGACGCCGTCGGTGTTCTTCTCCATGCGCACGTTGTACGAGATGTAGTCATCCGAGTCGCCGGGGGTCTTCTTGACCGCCCCGGTCTTGCGGTTCGCGCTGTACGCCTTCGTCTCGTCGCCGCAGTAGGTGACAGCCGCGGCCCCGCCCTTGAGGAACGTGACTTGCTGGTCGTAGTACCGAGTCAGTCCCACCCACGAGACGCCTGCGTCATAGAACGACTGGACATACGTGGCAGCGCTGACGAGCGCGTCGCCCGCCGAGTAGAACTCCAGCGCCGGGTGCTTCTTGGCATCGACGGTGATGGCCTCATCAATTGAGTTGATCACGCGCTGGTTGTCCGCAAGCACCGCGTCCTTCTTCACATCACCTGTCTCACCACCTTCAAAGGTGTTCTCGACACCCTTCGGCAGCCGGATCTCAGGCCGATCGATCCCATCCCCCGACACGGCCGGAGACGGCGAAGTTCTCCCCGTCTCCCCCGACCCCACCCCCGCGATCTTCTCGTCCCCACCCCCACAAGCCGAGAGCGAAGCAACCACAACAGCAGCAGTCAGAGCAGCCGCTACAAGCAAAGTTGGACGCCGAATCACTGTCAGCTCCTGGAGCGAGAAGATCCTCTGGAGTCCCGGAAGCTATCCACGGGCCACGGCTGATGCCAGCAGCATGTTCACCGGGCAGCAGGCATATCGGCACATAAGGACCCCGTATCAGCCCCGGCGACGCGCAACGCGGCCCTCTCCACACTGAGCGAGTGAGACCACCCTCGCCTCCTTGACGGGGGCCCGAACTTCCGGGCACCCAGGCACATTTGCGTCAGCGTTTTACGCCGCGACGAGCCGGTCAGCGGTTGACGGTCTGGATCTCCTCAACGACGACGCCCTGCTCCGCCCCGAACTCACGGTCAGGAAGGTCACCGCCCTCACCCGTGGTGCTGGTCCAGCTGATCTTCCAAGTGATGGTGGCCCGCAGTTCATACGAGTCGCCCCCACACACAAAAGTGGCCGCACACCACACCAAAGTGCGATCCACGGCCACCCTCACGCTGACGCGCGCGCTACCGAGCGGCCCGCCGCCCCTTCCCCGCCTTCGCCCCATTCGGCCAAAGCCGAGGCCTCCGCTGTGCCGCCACATCCTCCAGCCAGCCCACGGCCACAATCATCAGCCCGATCAACGGCCACACCAGCACCGTCATCCACAGCATGTACGTCGTGTCCAGCGCCGAGCTCCACTGCTCGTCCTGCATGAACGGCAAGTCGTACGCCATGTCGATGATCGGCACCGTCGCCATGATCAGCAGGTTGTGCCAGAGGTAGATCGTCACCGCCCGGTTGTTGGACAGCGTCACCAGCTTGTCCCACTTCCTCAAGCGGCCCGGCAGCTCCTGCCACGACGGTGAGTACTGGAACAGGATGACGACGAAGCCGAAGGACCATGCCGCCTGGGCCAGCGGGATGTCGTTCAGGTCCCAGCCGTCCGGGCCCAGATGGCCCGACGCCCACCACAGGCCGAACGCCATGATCAGGGCCGAGACCGAAACCGCCAAGTAGCGCGGGACGCGCGCCAGTACGCCCTCCTGGTGGGCGAAGCCCAGGACCCAGCAGCTGCCGTACATCGCGAAGTCCGTCACCGCGTTGCCCGTCTCACCGGGGATCTTCACGACGTCCGTGGCGAGCACCGCCGTCAGCGCCAGCGGCGCGAACAGCGTCACCCACGGGAGCCTGCGGAACGCCCACAGCAACAACGGCGAGGCGATCACGAACCACAGGTACGCGCGGATGTACCAGAGCGGGCCCGCGGCCTGCGCCGGCCAGGTGTCCTCCAGGAGGCCCGCTTTGTCCCCGATGTGCCAGGGGAACGGCGGGGCGCCTATCGGGAACACGTAGTTGAGCATCGACACCAGGCCCCAGGTGTCCCCGTGGTCCGGGTCCTTGGTCACGTTCCAGCCGCCGTAGAACAGCAGGAACAGGGCCACCGCGCTGAACGCCCACATCGGCGGCAGCAGTCGGCGTATTCGGCCCCTGATCACGCCCCACGCCGGACGCTTCAGCGAGCGCGCCATCAGCGCGCCCGCCAGCGCGAACATCACGCCCATCGAGGGGAACAGGATCGTCAGCCAGGCCCAGCCGAACAGGTGGTAGATGACGACACGGACCAGGGCCAGCGAGCGCAGTACGTCGAAATAGCGGTCCCGGCCCGGCTTCTTTCCGGCAACGGAAGCGGAAGCGGGAGCGGGAGCGGGCGCCACAGGAGGCGCCGCCTGAGGCACCTGCGGCAGCGGCTGCGTGGGATAGGTCATGCGACGGGCCTCCGATCAGCGCCGCCCGCCCGCTGCTGCGGAATCGAGGGCGGCGATCCCAGCACTCCCGTACGCCGGAGCTTCTGCCAGCGCAGGCGGCCTCCGGTGAGGGCAGTGATCCAGGACTGCAGCAGCACGACGTACATCAGCTGCCGGTAGAGGATCTGCTGGAGGGGCAGCGAGATCAGATGGGTCATGCGCTCGCGGTCGAGCCGGAAGGCGTACGCCGCGCACACCGCCTGGATGGCGAGGACGCCGAGCCACGCGATGATCGTCTTCTGGGTGGGGCCGAAGACCAGTCCGTACAGCAAAAACACGTCGATCAGGGGGGCAAGCAGTGGCGCCAAGACCATGAACAACGACACCAACGGCATGCCCACCCGGCCGAAGCGGCCCGACGGGCCCGATTCGATCAGCGAGCGGCGGTGCTTCCAGATCGCCTGCATCGTGCCGTACGACCAGCGGTAGCGCTGGGACCACAGCTGCTGCACCGTCTCCGGCGCCTCGGTCCAGGCGCGCGCCTTCTCCGCGTACACGACCCGCCAGCCGTCCCGGTGCATCGCCATGGTGATGTCGGTGTCCTCGGCGAGCGTGTCGTCGCTCATGCCGCCGACCCGCTCAAGTGCCGAGCGCCGGAAGGCTCCCACGGCGCCGGGGATGGTCGGCATGCAGCCGAGCATGTCGTACATCCGGCGGTCCAGGTTGAAGCCCATCACGTACTCGATGTGCTGCCACGCGCCGATCAACGAATCCCTGTTGCCCACCTTCGCGTTGCCCGCCACCGCGCCCACGCGCGGGTCGCCGAACGGCTGCACCAACTCGCGGACGGTGGACTGCTCGAAGACCGTGTCGCCGTCCATCATCACGATGAGGTCGAAACGGGCGTTGGCGATCCCGCGGTTGAGCGCCGCGGGCTTGCCCGCATTCTGCTGGCGTACGACGCGTACGTTCGGCAGGCGCAGGCCCTCGACGATCAGCGCGGTGCCGTCCGTCGAGCCGTCGTCGATGACGATGATCTCGATGGGGTGGTCGCTCGTCATGAGTGAACGGACCGTGGCCTCTATGCACTTGGCCTCGTTGTAGGCGGGGACCAGGACCGAGACCGGTTCCGTGACGTCGGGGCCCCAGCGGAAGCCGCGTCTGCGGACCCGGCGCGCGTGCACCGCGGAGAGCAGCAGCATCAGGGCGAAGCGGGCCATCACGAGGAAGCCGATCACTGCCAGTGCGACGACGAGGCCGCCGGTGATCTGCTCCGACGCACCGACCAGGAAGACCCAGGCCTTGCCCTTCCACAGCTCTATGCCGGTGACCGGCGCGTGCGCGCTGCGCGTCTCCAGGGCCTCGGTGAGGTTGGTGAAGTGGTAGCCCTTGTCCTGCAGATCGGGCAGGAAGGTGTCGAGCGCGGCGACCGTCTGCGAGCGGTCGCCTCCGGAGTCGTGCATCAGGACGACGGCGCCCTTGCCGCCCTTGGGCGTGGCACGGCGGATGATCTCGTCGACGCCGGGGCGCTTCCAGTCCTCGCTGTCGGTGTTGTTGACGACGGTGAGATAGCCGCGGCTGCCTATGTACTTCGTGACCGGCCAGGACTTGTTGTCCATCGCGTCCGAGAAGGAGGAGTACGGGGGGCGGAACAGGGAGGTGCGGATGCCTGCCGCGCCCGCGAGCGCCAGCTGGTTCTGCGAGAGCTCCCAGTCGATGCGGCTCGTGGACTGGTAGGAGAGGTCCGGGTGGTTGAACGTGTGCAGGCCGACCTCGTGGCCCTCGGCGACCATGCGCTCGACCAGGTCGGGGTGGCGCGACGCCATCGTGCCGGTGACGAAGAAGACGCCGTGCGCGTGGTGCTTCTTCAGTACGTCCAGGACCTTGGGGGTCCACTCCGGGTCCGGGCCGTCGTCGAAGGTGAGGACCAGGCGGTGGTCGGGGACGCTCAGCGTCTCCTCGTGACCGCCCCGGGTGTCGATGACCGGGCCGCCTTCGAGGACCTTCTGGGGCACCTTGTCGGTGGCCGCGGGCGGGCGCACACGGTGGTCGGCGAGGATCTCGCTGTGGGTGTACCCGCGCAGCATCAGCATCGCCATCAGGGCGACGAGGAGCAGCGAGGGCAGCAGATAGCGCATGGGGAGTCTGCGCCGCCTGACGGTGCGCGTCGCCTTGACGCGGCGCCCTTGGGCACGACGGGACCGACTGCGCCCGTGCCCTGCCGGAACGGAGCGGCTGTTGGTGCGGGCGTTCATCGCTGTGCGGCCTCCGAGGGCTGCTGGTCAGCGCTTTGCGGGGACTGGTAGCCGACCGACTGGGCGCTCGTGGACTGCTGGTCGGCGGCGGGGTTCACCACGGGGACTTCGCCGCCGCCTCCCGCGCCGCCGCTGGAGGACTCGGTGGGGTCGGGATCCGTGGGCGGGTCCGTCGGCTCGGTCGGGTCCGGGTCGGGGTCGGGCGTGGTGGGCTTGTCCGTGGGGTCGGGATCGCCGCCGTCGTCCGTCGGGTCCGGGTCGGGCTTGCCGTCGTCCGTCGGGTCGGGGTCGGGCGATTCGCCGGGCTTGCCGGTGCCGTCGCCGGGCTTCGTGGGGTCGGCGGGGTCGCTGCCGCCGGGCGCGGGCGCGGTGCCACTGGCGTCCGTCGCGCCGGGCGACGGTGTCACGCCGGGCGAGGCCGAGGGGTCGGCCGAGTCCGCCGGGCGGTCGGGGGTGTCCACCTGGCTGGCCGGCTTGTCGTCCTTGGGCTTGACCGGCAGCCAGGGCGCGCTGGAGTTGCCCGAGAGCAGTGTGCCGACGATGATCACCGCGTAGACGGCACAGGCGATGGCGACGATCACGCCGATGCGGCGGTACCGCCGACTGCGGCGGCCCGTCTCGTCGACGAAAACCGGCCCGTCCGGCGCGTCCTGGTCACTCCCGGCGGAGAAGTCCGCCAGCTGTCGCCCCACCCCGTCGATCTGAACGGTGACCTCGTTCGGATCATGGGTGTGTTCCGGTAGGGCATCTTCTCGCCAATTGTCCATGCGTACGCGCAACCCCCCACATAACCTGTCTCGGGCGCGCACGACTCCGGGCAACTCTGCCGTCCGGACCGGGCCCCCACCCGATCCGAGCGCCCCCCTATCACACCGTGCCCGGGCTATGAATGTAGCGCACGGCGGCGACAGTCGTACTAATCCATCAGTCCAGTCTCATCATGATGAGTGCATCTGTGGCCGGAACCCATCCGTCTTCGGGCCGTCGGAGCCATCCCTCGGCGGCGGCGAGCTCGGCGGCGGCCCTGCGCAGCGCGTCCACTCCTGGATGCACCAGGCCCTTCCGCCACACCAGCGACACCGGCGACAGGGGAACAGGGTCGGTCAAAGGCCGCAGAACGGCCCCGGGCATGGCCGGAAAGTCCACCACGGCGAGCACGGGGTTCCGGTTCTTGGCCATGATCCGCCCGAATTCTTCCTGGCCCACCGCGAGCGGCGCGGGCGGCGCCACCTCGATGCCGCGCCCTGCGAAGAGCCGGTGCGCCAGGTCGGTCCACTCCAGCGTCCGGTGATTGCCCGCACCCGCGTACACGCTCTCCCCGGCCAGCGCGTCCAGCGGCACCGCGTCGAGTTCGGCCAGCGGATGGCCGAGCGGCAGCAGCACCGCCATCGGCTCGTACCGCACGGGCTGCTGGTCGAGCCGCGCCCGCAGCGCCGGTTCGAGCCCGGCGTACCGCCCGAAGGACACATCGAGCCGCCCCGCGTCGATCTCCGCCGCGGCCCAGGTGAGACCGCTCTCGAAGCGGGCCATCAGCTCGCAGTCGGGGGCGAGTTCGCGGGCCCGCTCCAGGATCCGCCCGAAGACGAGCCCCGGGCTGTTCAGGTCCACCAGGAGGGGCCTTGCCGAAGCCGCCGCCCCACCTCGGTCCCGCGGGAAGGCGGCCGCCAGATCGTCCTGCGCCTCCAGGACCCGCCGCGCGTACGGCAGCAGCCGCTCCCCCTCCGCCGTCAGCGCGACCTGCCGCGTCGTGCGCGCGAAAAGGCCGGCGCCCAACTCCCGTTCCAGGCGCCGCACATCACGGCTCAGCGCCTGCTGTGCGACGTACAGCCGGGCGGCGGCCCGGGTGAAGTGCAGCTCTTCGGCGACGACCACGAAGGCCCGCAGAAGGCGCGGGTCCACCAGGTCGCGTACGTCGCGCGAGAGCGGTCCCACCAGGTCATGAGATGTACGAGGCTCTCCGGTCACCCCGGGAACTTACAACGCAGGTGCGTGAATCGGCACCCAGAAGGTGTTGGACCGTGCGCCACCGCCCCGGTGATGGTGATCCCATGCCGCCCGCCGAACACCCCCGCCGTGTCCCCTACGCCCGCCTCTTCCGCATACCCGGAGCCGTCGCCTTCACCGTCGGCAACCTCATCGCCCGCCTCCCCATGGGCATGTTCAGCGTGAGCGCCGTCATCATGATCGCCGGGGCCCGCGGTTCGTACGCGCTGGCCGGCGCCGTCACCGCGACGGGCCTCGCCGCGACCGCCGTGGTGGCCCCCTGGACGGCGCGCCTGGTCGACCGTCACGGCCAGGCGCGGATCGCCGTGCCGGCCACCGCGATCGCCGCGCTCGGATCGCTCTCCCTGCTGCTGTGCGTGCACTACGGAGCGCCCGACTGGACCCTGTTCGCCTCCTACATGGCGACGGCCACGACCCCCAACACCGGCGGCATGTCCCGGGCCCGCTGGGCGCATCTCCTGAAGGGCGACGCCCGTGCCCTGCACACCGCCAACTCCTTCGAACAGGCGGCGGACGAGCTGTGCTTCATGCTCGGCCCCGTCGTCGCGGCCTTCCTGTGCGGGGCGTTCTTCCCGGAGGCGGGCACCCTCGTGGGCATCGTGCTGCTCCTGACGGGCGTGCTCCTCTTCGCCGCCCAGCGCACCACGGAGCCGCCGCTCCAGGAACGTACGGCCACGAAGGGGAAATCGCCCCTCCACGCGCGCGGGATGCCCACCCTGCTCGCCGCGTTCCTCGCCACCGGCGCCGTCTTCGGCTCGATGGAGGTCGTGACGATCGCGTACGCCGACGACCAGGGCCACAAGTCCGCCGCGGGCGCGATCCTCGCCCTGCAGGCGGCGGGCTCCTGTGCGGCGGGCCTGCTCTACGGAGCGGTCGGGCCGCGCGGTTCGCTGCGCCGCCGGCAGATCCTGTGCGCAACCGCGATGGCAGCCCTGATGACGCTGCCGCTCCTCGCGGCCGCCCTCACCGGCTCGCTCCTGGTGCTCGCCGGGGCCCTCCTGGTCGCCGGGATGGCGACCGCCCCGACCATGGTCACCGGCATGACCATCGTCCAACAGCTCACCCCCGAGGGGCGGTTGAACGAGGGCATGACCCTCGCCGTGACCGGCCTCCTCGGGGGCATCGCCTGCGGCGCTGCGGGCGGCGGCTGGGTGGTGGAGCACCTGAGCGCCACCACGGGTTACGCGGTCCCGGTCACCGCCGCGTGCTGCGCGCTGCTGCTCAGCATCGCGCGGGCTTCCGCCACGAGCACTCCAGATCGCCGCTCGGCTCGCCCGCACGCTTCGCACGCGGCTTGACCAACACCGCCTTGTCCTCGGTCGACTTGGCGAGCGTCACCACGATCGCGTCCTCCAGGGCCTTCACCGAGGAGGGCAGGTAGTTGTTGAGGACGATGCTGAAGACCAGTTCCCGTCCGCCCGCGTCCTTCACGTAACCCGAAAGGGCCGACGCACCCGTCAACGACCCTGTCTTCGCATGCACGTTGAGGGCCGCCGGGGTCCCGCACATCCGCGAACGCAGCGTTCCCCCGACAGACTTGCCCGGGCCGCAGGCCACCGGCAGCGACTTGTACCAGTCGGCGTACCAGGGCTCGCCCTTCGCCGCGAGAAGCAGCTTGATCAGCTGATCGGCAGGGGCGTTGTCCTTCCTCGAAAGCCCGGAGCCGTCGACCTGACGCAGCTTGCCCGGATCGACTCCGGCCGTCTTCAAGTAGCCGCTGATGGCGGCGATTCCGTCCGTCCAGTTTCCGGACCGACCGGTCGACTCGTACCCCATCGCCTTCGTGAGGTTCTCCGCGTGCACGTTGTTGGAGAGCTTCATGAAGGGGATCATCAGCTCCTTCAGCGGCATGGAGTCGTGCTTGGCCAGCTGCCGCGCGCCCTTCGGAGTCGCGATCCCCGCCTTGGTGGGGCCGCTCACCCGCACCCCGTGGGCGGCGAGCGCGTCCCGGAAGATCGCGGCCGCGTAGCCGGTCGGCTCCCAGACGGCTATCCACTCCTTGGTGGCGTCGCCGCCCACGGGGACGGTTCCGGTGACGGTGATGGTGTTGGTGCCGTGCTCCCGCTCGACGGTGAGCGTGTCGTCGCCGCCCGCCGCGACCGTCTCGGCGCTGATGTCGACGTCTACGTAGTCGGTCTTCGGGGACACCGTCACCTTGGGCTTGTCCCCGGCCTTCGCTCCGGGCACCGCCTCGACGATGACCGTCCCGGTGTCGTAGTCGGTGTCCGGGGCGACGCTCAGCGCGGAGATCTGGGCGGCGTAGTACGCGAATTCGTCGTCGCCGGCCCAGGTGTCGCCGATGCGCCGGTCGTCGAACCGGGTGTCGTCCGCGACCAGGCGCCCCGAGACCCGCCGGACACCCGCGTCGGCGATCTTCGCGGCGAGCCGGTCGTAGTCCTCGGCAAGCGTCGTCGGGTCGCCGGTGCCGCGCAGATACAGATCGCCGGAGAGCACGGGGCCGTGCTGCTTGCCATCGGTGAGGACATCGGTGGTGAAGCGGTGGTCGGGTCCGAGCCGCTCCATGGCGGCCGCCGATGTGAGGAGCTTGGTGTTGGACGCGGGCATCAGGCGCCCGCTGGGCAGGTGCTGATAGAGCACGTCACCGGACGTGGCATCGGCGACCACGACGCTCGCGGCGCCGCCCTCCATCCGGGGATCGCCGAGGATCGTGTCGATCGCCTCGGGAAGACCACTGCGGTCGGAGTCCGCCCCGGCCGGGGCACTCAGCGAGAGGGAGGCCGCCGCGAGGCCGAGCACGGCGGGCCAGATCCAGTGGCGCATACGGGTGTTGACGCGTCTCACGGGTCTACTCATGACCCAGGAGCATCCCTGACTCCGGCGCCCGGCGACAGACCCCACTCCGCGGTCCTCCGCGGCCGGCGGCAGCGGACCTGCAGCGCGGCCGCCAGCAACAGGGCCGGTGCCGGGTCGGCGGGGGCACCGGCCTCGCGGCGGCAGACCAGGGCGTCGGGGTCGCCGGGAGGCTGCTGAAGGCTGTAGCCCTCGGGGCAGCTGGGCCCCGCTTCACCTTTGGGGCCTCGCTCGCCGGGAGGCCCCGCGGGTCCCGCCGGTCCCGCCGGTCCCGCGGGACCCGTGGCACCGCCGTTGCCCGCGGGGCCGGGAGGGCCGTCGGACCCTGCCGAGCCCGCCGGCCCTTCGGGCCCCTGCTCGCCGTTCCGGCCGTCCACGCCCGGGGGTCCCGTCGGCCCTGGCTCTCCGGGTTCACCGGACTTCCCCGGCTCCCCGGGCTCGCCCGGATCTCCAGGGTCGCCCTGCTGCCCGCCGCTTCCGCGCGCGCCCTTCTCGCCCGACTTCCCGTCCGAGCCGTCCGCACCGTCGGCGCCGTCCTCGCCGGGCGAACCGGGCGCCGTGGCAGGCACGCGCACCCGGGCCAGCAGGTCGTCGATGGCGTCGGACGGGTCCGGCGCCGCGGGCGTGCCCCCCTGGGACCTGACCTGCGCACGCAGCGTGCGCACATCCCGGGCGAGGGTGGACACGGCCTCGCCGCGCCGGTCGGCCTCCGCGGCGAGCTGGTCGGCACGGCGGTCACCGGCGTCGATGCGGGCCCAGAGAATCGCCGCGACACCGGAGAGCGCAATGAGCACGCAGACGAGGAACACACTGCGCCAACGGCGGGCCAGGAGTCGCTCGAGCTGGATCACGGCGTGCCTCCGAGCCGTTGGTTGTCGATGAGAAGCCGTGCGATCTCGCTCTGGTCATGGGCGTGCAGGGCGTTTAACTCGGCCAGTTTCACGTCGCGTTCGGCGACCTGGCGCTCCAGCCGGTCCCGCTCACTCTGGAGCTTCTCCGTCAGACTGGAGAAGCCGGTGAGCGCGTTCTCCCCGCGCTTTCCCAGATACGCCACCACTGCTGCGCCAAGCACCCCCAGGCAGGCGAGAAAAGATCCGAAGAGAGTGACGGTGGCATCCAAGCGACTGCCTCCTGCTCTTGCGTACGCAGCCGTCCTCTGCCCCGCCGGCTGCTGTGAACCTCCACTCGGATGCAGTAACGAGTCACATGCCCAGAGGATGTGCCCGACCGACCCGTGCCCCGCACACGGAAAAAGCCCCCTGGCCGGTGGCCAGGGGGCTTTAACCTCACATGGGAATTGTGGAGATGGCGGGAATCGAACCCGCGTCCAACGGTGCTAAAGGAGGGCTTCTCCGAGCGCAGTTCGCTTCGATTTTCTCGGCCCCGGTGATCTCGCGAACAAGTCTCCGACGGGCCCAGCCACTGTTTGATTTCCCATCGAACCCCGTGACCGGGCTCGATGGTTTAGTTCCCTAAATTATGCCAGGATCCGGGTCGGGAACACTCCCGGGCTGACACCCATTAAGGGTCCTTCACTCACTGCTTATTAGGCAGCGAGGGCGAAGGACTGGGAATCGCTCTTAGAATTGGCGATTATTGGTTGCGACATATGGTTTACGAGATCATTGCCGCTTCCTCGGCTCGCTTCCCCTGCTTCGACATCCGCTGTCGAAACCGATCATCCCCATGTTGATTTTTCAATGCTTGCCCCTGCTGTGAGGAGCAAGACCCATCGTACGTGACCAACGCACGACGATGCCAGCCAATTCCTTGCGACCTCAGGAGGCAAGCACCTCAGGCGCTCCGCTGGCGCCGCTTGACCGCCGCGATCGCGCGGTTCGTCTCGCGGGTGTCCTGCTTCTCACGCAGTGTCTGCCTCTTGTCGTACTCCTTCTTGCCCTTGGCAAGAGCGATCTCGACCTTGACCCGGCTGTCCTTGAAGTACAGGGACAGGGGCACGATCGTGTGACCCGTCTCCTGCGACTTGGACTCCAGCTTGTCGATCTCCGCCCGGTGCAGCAGGAGCTTGCGCTTCCGCGTGGCCGAGTGGTTGGTCCAGGTGCCCTGCACGTACTCCGGGACGTGGATGTTGTGCAGCCACGCCTCTCCGTTGTCGATCTGTACGAAGCCGTCCACCAGGGAGGCCCTGCCCATCCGCAGCGACTTGACCTCGGTGCCCATCAGGACGAGGCCACACTCGTACGTGTCGAGGATGTGGTAGTCGTGCCGCGCCTTCTTGTTCTGCGCGACCATCTTCCGGGCGGGGGCCTTCTCAGCGGCCTTCGCGGCCTTGCGCTTTACCTTTTCCTTCGCCATAGTGCGGCCATTTTCGCACTACGAGGGGGGTCCGAGGCCAGTCAATACTGTCTCGGCCCGGGTCTCGGCCCCGCCGTCGACCTCCAGGTCGGGCGTGATGCCCTGGCCGTCGACCGCTCGCCCCGAAGGAGTGCGGTAGTGCCCGACCGTCAGCTCGGCCACCGAGCCGTCGGGCAGCCGGCTCGGCATCTGCACCGAGCCCTTGCCGAAGGTCTGCGAGCCCACCACGACCGCCCGGCCGCGGTCCTGCAGCGCTCCCGTCAGCAGTTCAGCCGCGCTCATCGTGCCGCCGTCGACCAGCGCGACCACAGGTCTGGAGGTGTCCCCGCCCTGCTCGGCATGGAGCGCCTTCTGCCGGCCGCGCACGTCGTACGTGGCCACCAGGCCGCCGTCGACAAGGCCGGACGCCGCGGTGACCGCCTCCGACACCAGGCCTCCGGAGTTCCCCCGCAGATCGAGCAGGATCCCGGCGCCCTCGGGGGCCTTGCGCACCGCTGAACGCACCCGCTCGCCCGACCCCTTGGTGAAGGCGTCGACCTTGATCAGTACGGCGCCGCCCGCGATCCGGGTGACCGTGACGGGGTCCGTGGAGAGGCGGGCCCGGTGCAGCGTCTCGCTCCACGCGCGCGTGCCCCGCTCCAGGTCCAGGGTGACGGGGGTGCCGGCGCGGTCGCCGCGCAGCAGGGACACCACCTCGGTGACGGGGAGCCCCGCCACGCGTCTGCCGTCGATGCTCGTGAGCCGGTCGCCCTCGCGTACGCCGGCCCGGTCGGCGGGGCCGCCGCGCTGGACGCGGGACACCTCGATGCGCCCGTCGGCCGCGCGCCTGGCCCACAGGCCGACTCCGGTGTAGGCGCCGTCGAGGGCCTGCTCGAACTCCTGGAACTCCCCGGGGGAGTACACCGAACCCCAGCGGTCACCGCTGCGGCTGACGGCGTCCTCCGCGGCCTTCTCGCCGGACTTGCCGTCGGCCATCGCCTCGGCGGCGGCATCGGCCGCTTCATCGGCGGCGTCGCCCGCGTCGCCGGACAAGGCGACGGAACGGGTCGCAGGGGAGGGCGACTTCCGGCCCTGCTCGGCGCCCTCGCTCCAGGATCCGGTGGCCGCGCCGGTGGCGAGGACACTCGCGAAGACCAATGTCAGCGTGGCCCCACGGCGGATGCGGCGGGGCCGGGAGAGCCGGTCGCAGAACCGGTCGGGGCCTGACATGCCGGTGAGTCTAGGACAACGAAGGGCGCCGTACGGCCGGTTGAACCGCACGACGCCCTTACGTACAGGCGGGTCTTGTCACACCTTGAGGTACTTGCGCAACGCGAAGAACGCGGCCAGCGCGGGCATCAGCAGGCTGATGGCGAGCACCAGCGGCAGCTTGGCCAGGACCGCGTCCCACCCGATGAAGTTGATCAGATTCAGCTTCTCGGAGAGCGCGAGACCGTGGTCGATCATGAAGTAACGGCCCACGAGGAGCATGCCGCAGGCGACACCGCCGCCGATGAGACCGGCGACGGCGGCCTCCATGATGAACGGCATCTGGATGTAGAAGCTCGACGCGCCGACAAGCCGCATGATGCCGGTTTCACGTCTGCGGCTGAACGCCGAGACGCGCACCGTGTTGACGATCAGCATCAGCGCGACGACGAGCATCAGCATCATCACCGCGAGCGCCGCCCAGTTCATACCGTTCAGGAGCTCGAAGAGGTTGTCCAGGACGCCCTTCTGGTCCTGCACGGACTGCACGCCGTCACGCCCGGAGAAGGCGGTCGCGACCACCTTGTACTTCTCCGGGTCCTTCAGCTTGATGCGGTACGACTCCTGCATCTGGTCCGGCGTGAGCGAGCTGGACAGCGGGGAGTCGCCGAACTGCTCCTTGTAGTGCCTGTACGCGTCGTCGGACGACTCGTACGCGACCTTGTCCACGACCGGCATCTTCTTCAGATCCGCGCGGATCTGTTCCTTCTGCTCGTTCGTGACCGCGCCCTTGGCACACTTGGGGTCCTGCTCGGCGTCGGCCTTGTTGCAGAGGAAGATCGAGACGTTGACCTTGTCGTACCAGTAGCCCTTCATCGTGCTCACCTGGTCGCGCATGAGCAGCGAGCCGCCGAACAGGGCGAGCGAGAGGGCGACGGAGACGATGACCGCGAAGGTCATCGTGAGATTGCGGCGGAGACCGACGCCGATCTCCGACAGGACGAACTGGGCGCGCATGGCTCCCTTTCAGTGGATCAGTGCTGTGGATCAGTACGGGTCGTCAGTGCTGGTAGCCGTATACGCCGCGCGACTGGTCGCGGACGAGACGGCCCTTCTCCAGCTCGATGACCCGCTTGCGCATCTGGTCCACGATCTGCTGGTCGTGGGTCGCCATGACGACGGTCGTGCCGGTCCGGTTGATCCGGTCGAGCAGCTTCATGATGCCGACCGACGTCTGCGGGTCGAGGTTGCCGGTCGGCTCGTCCGCGATGAGCAGCTTGGGGCGGTTGACGAAGGCTCGCGCGATCGCCACCCGCTGCTGCTCACCACCGGAGAGCTCGCCGGGCATCCGGTCCTCTTTGCCGCCGAGACCGACGAGGTCGAGGACCTGGGGCACGGACTTGCGGATCTCGCCGCGGGACTTGCCGATGACTTCCTGCGCGAAGGCGACGTTCTCGCCGACGGTCTTGTTCGGAAGGAGACGGAAGTCCTGGAAGACGGTGCCCAACTGGCGCCGCATGTGCGGCACCTTGAAGTTGGAGAGGCGGGCGAGGTCCTTGCCGAGGACGTGCACCTGGCCGTGGCTGGTGCGCTCCTCGCGGAGGATCAGCCGCAGGAAGGTGGACTTTCCGGAGCCGGACGATCCCACCAGGAAGACGAACTCGCCCTTCTCGATCTCCAGGGAGACATCCCGGAGAGCGGGCCGGGACTGCTTGGGGTAGGCCTTGGAGACGTTGTCGAATCGGATCACGGATGCACCACGGGTAGCCGGGGGTAGGTGTGCGTGACCATACGCGAAGGCGGTGCGCGAGCGCAGTCAGCGTCCTGAGTTGCGCGAATTGTCGCGGATATACCACGGAACAGATCAGTCCGAAACCGACTGTGCCGGGCGGGCCGCGCCGAAATCCGTGGAAGCTGGCACAGTGGAAGGGGAACGGTTGGGTTCCCCCTAGCGTTGGGCAGGCTGTGACTGTGCGGGAGGAGGAGCGCATGACCTATGACAGGTTGGTGTGCGCGAACTGCGCGGCGCCCGTCAGCGAAGGCCGCTGCCCCGTGTGCCGGGCCAATCGCGAGCGCATGCAGCAGCAGCAAGAAGGGCCGTTCGGCGGCCTCAGCCCCGCGGCCCTGATAGGGGTCCTCGTGGTGCTGATCGCTGCGATGGCGCTGCTGGCGCAACAGACCGCTTAGCACGCGCCAGGGGCGCGCCAGGACACCCAGAAGGGCCCGGAGCAGCGCTCCGGGCCCTTCTGACGTACGTCGCGTACATCACGTACGCAAACCGCGTGCCCTGGATCAGGCAGCGGCGCCGCGGTTGCCGACGAAGCGCGGCAGAACGCGGAAGCCGATGCCGCCGGCGATCATCGTCGCGGCGCCGATCAGCAGGAACGTGGTCTCGGCGGCACCCGTCTCGGCGAGCTCGCCCTTGTCGGCCTTGTCGCCGCCCTGCTCGACCGGGGTGGAGCCCGTGTCGGTCAGGCTGTCCTTGCCCTTGCCCTGCTCGACGGGGTTGGAGCCGCCGTCAGGGTCGTTGTCGTTACCGCCCGTGCCGTTGCCGTTGCCCGGGTCGCTCGGGTCGGCGGTGGGCTCGTCCGTCGGGTCCGTGGGGTCCGTCGGGTCCGTGGTGGGCTCGGTCGGCTCGTCCGTGGGCTCGGTGGGCTCCTCGGTGGGCTCGGTCGGCTCCTCCGTGGGCTCGGTGGGCTCCTCGGTGGGCTCCGTCGGCTCCTCCGTGGGCTCCTCCGGGTCCGTCGGGATCTCCGTCGGCTCCTCGGTGGGCTCGTCGTCGTCATCGCCCAGGCCGACGTCGACGCCGATGCCGTTCTCGTCGGCGTTGGCGTGGACGCCCGCACCGCCGAGCTCGACGCCGACGTCCAGGGCCGAGGCGGCACCGGCGGCGGTCAGCGAAGCACCCGCGGCGATCACCGCACCGGCCGCTATCCGTGCCACGCGGATCCGCGTCTTCTTGGTCATCTGGCTGCTACCCCCAGTAGCTGAATCGTCAGTGAGGCAGCGTCCGGGACTGCGTTCGCCGGGGGCAATGGATCGGCCCCCACAGATCACACGCGTCCCAGAGATACGCATGCCGCTCGCTAGCCTTTCCACTTTTCATGACAGCGTCAAGGTCGTTGCGGGCGCGATGTCTGAAATGGGATCAGTTGACCGGCGTACGGAGATGTGACTGTGACGTAAGAGGCACAACAAAGGGCAACTGCCGCCACAGTGGCAGCAGTTGCCTTGTCGATAAAGCGGCGCGAGCGCTTTCCGCTACTTCTCCTGCTGCTTGCGCCAGCGAATTCCGGCCTCGAGGAAACCGTCGATCTCGCCGTTGAACACGGACTCCGGGTTGCCGACCTCGAACTCCGTACGCAGGTCCTTCACCATCTGGTAGGGGTGCAGGACGTACGAACGCATCTGGTTGCCCCAGGAGTTGCCGCCGTCACCCTTGAGCGCGTTCATCTTCGCCTGCTCCTCCTGGCGGCGGCGCTCGAGGAGCTTGGCCTGGAGGACGTTCATCGCGCTCGCCTTGTTCTGGATCTGCGAGCGCTCGTTCTGGCAGGAGACGACGATGCCGGTGGGGATGTGCGTCAGGCGGACCGCGGAGTCGGTCGTGTTGACGCCCTGGCCGCCGGGGCCCGATGAGCGGTACACGTCGATGCGCAGCTCGGACTCGTCGATCTCGATGTGGTCGGTCTGCTCGACGACCGGGAGGATCTCGACGCCGGCGAAGGAGGTCTGGCGACGCCCCTGGTTGTCGAAGGGCGAGATGCGGACCAGACGGTGGGTGCCCTGCTCGACCGAGAGCGTTCCGTAGGCGTACGGGACCTGGACGGCGAAGGTGGTCGACTTGATGCCGGCCTCTTCCGCGTACGAGGTTTCGTAGAGCTCCGACTTGTAGCCGTGCCGCTCGGCCCAGCGCAGGTACATGCGCTGCAGCTTCTCGGCGAAGTCGGAGGCGTCGACGCCGCCGGCCTCCGCGCGGATGGTGACGAGCGCCTCACGGGCGTCGTACTCGCCGGAGAGGAGCGTGCGGACCTCCATCTCGTCCAGCGCCTTCTTCACGGCCGTGAGCTCGGACTCGGCCTCGGCGCGGGTGTCCGGGTCGTCCTCCTCCTCGGCCATCTCGAAGAGCACGCCGAGGTCGTCGATGCGCCCGCGCAGGGCCTCGGCCTTGCGCACCTCCGCCTGGAGGTGGCTCAGCTTGCTGGTGATCTTCTGTGCCGCATCCGGGTCGTCCCACAGGGACGGCGCGGCCGCCTGCTCCTCGAGCACGGCGATGTCTGCCCTCAGCTTGTCGAGGTCCAGGACGGCCTCGATCGACTCCATGGTCGAGGAGAGGGACTTGAGCTCTTCGGATACATCGACGACTGCCACGGGTCCAGCCTAACGGCTGAGCGCAAGCGGTCTGCCCTCCCGGGCGGGGGAACGGTGTCGCCGGGCCTGCGGGGGTGTCGTGCTGCCCTGCGGGGGCGGGGCGGGTGTGCTTGCTCTGTGGGGGCCTCGCGGGTGTGCTTGCCCTGCGGGGGCGTCGCGGGTGTGCTGCCCGGTGGGGCGGGGACGTCACGCTTGTGCTGCCCTGCGGGCGGAGCCTGTCCCGGCGCTTCGCGCCGGATCTTCCCCGCCCACCCGCCCGATTGCCCGGCATACGGCCCGGCCGTAGGAGCGGGGCGGATCCACCCCGGGCTGTCGGTCGTCTGCTGCCCTGCGGGCGGAGCCTGTCCCGGCGCTTCGCGCCGGATCTTCCCCACCCACCCGCCCGATTGCCCGGCATCCCGCCCCGGCCGCAGAACCGGCCAGTGCCCGCCCCGGGCTGTCGCTCGGCCTCCGCACCGAGGGGGCGCAGGGGGCCTTGTCCGGCCGCAGGAGCAGGCAGTACCCACCCCAGGTTGTCGCTCGCCGCCCGCTCGGGTCTGCCCGCCGGTCTGCGGCGGGTGGGAGAGGTCCGGCGCGGAGCGGTGGGGGCCAGGGCGCGGGTGTACGCCGTTCATGGGTTCGGGCGGTTGCCCGCCCATGCGGGGTGCTTCACACGGTGAGGCCGTGGTGCCGGGTGATCGGGTGGGTGGGCGGGAAAGATCCGGCGCGAAGCGGCGGGACAGGAGCGCGCCCCACCATGCGGCAGATGAACACCCCGGCCCGGCTGCCCCTACGGTTCCTGGCCGGTGCCGGGTGATCGGGTGGGCGGGTGGGGAATCCGGCGCGGAGCGGCGGACAAGGGCGCGCCCCGCCGTGGGGCAGGCGGGGGTCAGGGGGACTCTGGGGCCGAGTTCTTCGTGTCCTGGGGTGTTGCGTCCGCGTCGTCGTCGCTGGTGGCGGCCCAGGTACCGATGCCCGCGGCAGCGACGATCACCGCTCCCGCCACGCCGAGCGTGATCCTGCGGCGGCGGGCCGAGGCGCGGTGGCGGGCCGAGCCGGGGCGGGCCGAACCCGCGGCGCGTGGGGCGCGGGCCGTGCCTCGGGCACCGCCTGCGAGCTCGTCGGGGCCGGGGACCCGCATCGAGGTGTGGGTGTCGCGGTTCGAGTCGGGGGCGGCTCCGGGGACCAGAGGGACCGCTCCCCGACGGGGGGCGCCCGGGGCCGGGTCCGGCGCGGGCTCCTCGTCGGCCTCCTCCGGCAGCGGCTCCGTGTCCGGCTCGTCCACGTCCAGCGGCGGCATCCCCGCCACCAGCGGCTGCAGCTCCCGCAGGCGCGCGGCCAGCTCGGAGGCGCGAAGCCGGGATGCCGGGGCCTTCGCCAGGCACTGGACCATGAGCTGCCACAGCTCGTCCGGGATGCCGGGGAGGGGGACCACCGTCTCCGTGACGTGGCGGCGGAGCACCGCACCCGGGTGACCGCCGCCGAACGGCGTGAAGCCCGCCAGGAGTTCGTACAGGACCGTCGCGAGGGCGTAGATGTCGACCGCCGCGCGCGGGGGCAGGCCCTCGATGATCTCGGGGGCCAGATAGTCCGGCGTACCGATGATCTTTGTCGCGCGCGTGCGGCGCGGGGAGTCGATCAGCTTGGCGACGCCGAAGTCCGTCAGGAGCGCCGGGTGCGACCCGCCGGGGCCCAGCGGACCCTGCATGTCCAGGAGTACGTTCTCCGGCTTCACGTCACGGTGCACGATCCCCGCCGCATGCGCCGCCGCGAGCCCGTCCGCGACGTCCGCGACGATCGCCACCGCCGCCTCCGGAGCGAGGCGACGTTCACGGTCGAGGCGGGTGCGCAGGTCCGTACCCCGGACCAGGTCCATGACCAGGGCCAGGTCGTTGCCGTCGACCACCAGGTCGTGGACGCCCACCACGCGCGCGTGGTCGAGGCTCAGGAGTGCCGTGCGCTCCTGGACGAAGCGGCCGACGAGCTCCTGGTCGGACGCCAGGTCCTCGCGCAGCAGCTTGATGGCGACGGGCCCCTCGGGTCCCTCGCCGAGCCACACCGTGCCGGCGCTGCCCCGACCAAGGATCTGGTGGGCGGTGTACCGGCTGCCGATCTTGCGTGCCAAGACTGCTCCTACGGATGCGTGTTGGCGACAAAACTACGCGGCCTCGACGCCAACCTTCACTCCAGGAGCAGAAATCACCCCCCAGGTGTCGACAAATCCCCAGAGTCGGGAGGGGATTCGTCAAGAAGGGGCCGATAAAGACAGAGAAGACAGAGAAGGCAGAGAAGAAGAGAGACCGGCCGGGAGCTGGTGGCTCCCGGCCGGTCTCTGCTTTTTCGGTTCTCGGTCCGCGCTAGTTCCCGCCCAGTTTCCCTATCCAGCCGGAAACCGAGTCGTACCAGTCGGTCAGCTGGTCCCAGTACCCCTTCGTCGTACCGATCCACTCCTGGAGCGGGCTCAGCTCCCAGACGAGCCAGCTCGCCACGAAGAGGATGACGATGGTGAACAGGCACCCCTTGAGGCAGCCGAGACCCGGGATCTTCATCGGGTTCGCGCTGCGCTGCCTCGGCTCGCGCGGCGCGCGCCCGGCGGGCGGCTGCTGGGGCGGTGCCTGCTGCGGCGGCGCGGCGTACTGGCGCGGCTGCTGCTGGGGCTGCGGCGCCGGTGCGTACTGCTGCGGACGCTGCTGCTGCGGCGCGTACTGCTGGGGGCGCTGCTGCGGCTGCTGGGGGCGGGCCACCTGGCGCTGGGGGCGGCGGCGCAGCGGATCCTGGCTCGGGTCCAGGTACTGGACCTGGGTCTGTTCGTTGCGGTCGCGGGCCGCCCGCATCTGGTTCTGCCAGGGGTGCGGGTCGTCGGGGTTCGCGCCGGGCTGGTTCGACGGCACCGGCGGCATGACGGCCGTCGGGTCCGCGGCGCCGGTGTTCGGCAGCACGGACGTCGGATCGGCGTCCCCGGTGCCCGGGCCGCCGGTGTTCTGCATGAGGCTCGTCGCGGCGTTCGGGTCGTACGATCCCGCGTTGCTCGGCAGGACCTGGGTGGGGTCGGCGGCGCCGGCCGTGCCCGGCACCGCCGCGGGCGCCGGATCGGGCATCAGGAGGGCGCCCACGCCCTCCGCGGCGGCGATCTGCGCGCTGGACGCGTGCACGCCCACGCCGTCGGCCACGGCCCGCAGGCCGCGCGCGAGGTTCTCGGCGCTCGGCCGGTGGTCGGGGTTCTTGCTCAGGCAGCGCTCTATGACCGTCCACAGCGGGTCAGGGACCGTGGAGGGACGGCTCGGCTCGGCGCTGAGGTGCTGGTGGAGGACTTCGAGGGCCGAGCCGCCGGAGAACGGCGGGCGGCCTGTGACCAGCTCGTACAGCAGGATGCCCGCGCCATAGATGTCAACGGCGCTGGTCTGCGGGCGGCCCTCGGCGGACTCGGGCGCCACGTACGCGGGCGTGCCGACGAATTCGTGGGTGCGGGTCAGGCCCGGGGAGTCGGCGAGGCGCGCGATGCCGAAGTCGGTCAGCATCGGGTGCAGCGAGCCGTCGGCCTCCTGCTTGAGCAGGACGTTCGCGGGCTTCAGATCGCGGTGCACGACGCCGTCCGCGTGGCTCGCGGCCAGCGCGTCGGCGATCTGCGCGGTCATGAGGGCCGCGGCGACCGGCGTGAACGGGCCGCTCTCGCGGAGATAGCGGTGCAGGTCCGGGCCCTCGACCAGGTCCATGACGAGGGCGAGGAGATCGCCCTCGACGACGAGGTCACGGGTCCGCACGATGTTCGGGTGGGTGAGCCTGAGCAGGACGGACCGCTCCCGGAGGAAGCGCATCACGACGTCCGCGTCGTTGGCGAGCTCTTCCTTCAGGACCTTGATCGCGACCGTCTCGCCGGGCTGGCCGGGGACTGCCGCCTCGGCGCCCGCGGTCTCGCGCTGGCGGGCTCGCCAGACGGTGCCCGTGGCGCCGCGCCCGAGCGGCTCCTCGAGCAGGTACTTGCTGCCTACCGGCCGCACGTCATGCGCTCCCTGCTGATCTGGCTGGTCTGTCCGGACCCGGCTACCCGCCGGAAGGTGTTCCGACCCACTCTAATGCCGCCGTCCGGGGCACCGGCGGGTCAGATTCCGCGCCGGCCCCAAGGTGTCCGGATCGTTGTTCGGTGGAAAGACGCCCGACCGGGGCCGTTGGTTGCCGGGTGGCGGCGAATTGACCTCCGTCACCAACAGGCGACCGTTGATCGCAACGGTCCAAGCAGGCACTTTTCCGAGCAGAGCCGACCAATCAAGATCACTTACGGGTGGCCGCCGGGCGTGTTGTCAGTGGCAGGTGCGAGGATGCTTTCCTGATACTGGCCGACGTGCCCGTGTGTGGTGGGGGAATCACAGCGCGAGTCCCCCTGCCCGGCGGCAAGGGCAGAAGGGACCGCTGACGGCGATGCAGATCCGGCTGACCGTCCTCGGGCCGCGCAGCGGCCGGACCGAGCCCCAAGGCGGCCCCGCGCGCGGGGCCTGTGACGTGCTGGTGACCGCCCCCGCAGGGACCGCGCTCGCCGCCGTCGCCTCCGGCCTCGCATCGGCCGTCGCGGGCGGCGAAGGCCCCCTGGTCCTGTACGCGGAAGCGGAGCGGCTCGACGCCCAGCGCAGCACCCTCGGCGAGCCCCCGCTGATCGACGGAGCGGTGCTCTCGCTCGGCTCCCCCGCCGAGCCTGGGCCCGAACTGGCGGGCGCGGCGGCCCAGTTGCACGTGGTGGCGGGCCCGGACGCGGGCGGTGTGCATCTGCTGCACGGCGGGCAGATCCGCATCGGCCGCTCGGCGGACGCGGACGTCCCCCTCGACGACCCGGACGTCTCCCGGCTGCACTGCGCGGTGACGCTCGGCCCGGACGGCCAGGTGACCGTGACGGACCTGGGCTCCACGAACGGCACGACGGTGGACGGCCGCGAGATCACCCGCCGCCCGGTCCGCCTCTCCCCCGGCTCCCTGCTGCGGCTCGGCGAGTCCGCGCTCCGGCTCACCGGCGGGGACGGCGTGCGCGGTGCGCTGGCGACGGCGCCGGACGGCGAGGGGCACGTGCGCGTGCGGACCGCAGAGGACACCGACGCCCCGCAGACCCCACCCCAGTCGGCCACCCCCTCCGAGAGCACACACCACGCCTACGGCACCTCGGGGTGGGGCGCCTCCGGCGGGGACGGCCAGGACAGCGCGGACAGCGAGGACGGGGCGTACGGCACGCACACGTACGGGCAGACGCCGGTCACCGACGTGCCGCTCGTGCCCCAGCAGGGCGGCGCCCCCGACGCCGAGCGGACCCGCGTCGGCACTCCGCCGCGCGGGACGACCGTGCCGCGCGGCCTGCGCAAGCGCGGCGGCCTCTCCGCCTGGGCCCGGCGGTTGACCGGAGGCCGGGACGACGAGCACGCGCCGGCCGACCAGGACGAGTACGACGACGCGTACGACACCGGCTCCCCGGAACCGGCCGACCCCACCCCCGAGGACCTCGCGGTGGCCGCCGCCGCACGCACCCCCGAGTCCTGGCCCGACCCCGCGGCCCTGCTGCTCACCGCGCTCGGCCCCGGCCCCCGCCTCTGGGAGCGCGGCCCCGGCCACCCCGAGGCGCTCACGGTCCGGCTCGGCACGGTCGACAGGGCGACGCCGGACGACCGCGGCCTGCTGCCCGCCGTCCCCGTGACCGTGAGCCTGCGGGAAGCGGGCGCCCTCGGCCTCGCCGGACCGCGCGAGCGGCTCACGGGCCTGGCCCGCGCGGTCGTCGCCCAGCTCGCGGCCCTGCACTCCCCCGACGCCCTGGAGCTCGTGCTGCTGAGCACCGACCGCACGCGGCCCGCGCCGGAGCGCGTCGCCGAGTGGTCCTGGCTCGGCTGGCTCCCGCATCTGCGGCCCGCCCACGGCCAGGACTGCCGCCTCCTGCTCGCCTACGACCGCGAGCAGGCCCTTGCCCGTACGGACGAGCTGTTGCGCCGCCTGGAGGATCACCTGACGGACACCTCGGGGGCCGGCCGTTCCGAGCCCGGCGGCCCCTCCGCGCGCACCGTCGTGGTGGTGGACGGCGACCCCGGGGCCGCCGGGCTGCGGGAGGCCGTGGTGCGGCTCGCGCGGGACGGGGCCGCGGCCGGCATCCATGTCGTCTGCCTCGCCGAGACCCCGGCCGCCTCGCCCGCGTCCCCGGTGTCCGCCACGTACGAAGCCGCCTGCTCAGTGTCGCCCGCCTTCCGTGCCTGCGGTGCGGTCGCGCTGCTCAGCGGTGATGTGGCGACGGCGCTGCGGCTGCTGCGCACGGTGGACGGGCATCCGGCGGGGCACGGGACGGTCGCCGCGGTGGACGCGGTGTCGCAGGCCTGGGCCGAGCGGTTCGCCCGCGCGCTTGCGCCCTTCCGTACGGACGGGGCGCCCGGTGACGGGCACGCGCGCGTGTCCGCGCCGTTGCCCCAAATGGCGCGGCTGCTCGACGAGTTGGGGCTCGCCCGCGCCACCCCCGCGTCCCTGATGGCGCGGTGGGCCGCGGCCGCCGACGATCCGGAGGCGCTCGGCGGGCGGGCCTGGACGGTGCTCGGGGCGGGGCCGCGCGGTCCCGTGGTCGTGGATCTCGCCGCCGAGGGGCCCCATCTGCTGGCCGAGGGCCCCGCCGGAAGCGGCCGCACCGAACTCCTTCGGTCCGTCGCCGCGTCGCTGGCCGCCGCCGAGCGGCCCGATCGGCTCGGGATCGTGCTGATCGACGGGCGGGACAGCACGGGGAGCGGGAGCAGCGGCACGAGCGGGGGGAACGTACGGCTCGGGGAAGGCCTGTCGTCCTGCACCGACCTGCCGCACGTCACCACGCATCTCGCCGCCAACGACCCGGTCCGGATGCGGGAGTTCGCGCAGTCGCTGACGGCCGAGCTGAAGCGGCGGGCGGAGTTGCTCGGGCGGCTTGGGTTCGCCGAGTGGCATACGCAGCAGGAGGTTTCGGGGCGGCTGGTCGCGCAGCGCGCGGGCGGTAGTGCTGGTGGCGGTGTCGGCGCGGGGGCGGCTCCGGCCGCGGGTGACGGGGATCTTGATCCGCCGCCGAGTTCCACGATGCGGCTGCGGCCTGCCGCCGCGCGGAAGGGGGCCGAGCCGGGGCCGCCGTTGCCTCGGCTCGTCGTTCTTGTCGACGACTTCGACGCGTTGCTTTCGCCGGCTCTCGGGTCGCCGGGGCGGCCTGCGGCGGGGTCGGTCGTGCGGGCGCTTGAGGCTGTGGCGCGGGACGGGGAGCGGTTGGGGGTGCATCTGGTGGCCACAGCGGGGCGCAGTGAGCGGACTCCGGAGACGGAGTTGGGGCGGCGGGCCGCGCTGCGGATCGTCCTTGACGCGGTGTCTCCTGGGGCGGAGGAACCTGCCCCCGGGCGGGGGGAGTTGCGGTCTGCCGAGGGGCGGGTCAGTGCCTTCCAGGCGGGGCGGGTCACTGGGCGCATTCCGCGTACGGCGACCTTGCGGCCCACTGTTGTTCCACTGGAGTGGGAGCGGATGGGGGATCCGCCGGCTCGGCGGCCGGTGCGGGAGCTGGGGAACGGGCCTACTGACTTGGCCTTGCTGGCCAGTGCGCTGGAGCGGGCTGCGCGGTCCGTTTCCGCGGAGCAGGTTCCGTCCCTGTTGTAGCGCTGCACCTTGCAGTTGCCGGGCGCCCTGCTGAATCGGTGCCCGGCAGCGTTGCGTTGTGCCCACCCTTCCCCAAGCTCTCGGCTTCGCTCGAGCAGGGGAGACCCCACTCGCCGTGCGGAACGCCTGCCCACAACAGGGGCGGGCGGGGGCGCCCTGCGGAAACGCCTGCCCATAACAGGGGCGGACGAGGGTCCCACTGTTCATGACGGCACGTCACAACGGCATCACGATCGGCTAGTTGTCATGGTTGGTGCTCTTGCCGGTGTTCCCCGGGCGGGCGTAGACAAGCCGCACGGGACTCGCTCGCCAGTGAAGAGAACGGGGCAGTGATGCGCAGCACTCTTCGTACACGCAGGGCACCGCACCATCGGCGTACCACCGCCAGGATCGCCGCGGCCGTCGTCGCGGGGGCGCTCACCCTCACCGTCACCGCGTGCGGTGGCGACGACGACAAGGACGACGGGAGCGGCGGGGACAAGGGCGGCGGCAAGGAGAGCGCGGCCGCGGTCCAACTGCCCAAGCTGGACGGGCAGAAGGTGTCCGTCGCCGCCGTGTGGGGCGGATCGGAGCGGAAGGTCTTCCTCAAGGTTCTCGACGAGTTCGAGAAGAGGACCGGGGCCGACGTCTCCTTCGTACCCGCGCAGGACCCCATCATCAGCTTCCTGGAGTCGAAGGTCGCCGGCGGCCAGCCGCCGGACGTCGCGATGCTTCCGCAGGTCGGCGCCATCGAGCAGGCGGTCAAGAACAAGTGGGCCAAGCCCGTGGGGCCCGAGGCGCAGAAGCAGCTCGAGAAGAATTACGCGAAGGGCTGGCAGGACCTCGGGGCCGTCGACGGCAAGCAGTACGGCGTGTACTTCAAGGCCGCCAACAAGTCCCTGGTCTGGTACAACACCAAGGTCTTCGAGAACGCGGGCACCGAAGAGCCCAAGACCTGGGACGACTTCATGAAGACGGCCCAGACCGTGTACGACTCCGGCGTGCCGCCGATATCGGTCGCGGGCGCCGACGGCTGGACCCTCACCGACTGGTTCGAGAACATCTACCTCTCGCAGGCGGGCCCCGAGAAGTACGACCAGCTGGCCAAGCACGAGATCAAGTGGACGGACCCCTCCGTGAAGGAGGCGCTGACCACGCTCGGCGAGCTCTACGGCAAGAAGGGCTTCGTCGCGGGCGGCGCGGACGGCGCGCTGCAGACCGAGTTCCCCGCCTCGGTGAAGCAGACCTTCACCGGCGGCGACCAGCCCAAGGCGGGCATGGTCTTCGAGGGCGACATGGTCTCGCTGCCGATCTCGGAGACGAAGGCGAAGATCGGTACGGACGCCAAGGTGTTCCCCTTCCCGGCGGTCGGGGAAGAGTCCCCGGCGGTCGTCGGCGGTGACGCGGCCGTGGCGCTGAAGGACAGCAAGGGCGCGCAGGCGCTGCTCACCTTCCTGGCCTCGCCGGACTCGGCGAAGATCTGGGCCGAGGCGGGCGGCTTCGTGTCCCCCAACAAGAGCCTCGACCTGGCGGCGTACCCGAACGACGTGCAGCGGGCAATCGCCAAGGCGCTCATCGCGGCGGGCGACGACATCCGCTTCGACATGTCCGACCAGGCCCCGCAGGCCTTCGGCGGCACGCCCGGCAAGGGCGAGTGGAAGGCGCTGCAGGACTTCCTGAAGAACCCGAAGGACGTCGCCGGCACACAGAAGGCGTTGGAGACGGCCGCCGCCAAGGCCTACAAGGACTGACGCGACATGGCGTCCGCGAACGCCGGGGGCACGCCGAACGTGGCGCTGCCCCCGGCCGCCAAACCGCGCAAGAGCGTGACCGGCACCCGTAAGTCCGTGGCAGTGCTCTTCCTGCTGCCCGCCCTGGTGCTGCTCGGCGCGCTCGTCCTCTACCCGATCGGGTACTCGCTGTTCCGCAGCTTCCTCGACAAGTCGGGCGACTTCACGGCGTTCGGCAACTACGAGACCCTGTTCACCGACGACACCATCCTCACCGCGATCAAGAACAACGCGATCTGGGTGGTGGTCGCCCCGACGGTCGCGACCGGCCTCGGCCTGATCTTCGCCGTGCTCACCGAGCGGATCCGCTGGGGCACGGCGTTCAAGCTGGTCATCTTCATGCCGATGGCGATCTCGATGCTCGCGGCGGGGATCATCTTCCGGCTCGTCTACGAGTCGGATCCCGACCGGGGTGTCGCCAACGCCGTGTTCGTGGCGGCGCACGACACCTTCGCCGAGTCGTCCGCGTTCCCGCAGGCGCATCCCAGTACGCAGTCTCCGCTGAAGTCGGCGGGCGGCGGCGCCTTCATCACGCGTGAGGCGGTCGAGGCGGGCACGCCCGTCGCCCTGCCGCTGACCGGTGTGGCACCGGACAACATGCCGGACAACGCCAAGTCGGCCGCGGCCGCGAAGCCGGACCCGGACCAGGTGACCGGCACCGCCTGGCAGGACTTCACCCGCGGCAAGGGCCGGGGCGAGCTCAACGCCCCGGACAAGGCGGAGTTCGGCTATCCCGGGATCAAGATCGAGGCCGTCAAGGACGGCAAGGTGGTGGCATCGGCCGAGGCGGCGGGCGACGGCACCTTCGCCCTGCCGAAGGAGGCCGACGGGGCCCAACTCCGGTTCCCCGCATCGAACTTCCGCGAGCCGTACAACGGCGTGGACTGGCTCGGCCCGTCCCTCATCACGCCCGCGGTGATCGGCTCGTATCTGTGGATCTGGACGGGCTTCGCGATGGTCCTGATCGCGGCGGGCCTGGCGAGCGTGCCGCGTGAACTCCTGGAGGCGGCCCGCGTGGACGGCGCCAACGAGTGGCAGGTGTTCCGGCGGATCACCGTGCCGATCCTGGCGCCGGTCCTTGCCGTGGTCGCGGTCACGCTCATGATCAACGTACTGAAGATCTTCGACCTGATCTTCATCATCGCGCCGAACTCGTCGAAGGACGACGCGAACGTGCTGGCGCTGCAGCTCTACAACTCCGCGTTCCTCGACAAGGATTCGGGAGTGGCGAGCGCGATCGCCGTGCTCCTCTTCCTCCTCGTGATCCCGGTGATGCTCTTCAATATCCGGCGGCTGCGACGGGAGGCCCGGCGATGAGTGCCCAGGTCGAAGTGGTGAAGGCCAAGCAGTCGCTCGGCAGCAGGATCGCCGGGGTCCTCAGCGGCAGTGCCGTACGCGTCTTCCTCGTCGTCATCGGACTCTTCTGGCTGGTGCCGACGATCGGGCTGCTTCTCGGTTCGCTGCGCACCTCGTCCGACATGGCCGAGAGCGGCTGGTGGAAGGTGTTCAGCACCCCGTCGCAGATGACGCTGGACAACTACACCAACCTGCTCAAGGACGAGACGATCACCGACTCGATCCTGTCCAGCATCATGATCACCGTCCCGGCGACGCTGCTCGTCGTGATCATCGGGTCCCTGGCCGGATACGCCTTCGCGTGGATGGAGTTCCCGGGGCGCGACTGGTGGTTCCTCGGCGTCGTCGGGCTGCTCGTGGTGCCCGTGCAGGTGGCGCTGCTTCCGGTCTCCAAGATCTTCGGCGAGATCGGCATCTTCGAGACGACGGTCGGTGTGGTCGTCTTCCATGTGGCCTTCGGCCTGCCGTTCGCGATCTTCCTCCTGCGGAACTTCTTCGCGGAGATCCCGCGCGAACTCCTGGAGGCGGCACGCCTGGACGGGGCCGGTGAGCTGCGGCTCTTCCTCAGGGTCGTGATGCCGCTCGGCGCGCCGGCGATCGCCTCGCTCGGCATCTTCCAGTTCCTCTGGGTCTGGAACGACATGCTGATCGCGCTGATCTTCGCCGACTCCGACAGCCCGCCGATCACGGTCGCGCTCCAGCAGCAGGTGCGGTCCTTCGGCGACAACGTGCAGATCCTGGCGCCCGGCGCGTTCATCTCGATGGTGATCCCGCTGGCCGTGTTCTTCGCGTTCCAGCGGCAGTTCGTGTCCGGCGTGATGGCTGGAGCCGTCAAGTAGCCGCCCGACAAAGGCACTTGTCAGGCACTTGTACATTCGTTCGCCGAGTGAGGCGGTCCCCGGCGGGGGCCGCCTCACCTGCGTCCATCCCCCGTCTGCCGCACCCGGCGTAACCCGACCGGCCCTCCGGGCGTTTTCGGGCAGTATGCCCGCGCCGACCCATGGATGTGCCTTGCCCCGGTTCAGTGTCATCGTTCCCGTGTACAAGGTGCAGGCATATCTGCACGCATGTCTGGAATCGGTCCTAGACCAGTCGTTCACGGATCTCGAACTGATCGTGGTGGACGACTGCTCACCGGATGCCTGCGGCGCCCTCATCGACGAGTTCGCGGCCCGCGACATCCGCGTGCAGGCCGTCCACCTGAAGGAGAACGTCGGCCTCGGCCGGGCACGCAACGCGGGCATGGAACACGCCGGCGGCGACTACCTGGTCTTCCTCGACGGCGACGACACCCTCACCCCCGGCGCCCTGCAGGCCATCTCCGACCGCCTCAAGGAGACGGACGAGCCGGACGTCCTCGTCTATGACTACGCGCGTACGTACTGGTCGGGCGAGACGGTGCGCAACCAGTACGCGAACCTGCTCGACGAGGACGCCGGCGAAGCACCCTTCCGGCTCGCCGAGCGGCCGAGCCTGCTGAGGCTCCTGATGGTCGCCTGGAACAAGGCCTACCGCCGCGACTTCATCGAGCGCGAGCGCTTCGTCTTCCCGCCCGGGTTCTACGAGGACACCCCCTGGACCTTGCCGGTCATGCTCTCCGCGGACTCGATCTGCACCCTCGACCGGGTCTGCCTGCACTACCGGCAGCGGCGCCGCGGCAACATCCTGAACACCACGAGCCACAGGCACTTCGACATCTTCGACCAGTACGAGAGGGTCTTCGCGTTCCTCGACGAGCACCCCGAGTTCTCGGCGGACTGGCGGCCCGTCCTCTTCCGGCGGATGGTCGACCACTTCTGCACGGTCTTCACCAAGCGCGACCGGCTGCCGCGCGGCACCCGCGCCGACTTCCTGCGCAGGGCCCGCTCCCACTACCGCCGCTACCGCGTCCCCGGCTCGCGCGGCAGGCCCGGCAGCCGGCTGCGGCACGCGCTTGTGCGGCTGGGCTCGCACCGCACCTACCGGACCCTGTGGACGGCGCTGCGGGTGCGGACCAGGGCCAGGCGGTACGCGGCCACCGCCCGCCGCCGCGCCAGGGGCGCCGCGCTCCAGCTGCACTACCGGATCCAGCTGCGCCTGCCGGTGCGCGCCGACCGTGCGGTGTTCTCCGCGTACTGGGGGCGCGGCCACGGCTGCAACCCCGGCGCCCTGGAGGCCGCGGTGCGCGAGCACGCCCCGCACATCCGCACCGCGTGGATCGCCGACGCCAGCCACCACCACTCGGTGCCGACGGCCACCCGGAAGATCCGGCCCGGCACGGCCGCGTACTGGACAGCCCTCGCCCGCTCCAAGTACCTGGTGAACAACGTCGACTTCGACCGCAGGCTGGTCAAGCGGCGCGGCCAGGTGATGATCCAGACCCAGCACGGCACGCCCCTGAAGCTGATGGGCCTCGACCTCCAGGACCGCCCGGCCGCCGCACGGGACACGGACTTCGGGGCGCTCCTGAAGAACGCCGACAAATGGGATTACGTCCTGTCGGCGAACCGGCACTCGACGCTGGTCTGGGAGCGGGTGTTCCCCGCCTCGTACACGACCCTCGAGTACGGCTACCCGCGCAACGACATCTACCAGCGGGCGACCTCCGCGGACGTGGCCCGCCAGCGCGAGCTCATCGGCATCCCCCAGGGCGCGGTCGCCATCCTCTACGCGCCCACCCACCGCGACTACCGCCGCTCCCAGCTGCGCGCCCTCGACCTGGAGCGGGTGCTGCAGGCGCTCGGCCCCCGCTTCGTGATCCTGACCCGCGCCCATCACTCGTACGAGGCACCGCTCGCCTCCTCGTCGGGCCGCCTGATCGACGTGTCGGACCATCCGAGCATCGAGTCCCTCTGCCTCGCATCGGACGCCCTGGTCACGGACTACTCCTCGCTGATGTTCGACTACGCCAACCTCGACCGGCCCGTCGTCCTGCACGCCGACGACTGGGAGGCCTACGAGGCGACCCGCGGCACCTATTTCGACGTGCGCGACTTCCCGCCGGGCGCGGTCGCACGCAGCGAGGACGAGCTCACCGACATCTTCGCGACGGGCCACTGGCGCGGCTCGCGCTCGGCCCAGCTGCGCACGGCCTTCCGAAACCGCTTCTGCGTGTACGACGACGGGCGAGCGGCTGAACGAGTTGTGAGGCATGTGGTGCTCGGTGAGCCAGGGGGTCTACCGTCTGTGGCGCCACTGGCGGAGCGGCACCCCGCGCCGGCCGCGGGGGTGGCCGATGAGCCGCTGCCGCGGGCCGACGTCTCCGAGCCCACTCCGCGCTTCTGACAGCTCCAACAGCATCGTGCGCCGAAACGACCCCCACTCGTCCGGCAGCACTGTCCGCCTCCCCCCATCCCAGGACCCAGACATGCAGCAAGCAACAGCGCACGCGTCCACGAACGGCACGGACACGGATCAGTTGCCGCGGCCGCACCAGCTCTCCGACGTGAAGGGATGGTTCCATCCGGTCGACCAGGTGCTCTTCGACTGGATCCTGAGCCGCCAGTACGAACGTTCCGAGCAGGGCGACCTCCTCGAACTGGGCGCCTATCTCGGCAAGAGCGCCATCTTCATGGGTACGTATCTGCGCGCGGACGAGACCTTCACGGTCTGCGACCTCTTCGACTCGCCCGCGCCCGACGAGGCCAACTCCGCGGAGATGGGCCGCTCCTACCGGTCCACGCTCACGCGCCGCGCCTTCGAGGCCAACTACCGCTCCTTCCACGACGAGCTGCCGCAGATCGTCCAGGAGCCGTCCGCCGGCATCACCGCGCACGTGGAGCCGGACACCTGCCGCTTCGTGCACATCGACGCCTCGCATCTGTACGAGCATGTGCACGCGGACATCGCCGCGGCCCGCGAGGTGCTCGGCGCCGACGGGATCGTCGTCCTCGACGATTTCCGTGCCGAGCACTGTCCGGGCGTGGCCGCGGCTACCTGGGGCGCGGTGGCGAGCACGGGGCTCAAGCCGCTGTGCATCACGGCCACCAAGTTCTACGGGACCTGGGGCACCTACGACGCGATCCACACCGATCTCGCGGCGTTCCTGAAGGAGCGCGACGACATGTGGCACGGCGCCGAGGAGGTCGCCGAGTTCCCGATGATCCGAATCAGCGGCAAGCAGGCACGGTCACCGGAGCAGCCGGTGTCCCGATACGCCGGGGAGCCCCCGGAGCGGGCGCCCGAGCCGACCCGCACCAAGGGCCTGCTCGCGTCGCTGCTTTCGCGCGCGGGACGTAACTGAGAGAGGCCAGTCCCCGCGCCCTTTAAGGGGCGCGGGGAACTGCGCGACAAGCCCCCACCGACCCGCAGCAAACGTTCAGCGCTCAAGAAGCTCGAACAACGCCTCCCAGCGCTCAAGCACAGCCGCCTCCGAGAACCGCTGCACATTCACCCGCGCCCGCTCTCCCATCGCATCCCGCATCCGGGGATTGCCGGTCAGGCGCAGGAGCCTGTCGGCGAGGGCCTCCACGTCACCGGCGGGGGCAAGCAAACCGTCCTCGCCGTCCCGGACGATCTCCCGGACGCCGGGTGCGCAGTCGAAGGCAGCGCACGGCACCGCACTGGCCATCGCCTCCATCAGGGCAAGCGGGAAACCCTCCCCGCGCGAGGACTGCACGAAGACCGAGCTCTGCGCGAGCACACCCGGCACATCACCGGTGCGGCCCATCCACTGCACCGAACCGTCGAGGCCGAGGCGCGTGCACTGGCGCCTGAGGTCGGCCTCGTCCGCGCCCGCGCCATAGATCCGCAGCGTCCAGTCCGGGCGCTGCGGGGCGACCAGGGCCCAGGTGTCGACGAGCATGTCGACGCCCTTCTGGTCGGCGAGCCTGCCGATGCTGCACACCACCTTCTGGCGGCGCTGCGAAGGGACTTCGGGCAGATGGGCAAGGGCGTTGGGCATCGCTCCCACGTTGTGCATGCCGTCGGCGATCCAGTCGTCGGCGTCCTCCTGGGTGAGCGCGAGCCAGCGGTCCACGGAGGGGTAGTTGCGCTTGACCGAGCGATAGCGGTGGCAGGCGCGGGTGTAGGCGTACGACTCGTGGCTCATGCCGATGATGCGCAGGCCCGCGGTGTCCGCCTCCCTGATCCACCCCATCGGCCAGACCTGCGTGACGATGGCGACGGCTCCGGGGCGCGCGGCGCGGAAGAGCCCGGAGAGCCGGTCGACCGTCCGCTTCTTGGCGGCGATCCGCGCCGATTCGCGGCGCCACGCCACGACGTTGAGGCGGCCGATACCGCGTACGGGGCGCGGTGTCGGGGGGTGTTCGCGGTAGAGGCTGGTGACGGGGTAGCCGAGGTCGTCGGGGAGCACCAGTTTCAGTTCGGCCTCGTGGACGCCGATGACGTGCACCCGGTGGCCGCCGGCCGTGAAGAGGCGGGCCATCTGGTGGGCCCAGGCGGTGACTCCGCCGAGTTCGTCGACGGTGTTCGCGACGAGGAAGAGGTCGCGGCCGCGCTCCGCGGACGTGGTCGTGGTGGTCATGTGCCGGCCCCCTTGGCTGCGTCTTTCGTGTTCCCGAACCGCTCCCCGAACAGGGCGTCCACCACGTCCGCGGCGGCCCGCCCCTTGTCGTACGCGCCGAAGCGCCGCGCGAACGTCCGCCGGGCGTCGGCCCACGCCCCGTCGGTCTGCTTCAGCGTGGCGAGCGTCCGCAGCAGCTCCTCCTGCGTCTCGACCACGGGTCCGCCCGCGTCGTCCCGCAGCGCGAAGTAGCTGCCCCGCTCGGCCGCGTACGCGTCGAGGTCCGGGGTGAAGTGCACCAGCGGACGGTCGAGGAGCGCGAAGTCGAACATGATCGACGAGTAGTCGGTCACCAGGACGTCGGCGAGGCAGAGCAGTTCGCTGACGTCGTGGTGGGCGGAGACGTCGACGACGGTGCCGGGCGGGCACACGGGGAGGCTCGCGGCCTCCATGTAGTGGGCGCGCACCAGGAGTACGTGGGTGTCGCCGAAGCGGTCGGCGAACTTCCGTACGTCCAGGGGGAGTTGTACAGGCTTATTGCCCTTGGGCAGGCCGCGGAAGGTCGGCGCGTAGAGAACGACCGTCTTGTGGTCGGGGATGCCGAGTGCGACGGCCGTGGCCGGGCGCGGGAAGCGGCCCGACGTCTCGTCCGCGGCGCGCGCGGCGACGAGCCGGTCGTTGCGCGGATAGCCGCAGCGCAGCAGCCGCTCCTCGGGGATGCCGTAGGCGCGGGCGAGGGTGTTCACGTCGTGCTCGGAGCGCACCAGGAAGTGGTCGAAGCGGTCGACGGCGCGCTGCAGCCGGGCGCGCCGGGGTGCGTTCTGCGTCTTGACGCGCGCCTCGTCGAAGCCCATCCGTTTGTACGCGGAGCCGTGCCAGGTCTGCAGATACGTGGTGTGGCGGGGCTTCTCCAGGGCGTGCGGGAAGCCTTGGTTGTCGATCCAGAACTCGGCGCGGGCGAGGGCCCACAGATAGCGGTAGGACCAACGGCGGGCGAGCCGGGCCGACTTGGGGAATCCGTCGGGTGACTTCGCGTACGACCAGGTGCAGCGGAGCCGCAGCCCCCGGTCGAGGATCTCCTGGTGGACGGCGCGCGGGCTGTCGCCGTAGCACTTGCCCATGTGGCTCTCGAAGACCACCGAGCCCTTGCTGACGGGGAGCCGTCGCAGCACCTGCCGGTAGAAGCGGATCTTGACGGGCTGCGTGCCGAGCCGGTCGAGCCTCTTGCGCAGGGCGCGGATCCGCAGTTTCAGCTTGCGGGCGGGGCGGAAGTGCGTGGCGTAGTGCAGTGCCGCGCGCAGGACGCGGGTGGCCCGGTCGCGGGGGTGCGGGCGCAGCTCCACCTTGTTGCCGCCGGTGACGGTGATCCCCGGGCTCTGGCCCACGGTCTCCCGCTCGGCGACGAGTTCGGTGGTCAAGTCCTGGGCACCCGCCGTCAGTTGAAGCTGCGGCTCCCACACGCGGTCACCGGTGCCGAGTTCGCGCAGGCCGCCGGTGAGCCGGACCCTGGCCCGCCAGACGATCGCACCGCCGTCGTGGCGCACCTCCTCGACGGGTACGCGAAAGCCCCGCCGTGCCGTGCCGCGTGCCCGGACGTGGAGCCGTGCGGTGAGCGGCGGGCGCTCCGGGAGCAGCTCGGCGGGCAGCACGACCCGGCCTTCGAGGACCGCTTCGGCGCCCTCGACCGCGCATCGGGTGAGGCGGTTGAGGAGCCGCACGTCGCTCAACTGCCGGTGCTGGTGGCCGAGTTCCGTCACGTCGAGCACCTCGCGCACGCGTGGGTCGTCGAGGCCGTCGGCCCGCCAGCAGACCTTGCCGTCGCGCTCGGTCAGCTCCGAGACCACCGTCCCCGGCCTGGCGAGCGCGTACGCCGCCGCGAGGACACCCTCCGTGTCGCCCTCCGCGAGCAGCCGTACGCACACCCGCTCCACCGGGGCGAGCTCGTCCAGGGCGCGCAGCTCCACGCTGCCCTTCAGGTGCGGGGCGAGCGCGGATGCCGTCTCGTGGCGCTGCTCGGCGGTGAGCCGCGGGAACGTCCGCGCGCACGGCAGCACATGGTCGCCGAGGAAGGCCCGCTCGCGCCGGTCGCAGAGGTCGAGGCGGCCGAGGCCGATCAGGAGCGCGGCGACGCGGGCGTTGGCCTCCGCGAGGGCGGGGGTCTCGCGGGCCGGGGCGGGAGCCGCACGGCGGGTGGTGATCAGGTTCGGCACGAGGGCGACGCCCTTGACGGCGAGCGCGGCCCGGACGCCGAAGAGGACCTCGCTGTGGGCGAGGTCGTCCGCGTACCGAAGTGACGTCCGTTCGAGAATCTCTCGGCGGACGCAGAACCCGGTGAGCAGGGAGTCCCTGACGACGAGTTCGGGGGCGTCGGCGAGGTCGTGCACCACCCTTGTCCTGGCGTGCAGTTGAGCCTGCCAGTCGGGGCCGCGTTCCTTCTTGCCGCTTCCCATGAGCCGCGTCCAGCGCCCCGCCACCAGGTCGGCGCCGGTGGTGCGTGCCGCATCGAAGAGGTTGCGGCAGGCGTGCGCCTGGAGGCGTTCGCCCGCGCCGAGAACCATCACGTACCGGCCGCGTGCCGCGTCGAGCCCGAGGTTGCGCACCGCCCCCATGGACAGGTCGCCGTCGGCGGGCACGAGGCGTACCCGGTGCGGGTGGTCGGCGGCGAGTGCGGCGGCCGCCTCGCTCACCACGGGCTCGGTGCCGGGGTCGACGACGACGGCCTCGACGCCCGCCATCGACTGGCCGACGACGGACCGCACGGAGGCCTTCAGTGCGGCCGCGCTGCCGCCGGCGACGACGACACAGCTGACGTCATGCAGATCGGGCGTGCTCATGCGCGGCCTCCCTCGGGCAGGCCGTCCCCGCGCACGGCACCGGCGAGCATGGCGTCCACGACACCGGCGGCCGCGTGCCCGTCGTCCAGGTCGCAGAAGACCTCGCGGAATCTGTCGTACGCGTCGGCGTACGCGGCGGTGGCAGCCCGCGGGTCGCGCAGCGCCTCGATCACCTCGTCGCCCGTCGTGAGCAGCGGACCCGGGGCCTGCGCCGCGAAGTCGAAGTAGAAGCCGCGCAGGGTGTCGCGGTAGTGGTCGAGGTCGTAGGTGTGGAAGAGCATGGGGCGGCCGGTCTGCGCGAAGTCGAACATCAGGGACGAGTAGTCCGTCACCAGCACGTCGCTGATCAGGAGGAGTTCGCCGACGTCCGGGTAGCGCGTGACGTCGCGGACGAAGTCGGACTCGGGGACGGTGCCGCCCACCAGGTAGTGCCTGCGCACGAGGAGCACCTGGTCGTCGCCGATGGCGCTCTCGGCGGCGGCCAGGTCGATCTGCAGGTCGAGGCCGTAACGGCCGCCCTTCTTGGGCTGGTTCTCGCGCCAGGTCGGCGCGTACAGAACGACGCGTCTGCCCTCGGGGATGCCGAGCCGTTCGCGTACGGACGCGGCGACCTTCTCGCGGTCGACGGCGTGCAGCAGGTCGTTGCGGGGGTAGCCGCACTCCAGGACCGCGCCGGTGTGGCCGAAGGCGCCGCGCAGCAGGGGCGTCGAGAAGCGGTTCGGGGAGACGAGGACGCTCCACTGGGCGGCGCGGGCGGGCAGCGTCGCCATGTAGGCGGCGTCCCCGGACGCGTGTCCCGCCAGGTCGCGGCCGATGCGCTTGAGCGGGGTGCCGTGCCAGGTCTGCACGACGAACTGCCCTTCGGCGCGCTCGAACCAGTCGGGCAGCTGGGTGTTGGTCACGATGTGGCGGCAGCGGGCAAGTGCCTCGTACCAGTCGGCGCTCCACATGGCGATCGGCCGTGCGCTCTCGGGCACGTCGACCTGCTGGTCGCGCACCACCCACAGGTGCTCCAACTCGGCGTCGCGGCCCACCAGTTCCTCATGGATGGCGCGGGGCGAGTCGGAGTACTGGCGTCCGTCGAAGCTGGCGTACAGGACGGCGTCCCGCAGCGGCCCGCCGCGCTGTGCCGCGTACGCATCGCGCAGCCGCCGCTGCCGGGGTCCGCCCCGGTCGGCCAGGGGCAGCGCGGATCCGGAGCGCAGGTGCAGGCCGTCCTGGGCGTGCCGCTTCAGGGTGATCTCACGGCCGGACAGGGTGCGGGTGAGCGGAAGCCCGCGGTAGGTGCCGGGCGCCACGCACACCGGGGTGTACTCATCGGGGTCGCTCTCGCCCGGCTCGCGCAGGAAGAGGTTCCAGCGCCCCTCGGCGAGCGGCAGAGCGCCCGCGTGGCCACGGACGGCCTCCGGGCGCAGGGCCGCGGTGAACCGGCCGCCGTCGATCCGCACCGGAAGGACGGCCTCGTCGCCGTGGCCGCCGTGGACGAGGACAAGCTCCCTGGTGCGGGGCTCTTCGCCCGGGTGGCTGCCTTCGAGGACGAGTGCGCCGTCCCAGGTCACGCTGTCGACGAGCGGCCGCACGGTCTGGTCGCGCAGCTCCAGGTTGCCCGACCTGTTGGCGAGGACGAGGAGTTCACGCCCCGGCCGCAGGCTGTACCGCCCCGGCGCCACCTCGGGGCGGGTGGCCAGCGGGGTGCGCTCCTCGCCGCCGCGGATCACCGCGACGCCCCACGGGTCGGCCTTGCGCGGCTCGCCGGTGCGCTCGTCCACCTCGGGCAGGAAGAGGCCGAGCGGCACATCAGCGCTGAAATCCCTGCCGTTCACCACGGCCGGGACGTCGTGTGCCTCCTTGGTGTGCCAGTTCTCGACGCGTACGGAGTCGATGGCCTGGGACTCGCCCGCCGCGAGCCGCCCGTGCAACCGGACGGCACCACCGCAGCCCTCGTGCGCGACGAGCCGCGCCGCCACCCGCTCGGTGCGCAGCCGCAGCCGCCCCTTGCTGTGCGTGACGGCCACCCGCAGGAAGTCCTCCAGATACCGCACGGGCAGCGCCGGAACACCGCTCATCCTGACCGGCCCTGTGCGCGGCAGGAGCCCGCTGACCGCGCCCATCTCCACGTTCCAGGTGGTGCTGCGCCGCTTGGTGACGATCCTCCTCGGGTCGACGACCGTCTCGAACCCGGACCGGTCGTAGCTGTGCAGACCCTGCTTGGAGCGGTACGTCGCCTCGCGCGCCCGCACCGTGCGCAGCTTCAGCGGCAGGACCCGCCGCCGCCCCGACCGCAGCCAGGCGGCCCTGGCCCGTGCGCCGATCCGCCCGGCCGGCAGATTGCGGATGTACGCGAAGCCCTTGAGCCGCAGCAGTCCTTCGTCGTCCCACGCGGCGTGCGTGAGCTGTGCGGTGAGCGGCACGTCGGAGCGCTTGAGGGTGACCGTCTCGCGCGGCAGGCCGTCGATCCCGGGGTAGTCGGCCCGGCGCCGGCGCAGACCGCGGACCCGGAAGGCTCCGGGGTTGGACTTCTCGTACGCCATGAAAGCCATCAAGTCGCCGGCGCGGCGCTGCTGTACGAGCCACCACCTGACGCGCAGGGCGAGCGGCAGCGCGTCCACGACCGAACGGTCGACGGTGGCGAGGAAGGCGTTGGCGTGGTCGAGGAAGGCCTCGTGGTACTCGGCGTCGCCGTGCGGCAGGGCCTCCATGAACAGCCACAGGTCCCCGGAGAACACCGTCCGGTCGTAGCGCCCCTTGGCCTCGGCCCAGCTCTCCCCCTCCGGTGTCCCCGCCGTCTCCGCCGCCTTCCCGGCGAGGAAGCCGCTCGCCGCGAGGACGGCGGCGGTGCGGTCGCGGACGGCGCGCGGGCTGGTGCGGCCGTTGGTGATGGAGCCGTCGCGGTCGCGCCAGAGATAGACGGGGTCCTTGAGCACGTCGACGGCGTCGGCGAGGAAGTGGGCGGGGATCGTCACGGGGGTGTCCTCGAACAGGACGCCCTCCGGGAAGGAGAGGTCGTGCCGGTCCCAGAAGGTCCTGCGGAAGACCTTGTTGCAGGCGATGCGGTCGCCGAGCAGACCCCAGTCGCGGGTGACGTGGGTGCCGCTGCGGTCCGTCTCCATCGTCTTGCGGAACATCGGGGACTGCCTGCGCACGCCGTCGGACCGCAGCCGGTGGACGTTGCCGGTGACGAAGTCCGAGCCCGACTCCTGGAGCGCCGCCAGCATCCGTTCGTACGCGTCGGGCGGCACAATGTCGTCGCTGTCCACGAACGCCAGAAAGGTGCCGCGCGCCGTTCTGACCCCCGCGTTGCGGGCCGCGCCGAGCCCCGCGTTCTCCTGCTCGACCAGCCTGAATCTCCCGTCCCGCGCGGCGAACTCGCGGGCGATGCGTGGACTCCCGTCGGTGGAACCGTCGTTGACCATGACCACTTCGAGGTCCGGCATGGTCTGCTCGGCCAGTGACCGTAGGCAGGAGTCGAGGAACTCCTCGACGTTGTAGACGGGGACGACGACGGTGAGTCGGGGTGTCATGCGCTGCGCACATTCCTTCCGGAGAACTGTCGGGCACGGCTGCGCGTCCTGCGGGGGACCTACTGGTTAACAACGGCCGCCCTCACGGGTCACCCGCCGCGAGCCATTCGAGTGATCGCGCGTCGAGCCCCGTGCCCGCGGCCGGTTGGCCTGCGGGTACGGGGCTCGATGACAGGTGTGTCCGGTTCAGGGTTTGACGGCGATCCGCCCCTCGTCCATGCGCAGCAGAAGCAGCCGCTCGCCGGTCTTGTCCAGGAACTCGTCGACCGCCTGGCGCGACCCCTGCCAGTAGCCGTAGTCGTCGATGATCAGTACGCCGCCGCTGACCAACCGGCCGTAGAGGTGCTCCAGTTCGTGTTGGGTGGAGGCGTACCAGTCGGTGTCGAGGCGCAGGATCGAGATCTTCTCGGGCGCCTCGCGCGGGACGGTCTCCTCGACCTTTCCCTGGACGTAGTGGACGCGCTCCTCGGGGTACGGCACCTTCGCGAAGCCCGACTTGACGTCGTCGAGGGAGGCGACCGCCCAGATCGGCCGGCCCTTGCCCTGCACCTTGAGCAGCTCCTCCGCGGACTTGCCGTCCCGGCGCAGGTCCTCTTCGGTGGGCGGGGTCATGCCCTCGTACGTGTCGAAGAGGTACAGGTCGCGCTCGGTGTCACCGGCGGCGAGCAGCGTCTTGGCGCAGGCCTGCATCGAACCGCCGCGCCACACACCGCACTCGACGATGTCGCCGGGGATGCCGTGCCGGACGACGTGCCGGGTCGCCAGGATGAAGGCGTTCAGCCGTTCGGGAGAGGTCATCGTGTACGGCTTCACCGCACGGATGATGCCCTTCGCCTCGTCGTCGTAGTCCGCGGGGAGTTTCAGGGCCTTCGACTTCGAGGCCGGAGCCGGCTTCGCCGCGCCCGGCGCGGTCGGCCGCTGGGCCGGCACCGGGTTGCGGGTGAGCTGGTATCCGGTCAGTTGCTTGAGAGCACCGTTCACTGCGCGTCGCCATGCCATGGGAGCGGACAGTACGCGCGACTCATCCGTGATGTCACATTTCGTCAACCTGGTGTCAGCTGGCTTGACTTGGTGCCGATACAGGCTGTTCGTCCCCCGCGCGCGGGGCCACCACCTTCGGCCTTCCGCAGTGTGCGCGGCCCTCGAGGGGCTTGGGCAGCGGGACGGATTCGACGCCGCCGACCTTGTTCGCCCACCACCTCGTCGTGGACCGCACCAGGGCCATCGTCAGCCTCGGGTAGCGCTCGGGCCGCTGGAAGACGCCGACGGAGTCGCCCCAGTAGGCGTGCTTGGCGTCGATCCTTCCGTAGGCGTGGCGGATGCCCTTCATCGGCGGGAAGTCCGTGTAGGCCTCGCGGAGTTCGAGCCGGGTGTACGCGGCCAGGGCACGGAATCCGTCGGGGTAGTAACGCCAGCAGTCCTGCGCGTCGTGCACATGGCCGCGCGACGGCGCGGTCACGAAGGCGATGCCGTTCGGCTTCAGGACGCGGGCGATCTCCAGCATCGTCGCCCAGAAGAAGGGGATGTGCTCGAAGGCCTGCCCGGAGATGAGGAAGTCGGCGCTGCGGGACTTGACGGGGATGCAGTACGGCTTGGTCATCACCGAGTCGACATTGCGGCCGTCGAGCACGTCGACGCCCACGTACTCCGTGTCGTGCCCTTCGAGCAGGGCCTTGTGGGTGCGGGTCTGCCCGTCGGAGATCCGGGCCCCGAGGTCGACCACCCGGTGACGTTTCCCCTTGGGCATGTACTGCTCGACGCAGAGTTCCATCTGTTCGTACGCGGACTGGTGCACGTCTCCTCCAGCACAGGGATCTTCGGCTCAGGGATTCTTCGACTCAGGGATTGTTCGGCTCAGGGATTCTTCGACTCAGGGATTGTTCGATGTGCCCGCGTTCAACGCGTATCCACCCAAAGGGTCACTCCGTCAACTGACCGCCGCGGAGGCCCGCTTGGCGGTCAGCCGGCGTGGTGTGTGCCGGGCCCACCACTTCCTCGCCGGTTCCTCGACGTACGTGTACATCGCCCAGGACAGCGCGGTCGCCACGGCGGCGACGCCGATCAGGGTGAACAGGGCGGAGTTCTCGGGCTGCGGCCGGTCCCAGGCCTCGATGTACAGCCGGTTGAGGGTCTGGTGCAGCAGATAGAAGGCGTACGACCAGAGCCCGAGCAGCACCATGGGGCGGGAGCAGAGCCAGCCCCTGCGGCCGGTCAGCTCACGCTGGACGTACGCGGTGATGAGGAGGGCGGCGAAGACGGCGGCCAACGGCCGGACGGTCAAGCCGAGTTGGTCGGCGAGGTGCGGCCACGCCCAGGTCTCGCGGTGGCAGTACGCGGCGGTGTACACGGCGAAGGTGGCGACGACGGCGGGCGGTTCGAGCCGGAGTCGATGCCCCCGGCGCAGGGCGAGCGCGCAGACCATCCCGGCGGCGAACTCGGGCAGCCGGGCCACCGGATGCCGCATGACCCACTCGGCGGTGTGGGCCGGAAGGTGGCTGTCCGCCCACCAGTTGAGCACCCACATCGCGGCGAGGCCCGCCGCAGCGACGAGGGCCAGGGTGCGGGTGCGGTGCCGCAGGGCGGCGCGGATCGCGCAGGGGAAGAGCAGATAGAAGAAGGCCTCGACGCCGAGGGTCCAGGAGACGGGGTTGCCCGGCAGGGTCGGGACGACGCCGGGGAACCAGCCCTGCACGAGGAACAGCGAGGCGACGGAGCTGAAGAGGTCCGTCGGGACGCCGCCCCAGAAGTAGAAGACCAGGACGCAGGGCACCGTGGCGGCCAGGTGCGCGGGCCAGATGCGGCCGATCCTGCGCCAGTAGAAGAGGCCGGCGCGGGTGCCGGGGCGGTGCCCCCAGGTGAGCAGGAAGCCGGAAAGGACGAAGAAGAACCCGACGCCGTGCACGCCCATCGTGGAGTAGGGAAAGAGCAGCGGCGCGTGGGCGACGCCGCCTTGGGCGCCGAGTCCGGTGAAGTGGTGGGCGAAGACGGCGAGGGCGGCGAGAAAGCGAAGGCCGGTGAGGGAGTCGACGCGGGGTGCGTCGGGACTCCGGCCGCGCTTGCTGTGCCCGCGCTGCCGGGTGAGCAAGGGACCGGGGCTCGGGGCAAGGGATGCAGGGAGGTGCGGCGACAGCCGAAGCCGCGTACGGGAAATGATCATTGGGGTGCCTATCCCACTCACCCCCGGCCCGGTCACGCCCCCCTGCGCCACCCGGGTGACCCGTACGCGGCCACGCCGAGCCCGCGAGTGAACATCGGGCAAAGTGGTGCAATGCGCCACATTCGGTTCAGGCGGTTCCTCGCCACCGCACGGACGACCCGCTTCCGCGTGGAGCGTGCCGCGGCGGGCCGCGCCACCGGGCGGACGGAGCTGCTTCCGCCTCCCGTACACCTCTCGCTGCGGGACAGCCGCACGCTCAACCTCGCGGTCGCCGCCCCTGACGGGGAGCGGATCGAACGCGCGCATCTTCTGGTGTCGCGCGGACACCGGCGCTTCCGCGTACCGCTCGCCTTCGAGCGGCACACCGACGGGGGGCCGCTGCTCACCGGGACGGCGACGCTGCGCGACGTACTCGACGAGGCGAGCGGCGGCCCCGCGGGCTCGCCCCGCCTCGGTGACGGCGTCTGGCGGCTGACGCTGGTCACGGCCGATACCCGGGGGCGGGTGCGGCGGCGCGGCATCGGGATCGACGGGGGCGCCGCCCTGCCGCCCACGCCGACCGTCCTCCATGCCCCCAACCCCCGTACCGGCACGCTCATCCGCATCGTCCGCTGCCGCAGCGGCCGTGCCGTGCTGCAGGTGACCCGGTCGCGGCCGCGTGCCGAGCTGGTGCGGTTCGTGCCCGGCGGCGACGGCATCACCGTGCACGGGCGACTCGTCAGGACGGCGGCGGGGCGGCGCTGGCGGGCGAGGGCGGTGCGGCGGCGCGACGGGGTCACCGTCCCCGTGGGGGCGCTGTGGGAGGGCGCCGAGTTCAGCTTCCGGCTGCCGCTCGGGGAGATGGCGGGGGCGAGCCCCGGCCAGTGGGTGTGGGACTTCCACGTGGAGGGCGAAGACACGGACGCGGGCGAGGGCCCGCTGCCGCTGGGGCGCCGGCTCCACGACGTACGCGATCCCGCCACCGCCTTCCCCACCCCCTTCCGCGTCTTCGCCCTGCCCGGCGGCGCCCTGGTCCGGGCGCACGCGCACTTCACCAAGTCCGGGGCGTTCGCGGTCACTTGCTGGGACATCACGGATCAGGCGTCATGACGGGGTCCGGACCGGACCCCACTCAGGAGACCTCATGAAGATCACGTACCTCCTCGGCTGGGGCGACGAGATGGGCGGCACCGAGCTGGCCACCTACACCCAGGCGCAGCATCTGGCGGACCGGCACGACGTCGAGGTCATCTCCGTCTTCCGGACCCGCCCCGAGCCGTTCTTCCCCGAGGCCCGCAGCCTCCCCGTCCGCTATCTGGTGGACCGCAGCGCCACCCCCGAGCGGCCGGTGCGCGGTTCGCGCCTGGACGACGCGGCGTGCCGGACGCTCGCCGCGCTGCCCAGCGAGCTGATCAGGCCGGACTGGGAGCCCGCGTTCGACCGGCTCTCCGACGTCGAGATGGCCGCCGCCCTCGCAACGCTGGACACCGACGTCCTGGTCACCACCACGCCCGCCCTGATGGCCGCCGCCGTCGAGCTGGTCCCCGCCCACGTCGTCACCGTGCACCAGGAGCACCGCCCGACGCAGCGCCGCGGCCCCTCCGGCGAGCCCCTGCTGCTTCACGCGCCGCGCCTGGACGCCCTGGTCGCCCTCACCGACCGCACCCGTGACTGGATCGCGGAGTCCCTCGGCGCCACCGCCCCCGAGCTCGCGGTCATCCCGAACGCGGTGCCCGACGGCTTCCGGCCGCGCGCCGACGGCGAGAGCAAGGTCATCGTCATGGCCGCGCGGCTCACCGGCGAGAAGCGCGTCGACCACGCCGTACGGGCCTTCGCCGAGCTGGCCGACGCCTATCCCGACTGGACGCTGCGGATCTTCGGCGGCGGCCACCGCGAGCAGCAGCTGCGCCGCCTGGTCGACGGCTTCGGCCTGCAGGACCGCGTCGAACTCCTGGGTCCCTGCCAGGACATGGCCGCCGAGTGGGCCAAGGCGGGGCTCAGCCTGATGACCGCCGGGCACAACGAGGCGTTCCCGCTGGTGCTGCTCGAAGCGCTCGCGGCCGGCGTGCCCGTCGTCGCGTACGACGTCCTGACCGGGCCCGCCGAGATCGTCAGGCACCGCGTGGACGGACTGCTCGTACCGCCCGGCGAGGTACGTGAACTGGCAGCCGCCATGGCCGAGTTGATGGGAGACCCGGAGACCCGGCGCTCCTACGCCCGTGCCGCGCGCGAAGGCGTCTACGCCCGTTTCTCCTCCGCCGAGGTCACCGCGCGCTGGCAGGAGCTGTACTCCCGGCTCGTGGCCCGCCGTGGCGCCCCCGAGCGGCTGCGCGACCGGGCGGACCGGGTGGCGCTCGGCGTCGCGTCCGGCGGCAGCGGCTTCCGCCCGACCACCCCGTACACCCTGGACGCCGCCCCGGACGCCGACGAGCGCGCCCGCGAGGACGAGATCGCCGCCGCCGAGACCGGCGGACCGCTCATCCGCTCGGTGGGCCGCCTGGCCGAGCGGCGCGACGACGTGCTCGCGCCCGACATGGCCGACTGGAACCTCGAACTCACCGCCACCGCCCTGGAGGCGCAGGACATCCCGTACGTCCTGGTCCGCGACGCCGGCACCGCGCACACCATCGCCGTGGCCGACGACGAGCGCGACGGCGCCCTCAAGGCGCTCGCCGAGTCCCTGCACGGCCGGCCCGTCTACGCCGAGCTGGTCAACCCGCGCGACGCGGCCCCCGGAGTGGTGCTCGCCGAACGCCTCGACCGCATCGGCGAGGTCGCGGGCGTCCGGGTCTTCAAGCCGGTGACCACGACGACGCTCTCCCTGCGGCACGGCGTCGGCCAGGCCTGCACGGTGGCATTCTGGCCGCGCCTCGACCCCGGGTCCGACACCCGCCGCGCCCCCTTCGGCACCACCCTCGCCGGGACCGAACTCCCCTCGCTCGCCCCCACCGCGACCCTGCGCGTCGCCGACCGCACCTACCCGACCCTCGACGTCTTCTCCCAACTCCTCATGAGAGACGTCGACTTCCCCATCGACGCCGTCTACACCTGGGTCGACGACTCCGACCCCGAGTGGCGCGCCCGCCGCGAGGCCACGCTCGGCGGCCCCGACGACGGCTCGTCCGCGGACCACGGCGCGGTCCGCTTCCGCAACCGCGACGAACTCCGTTACTCACTGCGCTCGTTGGCGATGTACGCCCCGTGGATCCGGCACATCTACCTCGTCACGGCGGGCCAGACGCCCTCCTGGCTGAACACGGACCACCCGGACGTGACGGTGGTCGACCACCGCGATCTCTTCGCCGACCCGGACGCCGCGCTCCCCACCTTCAACTCGCACTCCATCGAGAGCCAACTGCACCGCATCGAGGGCCTGTCGGAGCACTTCCTCTACTTCAACGACGACATGTTCCTGGGCCGCCCCACCACCCCGGACACCTTCTTCCTCAGCTCCGGCACCGCCCGCTTCTTCTGGTCGACGGCGTCCGTGCCCGCCCTCCCGGTGTCGCCGGACGACGAGGGCTATCTGGCGGCGGCGAAGAACAACCGCGAGCTGCTGCGCCGCGAGTTCGGCAGGACGGCGACCCACAGCTTCTTCCACGCGCCCTACGCCCTGCACCGCGGCGTGCTCGCCGAGCTCACGGAACGGTTCGCGGACGAGCTCGAGGCCACCGCCCGCAGCCGCTTCCGCTCGAACGGCGACCTCGCGCTCGTGTCGTCCCTGCACCACCACTACGCGTATCTCACCGGCCGCGCGGTGCCGGGGGACATCGCGTACGACTTCGTGGACATCGGGCGGCGCGCGGACCACACCCGCCTCGGCCAACTGCTGCAGTCCCGCAACCAGACGGCCTTCTGCATCGGCGAGTCCCCGGACAGCGAACTGTCCGACGAGGAGATGGCGCTCGCCATCCGCGCGTTCCTGACGGCGTACTTCCCCGTGCGTTCCCCCTACGAGCGGGGCGCCTGACCTTCGAGGAACAGCCGCCGCACCACCCGCTCGGCGGCGCCCCCGTCGTCGTACGGACAGAACCGCGCCCGGAACGCCGCGCGCAGCTCCGTCGCCTCGGCCGTGTCCCAGCCGCCGCCGCGGAAGAGGTCCGTGAGCTCCTTCTCGGTGGTGGCCACGGCCCCCGGCGTCTCGCCCGGCCGCCCGGAGAGCAGGTCGAAGTAGGTCCCCCGGGCCAGCCGGTACGCCTGCCAGTCGGGGGCGTACGTGATGATCGGGCGGTCCAGGCAGGCGTAGTCGAACATCAGCGACGAGTAGTCCGTGACCAGGGCGTCGGCGGCCAGGCACAGCTCCTCCACGCGTGCGTGCCCGGTGACGTCGATGAGCTGGGGGTGAGCGCGCAGGCCCGCTTCGGCGCCGTAGAAGTAGTGGGCGCGCACGAGCACCACGTACGAGGGGCCGAGCGCGCGCACGAAGCGCTCCAGGTCGACGCGGGGCAGGAAGCCCTTCTGGTAGTCGCGGTGGGTGGGCGCGTAGAGCAGCACCGTCCGGCCGTCCGCGACCCCCAACGCCTCGCGGATGTAGGCGACTTCACTCTCCCCTGCCGTGAAGTAGACGTCGTTGCGCGGATAGCCGGTCTCCAGGGCCTCGTACGACGTCGAGGGGTAGACCCGCTCCCAGATCTCCGTGGAGTGCGGGTTGGCGGAGAGGCTGAGGTCCCACTGGTCGGTGTGGTCGAGGACCTTCTGGAAGCTGATGCCGTGTGTGCCCGCCGGGTAGCGGCGCTGGTCGAGGCCCATCTTCTTGAGCGGGGTTCCGTGGTGGGTCTGGAGGTAGACCTGGCCGGGGCGTTTGGTGAAGCCGCCGGGGAAGCTGGAGTTGTTGATCAGGTAGGTGGCGCGGGCCATCGTCTGCCAGTAGCGCCGGGAGCCCTCGATGACGTACTCGACACCGGCGGGCACCCGGTGCTTGTTGCGGCTCGACACGACCCACACCCCCTTGATGTGCGGGGCGATTTCGCGGGCCTTGGCGTGGATGGCGGCCGGGTTGCAGGAGATGCCGCGGTTCCAGTACGCGCCGTACACCGCGAGCCGCGGGTCGAGGGGGCGCCTCAGGTCGGTGCGGTAGGTGACGCGCATGGCGCGGGCGCGGAGCTTCTTCTTCTGGCGCTTGAGCTGCCGGACGACGCCCTCGCGCCGGGACTCCCGCTTGCGCTGCGCCTCGTGGGCGGCGAACGAGGCGGCGGCCAGGGCCTTCTCGCCCGCACCGGCGGGCGGCGCGGCCGCGTAGGTGCGGTACAGGCGGGACGCCGCGCGGAAGAAGTCGCGGCGGTCGCCCGGCGCGATGCGGCCGGGGTCGTCGAGCACGGCGAGCAGATGCGCGGCGGCATGCGGCAGGAGCCGCTCGCGGCCCGCCGGGTCGGCGGCGGCGAGCAGCTCTTCGTAGCGCCCGACGACCGCGAAGTGCGCCCGCCCCGGGGACTTGGCGAAGCTGCCGCCGCGCCGCTCGCGCCAGCGCACACAGGGCTCGTCGAGTGCGGCGACGCGGGCGCCCGGCGTGAGGATCGCGCGGTGTACGGGGATCACGTCCTCGTACGGCCCGTCGCTGAAGGTCAGGCGGTGGCGCTGCCAGAAGACGCGCCGGAAGACACGGTTCCAGGCGGCCACGGTGACGGCCAGGGGGTCGCCGGCCGGGTCGTCGCCGCCCGCGCGCACGTTCTCCCACCAGTCGACGCGGTCGTGTCCTGTGAGCAGCACGTCCGGGTCGCCGGACCGGTCGAGGGCGGCCGCGATCGCCTCAAGGGCGCCCGGCAGCAGCAGATCGTCGCCGTCGAGGAAGAGCAGATAGTCCCCGGTGGCGCGGTCCGCGCCGATGTTGCGGGCCGGGCCGGGTCCGGCCTGCGCGGGGGCGCGGACGAGTTGCACGCGCGGGTCGCGCTCCGCACACTCCGCGGCGATCGCCGCGGAGGCGTCGGGCGACGCGTCGTCCACGACGATCAGCTCCAGGTCACCGAAGCTCTGGTCAAGCACGGAGTCCAGGCATTCCCGCAGGTAGCCCTGGACGCGATGGGCGGGGACGACAACCGAGAAGCGCGACATGGGCACTGACGGTAGCCAGCCGGACACGGCCTGTCGAAGACCCTGCCTCACTCATTGGAGTGAAGGAAGGCAAAGGGATTGACGAGAAGGGGCCCGAAGGGGGCAAAAGGTATGAATACGCCCGTACTCCCATGATTGCTCCCCTGCTTACTCCCATCCCCGGGAGCGTACGAAAGGCCGGTCGCCGTGCAGCCCCGTCTCAGCGTGGTCGTGCCCATCTACAACGTCGAAGAGTTTCTGGAAGAGTGCCTGGAGTCGATCGCCGGGCAGACCATGGCCGACCTGGAGGCCGTGCTCGTCGACGACGGCTCGACGGACGGCAGCCCGTGGATCGCCCGCGAGTTCGCCGCGAAGGATCCGCGGTTCGTCTATGTGCGCCAGCCGAACGCGGGGCTCAGCGCGGCCCGCAACACCGGGGTGCGGCATGCGAACCCGACCGCCGAGTACCTGGCGTTCGTCGACAGCGACGACATCGTGCCGCACGACGCGTACGCGCGGATGACCGCAAGCCTGGACTCCACCGGGTCCGACTTCGCGAGCGGCAACGTCTGGCGGCTCAACGAACGCGGGCGGCAACAGGCCTGGCAGTACAAATGGCTGACCGAGCCGCGCTCGCGCACCCACATCAGCCGTGATCTGGACCTGCTCGCCGACCGCGTCGCCTGGAACAAGGTCTTCCGCCGCGCTTTCTGGGACCGGCACGGCTTCACCTTCCCCGAGGGCAAGCTCTACGAGGACACCCCCGTCATGATCCCCGCGCACTTCCTCGCGGGCGCCGTGGACGTCCTGTCCGACCACGTCTACTACTGGCGGGTGCGCGAGGGTTCCATCACCCGGCGGCGCACCGACGTCAAGGGTGTCCGCGACCGCATCGCCGCCTGCGCGCACGTCAGCAAGTTCCTCGCCGAGCACGACCCCGAGATGCGCAGGACGTACGACGTGTCCTGCCTGCGCGACGACTTCGTGTACTTCCTGGAGGGCCTGCCGATGGGCGGCCCCGAGTACCGCGCCGCCTTCATGAAGGACGCCGCCGCGTTCGTGCGCCGCGCCGACCCGGGCGTCATCGCGGGGCTCCCGGTGGCCCTGCGCGTCAAATGGCATCTCGTACGCGAAGGACGCACCGAGGACCTGATCGATCTGCTCACCTTCGAGCAGCGCAACGGAAGCGCCTTCCAGGTCCGTGGCGTGCTGCGGCGCAGCGCCGCGTACCCGAAGAGCTCGGGCGGTCACATCCGCGTGCCGCAGGAGCTGGCCCGGCTCGGGCGGCGGGAGCTGCCGGTCATCTCCCGGGTGAGTGAGGCGGGTTGGGGCGACGACGGCCTCCTGCGAATCAGCGGATACGCGTACGTACGCAACCTGGAGGCGACGCGCCCCGGTCACTCCGTGAAGGCGGCGATCCTCAAGTCGGCGCACAGCAAAGGGCAGTTCAGGAAGGTCGTCTGCCGCACGGTCGCCGCGCCGCAGGCCACCGAGAACTCCCGGCAGCAGCTGCACTGCTACGACCTCTCCGGGTTCGAGCTGACGATCGACCCGGAGCAGCTGAAAACCGGCGGCAAGTGGCGCCCGGGGAACTGGCTGCTCGGCGTGGTCGTCGCCGGCCACCGCTCGGTGCGGCGGGCGGCCGTGCGCCCCCTGGACGGCTCGTCCGCCCAGTCCGTCGTACGCGAACTGGGCGAAGGGCTGCGCCTGGTCCTCGGCTTCAGCAAGGGGCGCCTTGTCCTTCGCATCCAGGATTACGTGGCACGGGTCGACGCCCATCACCGGGACGGGGAGTCCGTGGTCCTCAGCGGCCATCTCCCCGGCCGGCTGCGCCCGACGGCCCTGCGCCTGACCCACAAGCACGCGGCGGCCGAGTTCGACTACCCCGTCACGCTGACGGACGACCGCTTCGACGTCCGCGTACGCATCGCCGATCTGGAGGGCGTCGCGCCGACCCCGCACCTGGCCCCCAAGGGCGTCGAGCCCCCGCACGGCGACCGCTGGCAGGCCAACCTGGTCCTCCCGGACGGCAAGCTGAAGTCCCTGGCGGCGGCCCTCGCCCTGCCCCCGGGACGGTACGCGTCACGCGCGGGCCGCGAGCTGTGCGCCTCCGCCAACGACCTGGGCCAGCTGGTCGTCGAGCTGACCCGGCAGCCGATCGCCGACCGGATCGCCTGGGCCGCGGACGGCACCCTGACGGTCGAGGGCACGGTGTCCGACACCAGCTGGGGCGAGGCCGACCTCATCCTGCGGCACAGCGGCCGCGACGAGGAACTGACGATCCCGACGGAGCGCGACACGGGACGCTTCCGGGCGGTCGTGACGCCGGGGGGCGGGGTGCTGCGGGAGGGGCGGTGGTACGCGTTCCTGCGGGAGCGGGGGGCCTGGCGGGACGGGGCGGGGGCCGAGGGCGAGAGGCACACCGGGGACGGGACGCGCGCCGAGGACGGGACGCACCCCGAGGACGCAGCACCCGCCACGGACGGGCCCCGCGCCCAGAGCGGAACGCACGCCAAGGACGGGACGCACGCCAAGGACAAGCCCCACGCCACGGACGGAATGCACGCCGAGGACGGAACGCCCGGCGAGGACGGAACGCACGCCACGGACGCAGCACCCGCCACGGACGGGCCCCGCGCCGAAGACCGCACGCCCGACGAGGGCGAGCCCCGTACCGAAGACCGGACACCCGACGAGGACGGGCCCCGCGCCGAAAGCCAGACGCCCGGCGAGGGCGGGAGCCACGTCGAAGGTGGCACGCGCGCCGAGGACGGTGTGCCCGTGCGGCTGCTTGCCTCCGTTTCTGCGGGCTTTCCGCTCCATCGGACCGTCGACGGGCGGGAGTTCACCGTCGACCGGCGGTTCGGCGACCGGCTGCTCGTCGAGGCGGGGTCGGTGCTCGCGCGGGACGAGCGCGGCGCCTACCGGCAGCACCAACTGCGCACCGCGCACCATCCGCAGCAGCGCACCCGGCCGCTGCGGGACGCGGTGCTCTACTTCGACGGGGACTCGCCGCGCGCGGTCCACGAGGAGCTGGTGCGGCGCGGCGCCGACGTGGAGCACCTGTGGGTCACCCACGACCAGCAGACCCGCGTACCCATCGACGCGAAGGGCGTGGAGGAGCACAGCGCCGACTGGTACGAGGCGCTCGCCCGCTGCCGCCGCATCGTCACGGCGGGCCATCTGCCCGACTTCTTCGAGAGGCGAGAGGGGCAGACCGTCGTACAGACCTGGAACGGCGCGCCCCTCAAGCGCATCGGCACCGACCTCACCGACACCCTCTACGCCGACCACGGCCACCTCGACGCGCTGCCCAGGCTCTCCCGTCAGTGGGACGTGCTCGTCTCGCCGAATCGCTTCTCCACCCCGCACCTGGGACGCGCGCTCGCCTACGAGGGCGAGGTCCTGGAGGCGGGCTCACCGCGCAACGACCTGCTCTTCGCCGACGACCGCGACAAGACCGCCGAGCGCGTCCGCCGTGACCTCGGCATCGCGCCCGACAAGCGGATCGTCCTGTACGCGCCGACCTACCGGGACCATCTCGCCTGCTCTCCCGGCCGGTTCCGCTACGAGCCCGCGCTCGACCTGCGCGCGGCGCGGGACGTGCTCGGCGACGACCACGTCCTGCTGGTGCGCAAGCATCCGCTGACGGCGGGCCGCCTGCCGGGAGCCGACGCGCCCTTCGTACGCGATGTCTCCTCGCACTCCCGGACCACCGAACTGCTCCTGATCGCCGACGTGTTGGTGACCGACTACTCCTCGCTGATGTTCGACTTCGCGCACACCGGACGGCCGATGCTCTTCCACGCCTACGACCTGGAGCACTACCGCGACACGGTCCGCGGCTTCTACCTCGACTTCGAGACCCGCGCCCCGGGACCGCTGCTCGCCTCCACCGGCGAGGTCGTCGAGGCCCTGCGCGACCTGGACGCGATCACCGCACGGCACGCGGAAGCGTACGCGGCGTTCCGCGAGGCCTACTGCGACCTCGACGACGGGCGGGCCGCGGGCCGGGTCGCGGAGAGGCTGATGCGATGACGGCCACGACGACCACGGCGACCGGGGGCCGCACCCGCCGGCCGCTGCGGGGCGCGACCGCCCTGTACGGCGGCAGGCGGTGGCGGCCGAGCCCGTACGTCGTCTTCGGTGGGCTCTTCTGGCTGGTGATGTCTCTCGCCTTCTGGCGGGTGCCGATGTGCTGCGACTTCGGGCAGCACGCGGCGGTCGTGGAGCGCCTCAAGGCCGACCTCCTGCACCCCCGCCACCCGATGGCGGACCTGCCGGGCGCGGGTAGCCCGTACTACTCGCCGTACGCGGTGGCACAGGGCGTCTTCGCGCGGGTGACGGGGCTCGCGGGCTGGGAGGTCGTGAAGCTGGCGGGGCCGCTGAATCTGCTGGTGCTGATCACGGGCATCGGCCGGTTCGTGAAGGTCCTGACACCTCGTCAATGGGCGCCGGTGCTCGCCCTGTTCGCGATGGTGGTGCTGTGGGGCACCCGGATGGCGTGGTGGAGCGGCTATCTGGGCCTGATGTCGATGACGGGCAACCTCGCCTACCCGTCGACGTTCGCGATCGGCCTGGCGTTCTGGGCGTGGGCCTGGGCGGGGTCGCTGACCTCGCGGGATCGGGGGATCGCGTCGTACGCAGGGCTCGGGGTGCTGTGCGGGGCGATCCTGCTGGTGCACCCGATCTCTTCGGTGGCGGCGGTGATCGGGGTGGTGGCCTTCGCTCTCCCGAGCTTTCGTCTGCGCTGGGCGGCAACTGCCGTGACAGCAGCCGCAGTTGCGGCCGCCTGGCCCTACTTCTCCGTCTTCTCCCTCGTCGGAGACGAGTCCGTCGACTGGATCCACCGGCAGCTCTACACGGAGATGCCCCAGCGCTTCTGGCTGGCGCTCCTCGGCCTGCCCGCCCTGTACCTCCGCTGGCGCAGGGACCGCAAGGACCCCCTGGTCCTGATGTTCGCCCTGGAGCTCGCGGTCGTCGCATACGGCTGGCTCAGCGGCCACTACACCTACGGCCGCATCCTGGGGCTCACCCTCGTCCCCCTGCAGTTCGCCCTCGCCATCGAGCTGGCGGCCCCCCGGCCGTGGGGCACCCGACGCGCCGCCCTGGCGGGAGCCGCGACGCTCGGCGCCTGCGTCGGCTTCTTCCAGATCCAGGCGGGAGCCGTCGTCCCCCGCACCCTCGACCCCATCGGCTTCGACCAGCCCCCGCGCTGGCCGAGCTACGCCTGGGCGGCGGGCCGGCTGCACAAGGGCGACGTCGTCCTCACCGACGGCTATGGCCCCACCCGCATGATCCCCGCGTTCGGCGCCAACCTCGTCGCCCCGGCCTGGCCGGACCCCGCGCTCGACGAGGACGAACGCAACCACCGCCTCCAGGAAGTGCGCGCCTACCTCGCCCCGGAGTCGACCAGCGCCGACCGCAAGGCGATCGCCCGCCGCTACCACGTGCGCTGGCTGCTGCTCTCGAAGGACCAGCGGGTGCCGTCCGAGGCGGTGGTGGTGGCGTGGGGGCCGCAGACCGGAGAGGTGCTTGCGCGGGTGTCCGGGGTGTCCGGGTAAGGGCGGTCCAGTACGGTCCGGTCCTGTCCGCCACAAAGACCCCCTAATCGGATAATTACCCGTAACCTCTAAGATTTCCCCGTGGATCCTTCTCTGCCCCTTTCGCCGCGCCCGTCCCCGTCCCCGTCCCCGTCCCCGCAGGTCTGCGTCGTCGTGATCGGCTACAACGACGCGGCGCACCTCGCGGACGCGGTGCGCTCGGCGCTCGCCCAGGGCCCGTCCGTCCGCGAGGTGATCGCCGTCGACGACTGCTCGACGGACGGCAGCGGGGAGCTGCTCACGGAGCTCGCCGCGCGGGAGCCACGTCTGAAGACCATCCGCCGCGCGGCCAACAGCGGCGGCTGCGGCACTCCCCGCAACGACGGGGTCGAGGCCACGACGTCCGCGTACGTGATGTTCCTCGACAGCGACGACGTGCTGCCGCCCGGCGCGGTCGACGCGCTCCTGACGGCCGCCGCCAGGCACGACGCCGAGGTGGCCACCGGCCTGTGCGTGCGCCGCGAGCTGCCGTCCGGCCGTGAGATCCCCTGGCAGCCGCTGCTCTACAAGAAGGCGCAGCTCATCGCCCGCCCGGAGCTGCGCACCCGTCTCGTCCACGACACGCTCTGCGTCAACAAGCTCTACCGCACCGACTTCCTGCGGCGCCACGCGATCCGCTTCCCCGAGGGCCGCTTCACGTACGAGGACTTCGTCTTCACCGCCCGCGTCCTCGCGGCGGGCCCGCGCATCGCGCTGATCCCCGACCCCGTCTACGTATGGAACGTGCGCCGCTCGGCGGCCAAGCTGTCGATCTCCCTCGACCGCACGGGCATCGCCAACTGGCAGGCCCGGATGGAATCCCACCGCCAGTCCGTCGAGATCCTCCGGGACGCGCCGAGCGCGACGGGCACGGCGGGCAAGCGGCTCGCGCGCGCGGCCCGCGCGAAGTTCCTCGACCACGGCCTGCGGATGTACGCGCGCGAGCTGACCACGCGCAGCCCCGAGTACCGGCGGGAGTGGTGGACGGCCACGCGTGCGTACCTCGCCACGTTCGACACCGCCGACCTGGACGCGGCGCCCGCGCCGGGCCGGATCATCGCCCGGCTGATCCTGGCGTCCCCCGAGCCGCGCGACCTGCCCCGGATGCAGGCGGTGGCGGCCCGCCCCGCGCGCCTCTCGCCCCCGTACGCGCAGGCGTCCGACGCCACGCCGATCTGGTCGGACGACCTCCCCCAGGTGACGCTGGAGCACCTCCTCGTGCGCCCCGTCCGGCTCCTCCCCCTCGCGGTGGACGCCGAGCTACGGCCGCGCGCGGGCGGGAGCCGTCTCACCCTGCGGCTGCACGAGCTGTACGGCCGGGTCGCGGACGCGGGCCCCGCCACGGTCGACATGGAGCTGACGGCCCGCGACGGCACGGGCCCCGGACTGCGCCGCACCGCCGCGTTCAGCCCTGCAGGAGACGGCACCTGGCTGACGGAAGCCGTCCTCGACCTCGGCTCGCTCCGCGGCGGCGTGTGGGACCTGCGGCTTCGGCTGCAGTTCGGCGACGGGACGACGCGTGACACCACGGCGCGCGCGGTCGCGGGCCCCGGACTGCTGCGGCGCACGGTCCTGCCGGGGCGGCACGGGATCCTGCTCGCCCAGCCGTACGCCACGCAGGCGGGGAACCTCGCGGTGCGGCTCGCGCCGGGGATGCGGGGCGTCGCGGGGGTGGCGAAGCGGCGCCTTGCCCGCCTGGTCCGTGACCTGGGCGGCGGGGACCAGAGCGCCGGAGCCCGCTGACGCGGCTCTCACGCCGCCTCTGCGAAACTGCACGTCCACGAGAAGCACTCCACTCGCGACAAGACGGGATACGTCATGACCTGGCTGATCACCGGCGGCGCCGGCTACATCGGGGCACACGTCGTCCGTGCCATGACGGACGCGGGCGAGCGAGCGGTGGTCTACGACGACCTGTCGTCGGGCATCGCCAAGCGCGTCCCTCAGGGTGTGCCGCTGGTGACCGGATCGACGCTGGACGCGGACCTCGTGGCCCGCGCCCTCGCCGAGCACGAGGTCACCGGCGTCGTGCACCTGGCGGCGAAGAAGCAGGTCGGCGAGTCGGTGGAACAGCCGCTGCGCTACTACCACGAGAACATGGAGGGCCTGCGGGTCCTGCTCTCGGCGGTGACGGAGGCGGGAGTCCGGTCCTTCGTCTTCTCTTCGTCGGCTGCTGTGTACGGCATGCCCGACGTGGACCTGGTGACGGAGGAGACCCCCTGTCTCCCGATGAGCCCGTACGGCGAGACGAAGCTGGCGGGTGAGTGGCTGGTCCGCGCGACGGGCCGGGCGCACGGCCTGTCGACGGCGTCGCTGCGCTACTTCAACGTGGCGGGCGCGGCCTCCCCCGAGCTGGCCGACACGGGCGTCTACAACCTGGTCCCGATGGTCTTCGAGAAGCTCACGGACGGCGCGGCCCCCCGCATCTTCGGCGCGGACTACGCCACCCCCGACGGCACCTGCGTACGCGACTACATCCACGTCGCCGACCTGGCCGAGGCCCATGTGGTGACGGCCCGCAAGCTGGCGGCGACGGCGCCCGGCACGGACCTCACCCTCAACATCGGCCGGGGCGAGGGCGTTTCGGTCCGCGAGATGGCCGACCTCATCAACGACGTGACGGGGTACGACACGGCGGCCGAGGTCACGGCACGACGCCCCGGCGACCCGGCCCGCGTGGTGGCGTCGGCGGACCGCGCCGCCAGGGAACTGGGCTGGTCGGCCAAGCGGGACGTGCGCGACATGGTGACGTCGGCGTGGGCGGGGTGGGTGCGGCTGCATCCTGAGGCGGCGCGGACACGGTAGGCGGGATTTTGCTGCACCTGGGGCTTTGATTGGCGCCGGGGCCGCCCGGTTGTCCTGAGGGTGGCGGTTCCGGTCTGGGAGTCAAGGGCGCTCCGCTGCGCTACGCGTCGGCTTCGCCGATTCCGCTGCGCTCCCCCCTTGACACCCAGCCCTCCACCGCGAGAAGCGAGATGACCGGGCGGCCACGAAGCGGGGCTCACGGGGACTGCCGGGAGATCCATCCGGTTTGAGCGCCGGGTGCGGACTTGTTCTTCCGGGGTGGCCGTCAGGGGCAGGGGTGCGCGGTCCGCTCGGGGATGGGTCCCGGCTTCGTCAAGCATCTGCCAACCGGCCCGGCCCCGGCCCCGGCCCCGGCCCGAGCAGGGGGGTATGGGGAAGCTACTTTGGGAAAGTTGCGTTTCGTTGTCGCGTGCGCCCCCCTTGTGCCAGAACACTACTTTTCCAAAGTAGGGTCCCCCCCTCCCAACCAAGAAGAGACGGCCACCCCGGAAGATCCGGTCGCCAGACGCTTGACGAGACCGGCACCCACCCCCGGACCGGCCGCGCACCCCTCCCACCCGGGGCACGCTGCGACGAACTAGTCCGCACCCGGCCGCGACACCGGATGAACCTCCCGGCAGTCCCCGAGAGGCCCACTTCCCGGGCCGCCCGATCGACGTCCACCCGCGGTGGAGGGACGGGTGTCAAGGGTGAAGCGAAGCGCAATCGGCGCAGCCGACGCGACGAAGGAGCGCCCTTGACGGCCGGCCCGGAACCGCCAACCTCGTAACAGCGGGCGGCCCCGGCGCCAACAAACCACCGACCCAGCAACGCCCCCGCCGCCAACATCGACTCCCGCCCTACCCCCTGTTCAGATACGCCAGCACAGCCAGCACCCGCCGATGCCCGCTGTCGCTCGGCGGCAGGCCCAGCTTCGCGAACACGTTGCCGATGTGCTTGCTCACCGCCCGGTCGGAGACTACGAGCAGCGATGCGATCGTCGCGCTGTCCCGGCCCTCGGCCATCAGCCGCAGTCGACGGCATGCGGCAGGTCCTGATCAGCGTCGGCACGGGCACGGCGTGCCTGGCGTCGGGCGTGGGCCTGGCCCTGATGAAGCGCGCCGAGAAGCAGCGCGCCGCCCAGCGCTGAGCCGCCTCACAGCGCCTTGAGCCCCGCCGCCGTGGCCGCGGCGAGCCTGCCCAGGTAGCCCTTCGGCAACTCGGCCCGCACCACGACCGAGCGCCAGTAGAGCGGCCCGGACACCAGGTCGAGGGCAAGATCCTCGTCGGCGCCGTCGCGCATCTCGCCCCGCTCCACCGCGGCCCTGACGATGCCGCTCGCCACCCCGTACTGCCCCTCCCGCAGCGCCTTCTGCAGGGCATCGGCGATCTCCGGATTGCGGGCCGCCTCCGCCTGCAGATCCGGGATCACCTGCGAGGCCACGGGATGCCGCAGGGCACGTGACGTCACCTCGTACAGCAGACGCAGGTCGCCTTCGAGCGAGCCCGTGTCCGGCGCCGGGAGCCCCTGGACCGCTATCGCCGACACCAGGTCGAGCACGAGGTGCAGCTTGGAGCGCCAGCGCCGGTAGACGGCGGTCTTGCCCACGCCCGCACGGCGCGCGATGCCCTCGATGGACATGCGCGCGTACCCGACCGCCGCGAGCTCCCCGAAGACGGCGGCCCGGATGGCCTCGGTCACATCCTCACGGAGCACCGCGGCGCCCGCGGGCGCCCTGCGGCGCGGCTGTTCATCTCCTGGCCTGCTCGTCGTCATGCGGACAGCATAGAGCGTGACGACGATACGGTTGCGTTCCGACGTGGCGACGCCCTACTCTCGACGTTGCGACGATACGGGTCCGTCCCGACGTAACGACGTAACGAGTAAGGAGCAGCGGCAGTGAGTCAGGTCCTCGACGCACCACCCCGCACGGCGGCCGCGGCCCCCGACCCGGCCGAGCTTGCCGCCCGGCACGGCCTGACCGTCAGCGGCGCCCGCCCCACGCTCCCGGCGTACGTCCGTCAGCTCTGGCAGCGCCGCCACTTCATCACCGCCTTCGCGACGGCCAAGCTGACCGCGCAGTACAGCCAGGCGAAGCTCGGCCAGGTCTGGCAGGTGATGACCCCGCTCCTGAACGCGGCGGTCTACTACTTCATCTTCGGCGTGCTGATGGACACCAAGCACGACGTCGACGACTACGTCCCGTTCCTGGTCACCGGCGTCTTCATCTTCACGTTCACGCAGAGCTCGGTGATGGCCGGCACCAAGGCCATCTCCGGCAGCCTCGGCCTGGTGCGCGCCCTGCACTTCCCACGGGCCGCGCTGCCGATCTCGTACTGCCTGCAACAGCTCCAGCAGCTGCTCTTCTCCATGGCCGCACTGGTGGTGATCCTGCTCTGCTTCGGCGTACCGCCCACCGCGTCCTGGCTCCTGGTGATCCCGGTCCTGATCCTGCAGTTCACCTTCAACACGGGCCTGGCCCTGGTGATGGCCCGCCTCGGCAGCAAGACGCCGGACATCGCCCAGCTGATGCCGTTCGTGCTGCGTACGTGGATGTACGCGTCCGGCGTGATGTGGAGCATCGACACGGTCCTCAAGGGCAAGGACCTGCCGCACTTCGTGAAGGTCCTCCTGGAGTGCAACCCCGCCGCGGTCTACATCGACCTGATGCGCTTCGCGCTGATCGACACCTTCCAGCACGAGCAGCTCCCGCAGCACGTCTGGGCCTGGGCCATCGGGTGGGCGCTGCTCGCCGGAGTCGGCGGATTCATCTACTTCTGGAAGGCAGAGGAGACGTACGGCCGTGGCTGAGACGACGATCGCACCCCGCACTGAAACCGCACCCGCCCACGCCCCCGCACCCACCGTCATCGCCGACCAGGTGGACATCGTCTACCGCGTCCACGGCGGCGCCACGACGGGCCGCGGCAGCGCGACCGCCGCGCTCGGCCGCATCCTGAAGCGGGGCGAGTCCCCCGGCGTACGCAAGGTGCACGCCGTCAAGAAGGTCTCCTTCACCGCGTACAAGGGCGAGGCCATCGGCCTGATCGGCACGAACGGCTCGGGCAAGTCAACGCTTCTGAAGGCGGTCGCCGGGCTTCTCCCCGTCGAGAGCGGCCGCATCTTCACCGACGGCCAGCCCTCCCTGCTCGGCGTCAACGCGGCCCTGATGAACGACCTGACCGGCGAGCGCAACGTCATGCTCGGCGGCCTGGCGATGGGCATGTCCCGCGAGCAGATCCAGGAGCGCTACCAGGACATCGTCGACTTCTCCGGCATCAACGAGAAGGGCGACTTCATCACGCTGCCCATGCGGACGTACTCATCGGGCATGGCGGCCAGGCTCCGCTTCTCCATCGGCTCCGCCAAGGACCACGACGTCCTGCTCATCGACGAGGCCCTGGCGACCGGCGACCGCTCCTTCCAGAAGCGCTCGGAGGCCCGCATCCGCGAGCTGCGCAAGCGCGCGGGCACGGTCTTCCTGGTCAGCCACAACAACAAGTCGATCCGTGACACCTGCGAGCGCGTGCTCTGGCTGGAGCACGGCGAGCTGCGGATGGACGGCCCGACCGAGGACGTCCTCAAGGAGTACGAGCGGTTCACGGGCGGCAAGAAGTAACTCACCGCCCCAGGATCACCGCCCCGGGATCACCTTTCGAGGAACCGGAACAGCTCCTCCCAGCGGCGCACGATCTCGTCCGTCGTATAGCGCCGGATGTTCTCCCTCGCCAGATCGCCCATCCGGTCCCGCAGCTCCTTGTCGGACATCAACGTGTCCAGCCTGCGGGCGAGTTCGGCGGTGTTGCCGAGCCGGGCGAGCAGTCCGTCCACACCGTCCCGGACAATCTCGTGCACGCCGGGCGCGCAGTCGAACGCGGCGCACGGCACCGCCGTGGCCATCGCCTCCATCAGGGCCAGCGGGAAGCCCTCGCCGCGCGACGACTGCACGAACACCGAGCCGCCGCGCAGCGCCCCCGGAACGTCGCTCGTGCGCCCCATCCACTCCACGGAGCCGTCGAGGCCGAGCGCCGTGCACTGCTTCTTGAGCATCTCCTCGTCCTCGCCGGAACCGTAGATCCGCAGCGTCCAGTCCGGATGCAGCGGCGCGACCTCCGCCCAGGTGTCGAGGAGCATGTCGATGCCCTTCTGGTCGTGCAGCCTGCCGATGCTGGTGACGACCTTCTCGGTGCGCTTGGACGGCACTTCGGGCATGAAGGGCAGCGGGTTCGGCATGAAGGAGGCGTTGTCCAGGCCCTGTCTGATCCACAGGTCGGCGTCCTCGCGGGTCAGCGCGAGCATCCGGTCGACGTCCTTGTAGTGCTTGCGCACCCGCCCGAAGCGCGAGCACGCCCGCGAGTACGCGAACGACTCATGGCTCATACCGATGACCAACAGCCCAGTGGTGTCGGCCAGTTCGACCCACTCCATCGCCCACACCTGCGTGACGATGACGACGGCACCGGGCCCGGCCTGCGCGAACAGCGCGGTCAGCCTGGCGGCCTGCTCGTGCATGCCCTCCTGGCGCCGGGCCCGCAGCCGGTGCTCGGCGACGTTGAGCCGCCCCTTGATGCCGCGCGCAGGGCCGACGCGCGGCGGGTGCTCGTCGTACAGGGTCGTGGTCGGGTAGGGCAGATCCGTGCCGATGTCCTGCGGGACGCCCGGCTCGGTGATGCCGATGACGTGCACGCGATGGCCCTGCCCGGCGAAGAGCTTCGCCATCTGGTGCGACCAACTGGTGATCCCGCCCAGCTCGTTGACGCTGTTGGAGACGAAGAAGATGTCCCGCGTGCGCTGCGCCGTCTGTATCACTTGCCGCTCCAGTGCGAGAAGAACTGCTCGACGACGCTCTTGGCCGCGTCGCCCTTGTCGTACTCACCGAACTCGGCGACGAACCGTGCCCGCGCCGCCGCGTGTTCCAGAGCCTGCTCGTCCAGCGCCTTCAGCGCCCCGAACAGCTCCTCCTCGGTGTCGACCACCGGGCCGGGAGCCCGTTCCCGCAGATCGAAGTACGTCCCTCGCCCTTCATGCACGTACTCCTCGTAGTCGTACGTGAAGAAGAGCATCGGCCGGTCGAGGAGCGCGTAGTCGAACATCACGGACGAGTAGTCGGTGATCATCGCGTCGGCGAGCTCATAGAGCGGGGTGACGTCGTGATGCGCCGACACGTCGATGACGCGGCCCCGCACGGACGGCGGGAGCACGACGTGGTTGAGGTAGTGCGAGCGCACGAGCAGGACATACCGGTCGCCGAACTCCTCCGCGAAACGCTCGACGTCGAAGGGCAGTTCAAAGCGTCCGTGGCGGCCGCCGTGCCGCCGGAAGGTCGGCGCGTACAGAAGCACCCGCTTGTCGTCGGGGATGCCCAACTCGGCGGCCAGCGGGCCGCGTTCGCGTACGCCCGTCGCGTCCTCGCGGCGCTTGGCCCGCACCAGCGCGTCGTTGCGCGGATAGCCGACGCGAAGCAGCACCTTCTCCTTGAGCCGCAGGGCCTTCGCGAGGGTGCGCACATCGTGCTCGGAGCGGACCAGGAAGCGGTCGAAGCGGTCGAGGACGCGCTGCTGCTCGTCCTGCCGGGGCTTGCTGCGCAGCTTCCAGGCGGGCTCGTCGAAGCCCATGCGCTTGAGCGCGGAGCCGTGCCAGGTCTGGATGTACGTCGTCTCGGGGCGCTTGGTGAGTTTGAGCGGGTAGCTCTGGTTGTCGACCCAGAACTCGGCCTGCGCCAGGGCCCGCAGATACGGCAGCGACCAGCGCCGCACCAGCGTGGCGTCCTCGGGGAAGCCCTTGGGGCTGCCGGAGTAGGACCACACGGCATCGAAGTCGAGCCCTTGGCGGCGCATCTCCTCGTAGATGGCGCGGGGGCTGTCGCTGTACTGCTTGCCGAGGTGGCTCTCGAAGACGACCGTGCCCTTCTTGACCGGAAGGCGGCTGAACACCTCGTCGTAGACGCGCAGTTTGCTCTGCCCGGAGGTGAGGTCCTTGCGCAGCTTCTTCGCCCTGCGGAAGCCGGACTTGGCTAGCCGCCCCGGCATCCCGTGGGTGCCGCGCGTCACCAGGTCCTGGATCCGGCCGCCGGCCGCGTCCCGCGTGACGAGCCGGAAGGCGAGGTGCCCGCGCTGCGAGACCTCGGGCTCGATGTGATCGGCGACCAGGCGGGTCAGCCGCGGCCGCACCGGAAGCAGCCCCTCGGCGAGCCCCGGAGTGCTCGCGGTGAGCCGCGTCCTGGTGCGCACCCCGTCGGCGGTGAGGTGCAGCCGCACGTCCCACACCGCGTCGACGACACCGAGCGGGCGAAGCCGCCGGGCGAGATCGGCGCCGGCCTCCCAGGAGATCGCCTCGCCCTCGTGGCGCAGTTCGGAGACGGGGAAGCGGAAGGACTGCAGGCTGCGCCGCCGGGCGCTGAACTCCAGCTCGGCGGTGAGCACGGCGTCGGGGCCGATGATGCCGAGCGGGTTGGTGACACGGCCCGCCATCCGCACGGTCCCCGCCGACTGCCCGGTCCCTGCCGACTCCTCGTAACGCGTCAGGACGTTGCGCAGGAACATCTGGTCGAGGCGCTTGCCGTGGTAGCCGAGCGCGGTCACGTCCAGGACCTGGCGGCCGAACGGGTCGTCGAGGTGCTCGGCGCACCAGTACACGCGCCCGTCCCGCTCGGCGAGCGGCGCGGAGATCTTGTCGCGGTTGGTGAGGGTGTCCACGGCGGGCAGCAGGTTGTCCCAGTCGCCCTGCTCCAGGAGGTAGGCGCAGATGGCCTGGACGGGCTGCACCTCGGCGTACGCGGCGCGGTCGAGCCCGGCGAGGTAGTCACGGGCAAGGCCCGCGAACTCCTGCCGGTAGGAGGCGTCACGGAACGGCAGGTCGCGCAGGTGCAGCACCAGGTCGTGCTTGAGGAACTTGATGTCCTTGGCGAGCCGCAGCTCGTCCAGGCCGCGCTCGGCGAGCAGCGCGTCGATCCGGCGGTGGATCTCCATCCGGTGCCGGAAGTTGGTCATCTCGTGGCGCCGGTTGGTCACCGACTTCTCGGCGGCGCGCTCATGGACGTGCCAGAAGTAGACCTGGTTCGGGATGAGCGTGATGCGTCCTGCCGCGAGATAGGCCTCGGCGATGAACATCAGGTCCTCGTAGAACATGCCCTTGGGGAAGCGCAGGGCGTTCTCGACGAGGAAGTCGCGGCGGTAGAGCTTGTTCGTGGAGAGCGTGTCCCAGACGAAGAGGTCGGGCAGCTCGGTGACGGAATCCAGGGTGCGGGTGGTGGCGTAGAGCCAGGGGTACCACTGGTCGCGCTTCTTGTTGCGGGTGTCCATGGAGAGGCGTACGCAGAGCCCGGAGACGATGTCGGAGCCGTCGCGCTCGGCGGCCTCCAGGAGGTTGCGGCAGGCGTTGCGCTCCAGGACGTCGTCGCTGTCGAGGAACATCACATGGCTGCCGACGGTGTGCCCGATTCCTACGTTGCGGGGCTCGCCGCCCGCGCCGCTGTTCTCCGGCAGCTGGTAGGCCCGCACCCGTTCGGGGTGCTCGGCCGCGAGGCGCTGGGCGGTCTCGTACGACGCGTCCGTGCTGCAGTCGTCGACGATGACGACCTCGACGGAGCGCAGCGTCTGGTCGAGCACCGAGGCGACGGCGGTCGGCAGCCGCTCGGCGTCGTTGTAGACGATCACCACTACGGACACATCGGGTCGCGCCTCCGGCGTCCCCCACTCACCTATCGCTCCCATGCGTCCCTCCAGTCAGATACCGGCTCATCCTACTAATTATCGCTAATGCCCGATTGGCGCCCTTCAGGGGGGTGTGATTGGCGCAGTCCGGATACGCGAAAGGGGCGCCCCGGGCCTCTCGGCTCGGGGCGCCCCTCTCGGCGTACGGCGTACTACGAGTGCGTACGCAGCAGCGTCCGCATAGTCCGCATCGCGACCGACAGGTTCGCCAGGTCGAACGCGTCCGAGCTCTGGATCTCGTCCAGGGTCGTCCGCGACCGGCTCAGGATCGCCGTGTTCTTCTCCTCCCAGGCCTTGAACCGCTGCTCGGGAGTGGCCTCGCCGTTCCCCGCGGAGAGCACGTCCGCCGTGAGGGCGGCGTGCGCCGCGTACAGGTCCTCACGGATCGACGCGCGCGCCATCGACTGCCAGCGGTCGGCCCGCGGCAGCTCGATGATGCGGTCCATGAGCTGGGTGATCCGCAGCCGGTCGGCGAGGTCGTAGTAGACCTCGGCGACGGCCATCGGGTCCTTGCCCGTGCGGTCGGCGATCGCGACGATGTCGAGCGACGGGAAGGCCGAGGAGAACCCGGCGACCCGCTGGGCGAGTTCGTCGGGGACGCCCGCGCCCGCGAGCTCGTCGCGGATGCCCTCGTACCACTCCAGGTCGGAGCCGCGAAGCAGCTTCGGCAGCTCGGACCAGACCTCGGCGACGCCCTTGCTGAAGAACTCGATGGTCTCGGCGAGCTGCAGCGGCTGCGGCCGGTTGTTGAGCAGCCAGCGCGTGCCGCGCTCGACGAGCCGGCGCGAGTGCAGCCGGACCTGCGTCTGGACATCGGCCGCCACGACGTTGTCGAGCGCCTCGACGGCGTCCCAGACCTTGCTCAGACCGAAGATCTCACGGGCCGCGAGCTGCGCCCTGACGATCTCCTCCAGGGAAGCCCCGGTCTCCTCGCGCAGACGGTGCAGGAACGTCGAACCGCCCGTGTTCACCGTGTCGTTGACGAGCACCGTCGTGATGATCTCGCGACGCAGCGCGTGCCCGTCGACCTGCTCGGGGAACTTCTCGCGCAGCGCCTGCGGGAAGTACGCGTGCAGCAGCCGGCGCAGGTACGCGTCGTCCGGCAGCGACGTCTGGATCAGCTCGTCGGCGGCCGTGATCTTCGTGTACGCCATGAGCACGGCCAGCTCGGGCTGGCTGAGCCCGCGGCCGGAGTTGAGCAGCTCGCGGATCTGCCGGTCGGTGGGCAGGAACTCCAGGGCCCGGTCCAGGTGCCCATCGCGGCCAAGGCGCCGCATGAAGCGCTGGTGGGCGTGGAGCAGGGACGGCGACTGGAAGACCGCGTTCGACAGGGCGGTGTTCTGCGCGTAGTTGTTGCGCAGGACCAGCTCCCCGACCTCGTCGGTCATCGCGGCGAGGAACTTGTTGCGCTGCTTGACGGTCATGTCGCCGTTCGCGACGACCGCGTTGAGCAGGATCTTGATGTTCACCTCGTGGTCGGAGGTGTCCACGCCCGCGCTGTTGTCGATGGCGTCGGTGTTGATGTGCCCGCCGGTGCGCGCGAATTCAATACGGCCCAGCTGGGTCAGACCGAGGTTGCCGCCCTCGCCGACGACCTTGACGCGCAGATCGGCGCCGTCGACACGGATCGCGTCGTTCGCCTTGTCGCCGACGTCCGTGTTCGCCTCGGCCGACGACTTCACGTACGTACCGATGCCGCCGTTCCACAGCAGGTCGACCGGCGCCTGGAGGATCGTCCGCATCAGGTCGGCGGGGGTCATCTTGGCGACGCCCGACTCGATGCCGAGCGCCTCGCGGATGTGCGCGTTGAGCTGGATCGCCTTGGCGCTGCGCGGGAAGATCCCGCCGCCCGCGGAGAGCAGCTCCTTGTTGTAGTCCGCCCAGGAGCTGCGCGGCAGCTCGAAGAGGCGGCGGCGCTCCGCGTACGACGTCGCGGCGTCAGGCCGCGGGTCGATGAAGATGTGCCGGTGGTCGAAGGCGGCAACGAGCCGGATGTGCTCGGAGAGCAGCATGCCGTTGCCGAACACGTCACCGGACATGTCGCCGACGCCGACGACCGTGAAGTCCTCGGTCTGGGTGTCGGTGCCCAGCTCCCGGAAGTGCCGCTTGACGGACTCCCAGGCGCCGCGGGCGGTGATGCCCATGCCCTTGTGGTCGTAGCCGGCCGAGCCGCCGGAGGCGAAGGCGTCACCGAGCCAGAAGTTGTACGACTCGGCGACCTCGTTGGCGATGTCCGAGAACGTCGCGGTGCCCTTGTCGGCGGCGACCACGAGGTACGTGTCGTCCTCGTCGTGCCGGACGACGTCCGCCGGGGGCACGACCTCGCCCGCGACCAGGTTGTCGGTGATGTCGAGCAGCGCCGAGATGAACGTCTTGTAGCAGGCCACGCCCTCGGCCAGCCACGCGTCGCGGTCCACGGCCGGGTCGGGCAGCTGCTTGGCGACGAAGCCGCCCTTGGCGCCCACCGGCACGATGACGGTGTTCTTCACCATCTGCGCCTTGACCAGGCCGAGGATCTCGGTACGGAAGTCCTCCTTGCGGTCGGACCAGCGCAGACCGCCGCGCGCGACCTTGCCGAAGCGCAGGTGCACGCCCTCGACACGCGGCGAGTACACCCAGATCTCGTACGCCGGACGGGGCGCGGGAAGGTCGGGGATGGCCTGCGGGTCGAACTTCATGGAGACGTAGTTGTGCGGCTTGCCGCCCTCCGCCTCCTGGAAGAAGTTGGTCCGCAGGGTCGCCTTGATGACGGTGAGGAAGGACCGCAGGATCCGGTCCTCGTCCAGCGAGGCGACCTGGTCGAGAGCGGCGTCCAGCTCCTCGAGAAGGGCGTCCGTCAGCTCGACACCGGCACCCTGGCGGTCCGGGGACATCCGCGCCTCGAAGAGCGAGACGAGCAGCCGGGTGGTGTGGACGTTGTTGCGGAGGGTGTCCTCCATGTAGTCCTGGCTGAACGTGGAGCCGGCCTGGCGCAGGTACTTGGCGTAGGCGCGGAGCACCACCGCCTGGCGCCAGTTCAGCCCGGCCCGCAGGACCAGCGAGTTGAAGCCGTCGACCTCGGCCTCGCCCGTCCAGGCGGCGGCGAAGGCCTCCTGGAAGCGCTCGCGGCCGTCGTCGCCGAGGTAGTCGCCGTTGCCGTTCTGGGACTTGGGCAGGCGAAGCCCGAAGTCGTAGATCCACGCGTTCGTACGGTCCGTGCAGCGCAGCTCGTAGGGCCGCTCGTCGGTGACCTCGACGCCGAGGCGCTGCAGCACCGGCAGCACGGCGGAGAGGGAGACCTGGGCGCCCGAGCGGTAGATCTTGAAGCGGCGCTCACCGGGGGCGGCGCCCACCGGCTCGTACAGGCTGAGCGCGAAGTCCTCGCGGCCGGCCTTCAGCCGCTCCAGGTGCACCAGGTCGGCGACGGCTGCGCGCGGCGAGTGGTCGGCCTTGTAGCCCTCGGGGAAGGCGCCCGAGTACTGGCGAAGCAGCTCGGCGGCGCGCTCCTCGCCGCACTCGGCGGTCAGCGCCTCGGCGAAGCCGTCGGCCCAGGAGCGGGCGGCCTCGACGAGCCGCGCCTCGATGCGGTCGGTGTCGGCCTCGGTGAGCTGCGGAAGACCGCCGCCGGGCGCGACGCGGACCACGAAGTGCAGCCGGGAGAGGATCGACTCCGTGTTCCAGGCGGTGAAGTCGACGCTGGTGCCGCCGAGCTCCTCCTTGAGGATGTCGATGATCCGCAGCCGTACGCCCGTGGTGTAGCGGTCGCGGGGCAGGTAGACCAGGGCGGAGTAGTAGCGCCCGTACTCGTCCTTGCGCAGGTAGAGCCGCAGCCGGCGGCGCTCCTGGAGGTAGAGGACGCTGGTGACGATCGAGCGGAGCTCATCCGGCGGGGTCTGGAAGAGCTCGTCGCGCGGGTACGTCTCGAGGATCTGCAGCAGGTCGCGGCCGTCGTGGCTGTTGGGCGAGAAGCCCGCGCCCTTGAGGACCTCGTCGACCTTCTTGCGGATGACCGGCACGCGACGGACGGACTCGGTGTAGGCGGCGGACGAGAAGAGCCCGAGGAACCGCCGCTCACCGATGACGTTGCCCTCGGCGTCGAACTTCTTCACGCCGACGTAGTCGAGGTAGCTGGGCCGGTGCACGGTGGCGCGGCTGTTGGCCTTGGTCAGCACCAGAAGCTTGTGCTCGCGGGCCTTCGCGCGCGCGTCCGCGGGCAGCCGGCTGAAGGAGGGGCTCACCGGGTGGTGGTCCTCGCCGCCGTGCTGCGGGTCGGCGCGCAGAATGCCGAGGCCGGTGCCGGGGACGGCGGTCAGCGAGTCGTCGTCCGTGAGGTCGTACTCACGGAAGCCGAGGAAGGTGAAGTGGTTGTCGGCGAGCCAGCGAAGCAGCTCGCGGGCCTCGTCGACCTCCTGGTCGCGCAGGTCGTCGGCGGTCGGCTCGGTGGGGAGCTCATCGGCGATGCGCAGCGCGGCGTCGCGCATCTTCTCCCAGTCCTCGACGGTCTCGCGTACGTCGGACAGGATCCGGAGCAGATCGGCGCTGATCTGCTTCAGGTCCGCGCGGTCGGTCTCGCGGTCCATCTCGACATGGATCCACGACTCGGTGACCGCGTCGTGCGGCCGCTCGGCACCGAGATCGGTCGTCAGGATCTCGAGCAGCTTTCCGGTCAGATCCCGGCGCACCACGACCTGGGGGTGGATGACGACATGAATGCCGCGCCCCTGCCGGGAGAGCTCATTGGTGACCGAGTCGACGAGGAAGGGCATGTCGTCCGTGACCACCTCGACGACGGAGTGGCTGCACTGCCAGCCGTTCTCCTCGACGGTCGGGGTGTGCACCCGGACGTTGGCCGTGCCCTGGGGGCGGTTCTCGGCCAGCCGGTAGTGGGAGAAGGCGGCTCCGAAGACGTCGACCGGGTCACGGTCTTCCAGATCCTCCGGGGCGGTGTGCAGGTAGTAGCGCTGGAGGAACGCGAGGACCGTGTCCTGGTCGGGTGTGGCCTCGTCGCCCTTCGACCCGGTGGGTGCCCCGTTCGGTAGGCGCCCCCCAACCGGGCTGTTCTCAGCTACGCGGGCGGCTCCGATGAGCAGCTCGGCCTTGGCTTCGTCCAGCTTGGTCTGCATTGTCCTCTGACTCCTGTCGCGCGCCGTTGCGTGACGTAGAAGGAAGTGATTCGACGTAACGCCACGACGCGGGGTCTCCGGTCGAAGTCGACGTTATGCCGCGGTGAGAGATGAGCGGGCGGTTATGCGCCATTGTCGGCATGGCCGGCGGGTTCGCCGACCGGTGGCCGAGGTGATCTGGCTGGCCGCACCGCGAAGAAGCGTCAGCGACGGCCCGGGCACGGATGTCATCCGTGTTCACCGGGCGCAGGACGGGGGCGCTCGCGCCCCCGCGGGATATCGCGCTGATCACGGGTCAAGGCTATCGCCCCGCACCCGGGACTCGTCATGAGCCGTATGTGTACAAAAGAGGGGGTGCAACTTTGACAGTCTGCACAGAGACTTCCCGCCATCCGTCGGCTGCCGGCCCTCTTGGCAAACCGGACGGGCGGATGCACGTTGAGCGGGACGGACGGACAGTTGAAGCAGACCCGACGGGCAGACCTCACCTGGGGAGCGAGCACCGATGGCGGCCAAGATCCTGATAGTGACCGGTGACGCGGCGGAGTCACTGGAGGTCCTCTACCCCTACCAGCGGCTGCGCGAGGAGGGGTACGACGTGCACATCGCCGCCCCCGCCCGCAAGAAGCTGCAGTTCGTGGTGCACGACTTCGAGCCCGGTTTCGACACGTACACGGAGAAGCCCGGCTACACCTGGCCCGCGGACCTCGCCTTCTCCGAAGTGGATCCCGGTCAGTACGCCGCCCTGGTGATCCCGGGCGGCCGGGCCCCGGAGTATCTGCGCAACGACCCCGAGCTCCGCAAGATCCTCAAGTCCTTCTTCGACGCCGACAAGCCGGTCGCCCAGATCTGCCACGGCCCGCTCCTGACGGCGGCGATCGGCGGCCTGACCGGCCGCAGGGTCACGGCGTATCCGGCCCTGGAGATGGACATGCAGGCGGCGGGCGCGACCTTCCAGGACGCGGAGGCGGTGGTCGACGGCACACTGGTCTCGGCCCGCGCGTGGCCCGATCACTCCCGGTGGATGAGGGAGTTCCTCACGGTACTGAGGGCGAAGGCGCCGGTGACGTAGCGGGGCGGCCGCGCCCTTCCCCTACGTATACCGATCAAGCCCACTCCCGCGAAATGCGTATACGGGTACGAGGCGCTACCGATGCGCGGCGCCCGCCCGTAACGCCAAGCTGTTCCTGTGCCGCTTCCCGGACGGACCGGGGGCGGGGTGCCGGACAGTGACGTGGTCAACTCCCCCACATCTGTCATGGCTAACGGCGCCCGCCCGGGACCTCCAGGAAGCGGCACAGAGCGGTCGGCTGCCCTCGTCGGCGAGGGCAGGCGGTCCGCCGGGCGTTGCGCCCCTGCGGGGTGATCGGGTGGGTGGGCGGGCGGGAAAGGATCCGCCGCGAAGCGGCGGGACAGGCGGGAACGGCGCCGCACCCGAAGCGGGCTCCACGCCAACCGCAGGTTCAGCCACTCCAGATCCCCCAGCGGGAGGCGCCTACGCGGCCAACCGCTCCGCGACCTCCACGGCCTCGGCCAGGCTGTCGACCACCGGAACCCCGGCCTCCGCCAGGCTGCCCCTGCTGTGCGATCCCCCGGTGTAGAGCACGGCCCGCGCCCCCACATGCGCCGCGGCCAACGCGTCATCGACGGCGTCACCGATCACCACGGTCCGCTCGACGGCAGCCACTCCCCCAAGAGCATCAAGATGCCGCACCATCCGCTCGGCCTTACCGGCGTGCGAGGCGTCCATCCGCCCGTCGATCCGCACGAAGTGCTCCTCGATGCCGTGCCGCCGCACGATCGGCACCAGGTGCTCGTGCGGCGCGAGCGACAGCAACGACTGTGTACGTCCCGCGGCCCGCCGCCCCGCGAGCAGCTCGGCGGCCCCGTCCGCGAGCCCGCACCCCTCGGCCCGCGCCCAGTAGTGCTTGTGGAAGACGGCGTCCATCACCTGCCACTCGGCGTCCGTGGGCAGCCGCCCCATCAGCCGCTCGTAGAACTTGGGCACAGGCACGCAGTACAGCTCGCGATACCGCTCAAGCGTGATCGACTCAAGCCCGATCTCCGCGAAGGAGGCGTTCGTCGCCTCGATCACGGCATGAATGTCATGCAGGAGCGTCCCGTTCCAGTCCCACACGATGTGCGCCCCGCGCTGCAGCTTCCCCATACAGAAACGGTACCCATGCCCTCCCACCGGGAGACACCCCCACCGCCTACGGGCGCGCAGCACGCCTGAGCACAGAAACCCCCACCCACCCGAACCCGGCAGCGGACGCGAGGGGACGTGCCGGTATGTCCGCACGGAGCACGGTACGCAGCACTCCCCAGCCGCAGCAGCAAGACGCCCAGACCGAGATGGCGAGTACGGACATACCGGCGCGGCCCCGCCCCCAAGACGCACCGCACCGCAGCCGGCAACGAACCCGCAGGCCCGCCCCCCAGCCGCCCAAGCCCCGCAGGGCAGCGCAGGGCTAAATCAGCCCAGGAATCTCCTGCGTCGCGAACCACAGCAGCTCATGATCCTCGACCCCGTCCACCACGAACCGCGCATCATCGTCCCCCTGATCCGCAGCCCCCAGCACCCCCACAGCCGCGGCCACATCCCCCTCGGCGTCCCCCGCATCGACATGCACGGCGGCCACCTTCCCCAGCCGCAGGCCCCCCTCGACCCGCACCTCACCGAGCGCCCGCTGATCGAGCCCCCGGTCGGGGTCCATGACGGCCGCCCCGTCCGGCACATCCGCCGCCAGCACGACCCGCCGCCGCGCCGCCCCCGGATCCCCCGCGACCAGCCGCAGCGAAGCCAGCGCGGCCCGGTTCAGGGCGGCGTACTCCAGCTCCTCGATGTCGTCCGAGACGTACCACTCACGCAGCGCCGGCGTCACGGCGTACGCGGTCAGCGGCCCGGGCCCCAGCTCGCCCGCCTTGTACGCCTCTGCGAGACGGGGCAGGGTCAGGGGAACGTAGACGCGCATGACGATCCGCTTTCGTAGTCGGAAGGACTCCCGCCGGAAGCCGCCCGGATGACCCTCCAGAAGCTGCCCGGAGGGCCTACAGAATACGTCCGGGAGTCCCCCTTCGGAGTGCGCCCCACACCCTCCCCCCGCGTCACCCGAAGCGCCCGCGGGTCACCCGGCCCCACCCGGCAACCACAAGGCACCCCGCACCCCCGGCCACCCTGATAGGGGATATTCGCCCGGCCCCGCACCCGGCGGCCACGCCCCTTGCGACGGCACCCCACGCCCCCGTACAAGATCTCCGACACAAGTTACCCCCCGGTATCAGAACCGGGACGGCAGCGACGGAGGCGACGCGGCATGCACAAGGTGATGACCAGGCCCCGCTCACGACCGGCGGTCACCCGCCCGCCGGGCCGCAAGGACCCACGCCGCCCCACCGCGCAGACCCGCCCGCCCAGGACGGCCCCGCAGCCCCCACCGCACCCCACGGAGCTCTTCACCGAACGCCTGCTCCTGGTGCTCAGCGGCCAGAAGCCGGTGCACTGGGCGGCCCGCCACATCGCGAACACGGCCTTCGACGACCTGGCCAGGCTGGCCGAGCACACGCCCCTGAACGTGGACGGCCGCCGCCCCACGATCCACCGGATCGGCCACTACGAGCCCTGCCCCGGCGTGTACGAGGTCTTCGCCCGCATCGGCGCGGGCCCCGCGCTCCGGGCCCTGGCGTTCCGCCTGCACCTGGGCGCGGACCAGAGGTGGCGCTGCACGGCGGTGGAAGTGGGCGCCCCCAAGAGCCGTACCGCCAGGTGAAGCACCGGCAGAAACACCGGCAAACGCAGAGGGGCCGGGCACCTTACGGCACCCGGCCCCTCACACCACAGCTACAGCCGGCGCAGCGCCACGCGCTACTTCTTGCGGCGCCGCCCGCCCTTCTGAGCCTTGCGCCGCTCGGCCCGCGTCATGCCGTCCGACTCGGACCGCACGCCCGCGTCCTCGGTCTCGAAGTCACCCTCGTCGACCCCGCCCTCGGCGTTCGGCGCCTGGAAGTGCAGACGGTCGGGCCGCTGCGGAGCGTCGAGCCCCTTGGCACGGATCTCGGGACGACCACCGCCCGCGGGAACGGCGTCCTTCTTGTCCAGGGACGTCGCCGCGGCGGCATCCGTCACGGGGACCTCCTCGACCTGCTGCTCGACCTGGACCTCCAGGTTGAACAGGTAGCCGACGGACTCCTCCTTGATGCCGTCCATCATGGCGTTGAACATGTCGAAGCCCTCGCGCTGGTACTCGACCAGCGGGTCCTTCTGCGCCATGGCACGCAGGCCGATGCCCTCCTGGAGATAGTCCATCTCGTAGAGGTGTTCACGCCACTTGCGGTCGAGCACCGAAAGGACGACACGCCGCTCGAGCTCACGCATGATCTCGGAGCCGAGCTGCGCCTCACGCGCCTCGTACTGCTGGGTGATGTCTTCCTTGATGGACTCGGAGATGAACTCGGCGGTCAGACCCGCGCGGTCACCCGCGTCCTCCTCCAGCTCCTCGACGGTGACCTTCACCGGGTAGAGCTGCTTGAAGGCGCCCCACAGCCGGTCCAGGTCCCACTCCTCGGCGAAGCCCTCGGCGGTCTCGGCCGCGATGTAGGCGTCGATCGTGTCGTCCATGAAGTGCGTGACCTGCTCCTGCAGATCCTCGCCCTCCAGGACGCGACGGCGCTCGCCGTAGATGACCTCGCGCTGCCGGTTGAGGACCTCGTCGTACTTCAGGACGTTCTTACGCGTCTCGAAGTTCTGCTGCTCGACCTGCGACTGCGCCGACGCGATGGCCCGCGTGACCATCTTGTTCTCGATCGGCACGTCATCGGGAACATTCGCCATGGCCATCACGCGCTCGACCATCTGCGCCTTGAACAGCCGCATCAGGTCGTCACCGAGCGACAGGTAGAACCGCGACTCACCCGGGTCGCCCTGACGTCCGGAACGACCGCGCAACTGGTTGTCGATGCGCCGAGACTCGTGCCGCTCCGTACCCAGCACATAGAGCCCACCGAGGTCCTTGACCTCCTCGAACTCCGCCTTCACGGCCTTCTCGGCCCGCTCCAGGGCCGCGGGCAGCGCGGCGGCCCACTCCTCGATGTGCTCTTCGGGGTCGAGGCCACGCTGGCGCAGCTCCGCCTCGGCGAGGTCGTCGGGGTTGCCGCCGAGCTTGATGTCCGTGCCTCGTCCGGCCATGTTCGTGGCGACGGTGACGGCGCCCTTGCGGCCGGCCTGGGCGATGATCGGCGCCTCACGGTCGTGCTGCTTCGCGTTCAGCACTTCGTGCTGAACCCCGCGCTTCGACAACTGCTGCGAGAGGTACTCCGACTTCTCCACAGAAGTGGTGCCGACCAGGATCGGCTGGCCCTGCTCGTGCTTCTCGGCGATGTCGTCGACGACGGCGGCGAACTTCGCGACCTCGGTGCGGTAGATCAGGTCCGACTGGTCGGCGCGGACCATGGGCCGGTTCGTCGGGATCGGCACGACGCCCAGCTTGTAGATCTGGTGGAACTCGGCGGCCTCGGTCATGGCCGTACCGGTCATGCCGCAGAGGCCGGGGGTTTCCTTGCCGTCGTGGTCATGGCGCTTGTAGAGCCGGAAGAAGTTCTGAAGGGTGATCGTGGCCAAGGTCTGGTTCTCGTCCTTGATGTCCACCCCTTCCTTCGCCTCGATCGCCTGGTGCATGCCTTCGTTGTAACGGCGGCCGGCGAGGATACGGCCGGTGTGCTCGTCGACGATCATGACTTCGCCGTCGATGACGACGTAGTCCTTGTCCTTCTTGAAGAGTTCCTTGGCCTTGATGGCGTTGTTCAGGTAACCCACGAGCGGCGTGTTGACCGACTCGTAGAGGTTGTCGATGCCCAGCCAGTCCTCGACCTTGGAGACGCCGGACTCGTGGATGGCGACGGTGCGCTTCTTCTCGTCGACCTCGTAGTCGCCGGTCTCCTCGATGCCCTTGAGGGTGTTGCCGGCCTCGCCCTTGGTGAGGCGGGTGACCAACTTGGCGAAGTCGCCGTACCACTTGGTGGCCTGGTCGGCGGGGCCGGAGATGATCAGCGGCGTACGGGCCTCGTCCACGAGGATCGAGTCGACCTCGTCGACGATCGCGAAGTTGTGGCCGCGCTGCACCAGTTCGTCCTTCGACCACGCCATGTTGTCGCGCAGGTAGTCGAATCCGAACTCGTTGTTCGTGCCGTACGTGATGTCGCTGGCGTACTGCTCGCGGCGCTGGGCCGGCGTCATGTTGGCGAGGATGCAGCCGACGGACAGGCCCAGGAACTTGTGGACGCGGCCCATCATCTCGGAGTCGCGCTCGGCCAGGTAGTCGTTGACCGTGATGAGGTGCACGCCCTTGCCCGAAAGGGCGTTGAGGTATGCCGGGAGGGTGCCGACCAGGGTCTTGCCCTCGCCGGTCTTCATCTCGGCGACGTAGCCGAGGTGCAGTGCGGCACCGCCCATCATCTGGACGTCGTAGTGCCGCTGGCCGAGGGCGCGCTTGGCGGCCTCGCGCACCGTGGCGAAGGCCTCGGGGAGCAGGTCGTCGAGGGTCTCGCCGTCGGCGTAACGCCCCTTGTACTCCTCGGTCAGCGCTCGCAGCTCGGCGTCGGAGAGGCTGACAAAGTCCTCTTCGATGGAGTTGACCTGGTCCGCGATGCGGTGCAGCTTGCGCAGGATCTTGCCTTCGCCTGCACGCATGATCTTCGAGAGGACGGACACGAGGGTTGGTCTCCTTGCCGGTCGGGCCTGGCATGGTCGGTTTACTCATGGGGCAACGGCCATCGTAAGCGAGGAGCGGGCCGCGCCGGGAGGTCTGCCAGTACGTCAACGGACGTGGGGCCTGGAAGGTGCCGGTTTCCGACGATGACCGCCGGTGAAAAGCACTGGCCCGAAGTCCCGGACGCCACCAGAATCGCCGGATGGAGCCCGTCACACTCAGCACCGAGCGCCTGAGCCTGCGCACGTTCACGCCGGACGACACCGACGAGACGTACGAGGCCTGCCAGGACCCCGACATCCAGCGCTGGACCACGATTCCCTCGCCGTACGCGCGCGTGGACGCCGAGGGCTTCATCGGGGGCATGGTCCCGGACGGCTGGCGCCACGACACGGAGTACACCTTCGCCGTACGTCCCCGGGAAGGCGGCCCGCTGGTCGCCGCGGCCAGCCTGCACCACCCGCGCTCGGGCGCCTGGGAGGTCGGCTTCTGGACGGCGAAGGAGCACCGGGGCCGCGGCTATATGACGGAGACGGTCCTCGCCCTGGCCAAGTGGGCCTTCACCGACCTGGGCTGCACCCGCCTGGAGTGGCGCGCCGAGGTCGGCAACACGGGCTCTCGCACGGTCGCGGAGAAGGCGGGCTTCACCGTGGAGGGCACCCTGCGGGCCGGCCTCCTGAACAAGGGCACACTCCGCGACTGCTGGGTGGGCGCCCTGCTCCCGGCAGACGTGTCCCTGCCGTCGAGCCACCCCTACCTGCCCGCCCCGGCGGAACGGCAGGCTCCGGTCGGCTGAGCGCTCCGCGGGAAGTGCGGTGATGAACCCGCGGACCGGTGGGGGCTGGTCGCTCCCCCAAGTTCTCGGCTTCGCTCGAACAGGGAGGACCCCCTCCGCGGCGGAGCCGCACATGTCACGGCCCCGCGCCCCTTACGGGGCGCGGTACCGCGCCGGACTTCACCGAGGCCGCTTAGGCCCGCCGCGTTGTCAGTGCCGCCCCCTATCGTTTCGGAGCATGACGAGCCTGCCGCGCCCCGCCACCGACCTCTCCGCCGATGAGGCCCGCCGCATCGTGCTCCGCGCCCAGGGGTTTCTGGGCGCCCCGGACCGCAGGTCCGGCGTGCGGGGCGTGTTGCGGCACCTCGGCGCGGTCCAGCTCGACACGATCTCGGTGCTCGCCCGCTCCCACGAGCTCATTCCGTACGCGCGGCTCGGCGCCGTAGGCCGCGACAGGATCGAGGCGGCGTACTGGGACGGCGCGTCCGGCACAGGCCCGGCCCGGCCGCACGCCTTCGAGTACTGGTCGCACGCCGCGTGCATCCTGCCCATCGAGGAGTGGCCGCACTTCGCCTTCCGCCGCCGCGCCTACCGCACCCGGCCGCACTGGCACCACGACCTGCCGGACGGTGCGTACGACACGGTCATCAAGCAGCTCACCGCCGAAGGCCCCCTCACGGCCACCGAGTTGGGCGGCGCGAAGAACAAGGGCGAGTGGTGGGACTGGTCGGACGCGAAGATCGCCGTCGAGCGCGCGCTGATGTACGGCGAGGTGGTCTGCACCGAGCGGCGCAGCTGGAAGCGGGTGTACGACCTCGCGGAGCGCGCGATCCCGGACCCGCTGCTCCATGACGACCTGGACGACACGGAGTGCCTGCGCCGCCTGGTCCGCCTGGCGGGACAGGCGCTTGGCGTCGGCACCCGCGCGGACATCGCGGACTACCACCGCCTCAAGGGCGAGCAGTTCGACGCGGTGGTCGCGGACTCGGGCCTGGTCCCGGTGACGGTGCAGGGCTGGGACAAGCCCGCCTGGGCGGACCCGGCGGCCCTGGAGACCACGCCGCGCGGCCGCCACCGCACGACGCTCCTGTCCCCCTTCGACTCCCTGATCTGGGAGCGGGCGCGCACGGAACGGATCTTCGGCTTCACCCACCGGCTCGAGGCATACGTCCCCAAGCCGAAGCGGATCCACGGCTACTTCGCGATGCCGGTCCTGGCCGGGGGACAGCTGGTCGGCCGCGTGGACCCGGCCCGTGAGGGCAGCACACTGGTCGCCAAACAGATCTCCCTCGACAGCCCCAAGGCCGTGCCCGCGGTGGCGCAGGCGATCCGCGAGGCGGCGTCCTGGGTCAACTGCGACTCCGTACGCGTGGAGCGCGTGAACAGACCGGAGCTGACCGCGGAACTCGTCCGCGCCCTCACCTGATCCCGCGCCCGGCCTCACCTGATCTCGAGAATCTTCTCCCGCATCGCGTAGACGACGGCCTCCATCCTGGAGTGCAGCTGCAGCTTCTCCAGGATGTTGCGCACGTGGTTCTTCACGGTGTTCTCGGAGATGAACAGCTGCTTCGCGATATCGCGGTTGTTCATCCCCGTGGCCACCAGCTTCAGCACTTCCAGTTCGCGGTCGGTCAGCCGCGGCGCGGGCACCAGTCGGCGCTCATCGGTGCGCTGGATCATCGATTTGAACTCGGTGAGCAGCTTGGAGGCCATGGACGGGCTGATCTGCGACTGCCCGTCGGCCACCGCGCGAATCGCCGTGGCCACCTCGTCGGTGGAAATCTCCTTGAGGAGATAACCGGTCGCCCCCGCCTTGATCGCGTCGTAAAGATCGGCCTCTTCATCACTGATGGTCAGCATGATGATCTTGGCGCTGGGTGCCACCTCCTTGATGGAGGTGCACGCCTCGATGCCCCCGCGCTTGGGCATCCGTACGTCCATAAGGACGATGTCCGGCAGCAGGTCAGCGGCCTTGTCCACCGCCTCGGCGCCGTCCCCCGCCTCCCCGACCACCTGGATGTCCTCCTCGGCGGCGAGGACGATCTCCAGGCCCCGGCGGAAGAGCGCGTGGTCGTCCACCACAAGGACCCTGATGGGCTCCTTGCGCGGTGCGCCCGCGTCCGTGCCGATGCCGATGCCGTCGTCGGCATCCTCATCCCGCATCGGTCCGAAGCTGTCCGCCATCGTTCCTCCCCCTGAAGGCCATGGCCCGTTGTGCGTTGGCTGCGCCAACCCGAGGCACCAGCCTGCCGGTTGGCCGGCTCGCCCATGATTTCATGCCCGGGCCGCGGTGCGGTGCGCGCAGGGGTCGCATGATGGTGCCCCTGGGGGCGCACGCGCGCTCCAGGGGCACCTGTTCAGCTCTCGGCCGGCTGAGGTCAGCCGCCGAGCGCACCGCCCCCGCCGGCCGACTGGGCCTGCGCGACCATCGGGTCGGTGTTGAGGCGGATGACGCCGTAGTCGTAGGCGTGCCGCCGGTAGACGACACTCGGTTCCTTCGTCTCCGAGTCGACGAACAAGTAGAAGTCGTGCCCGACCAGCTCCATCTCGTAGAGCGCCTGGTCGAGCGACATGGGGGCCGCGACGTGGGTCTTCTCGCGGACCACGAGGGGGCCTTCGCCCTGGATCTCCAGTGAGCCGATCCTCTTGACCGGCACGCCGTCGGGCTCTTCCTCACGTGCGACGGTGCCGTCTCCGTTGAGGTACGCCGCGTCCGGGACCCGCTCGGCGACTTCGGCGGCGGAGAGCCTGCCGGTGCCTCGCCGGTTGTGGCGCTTCTCGTGCTGCTTGCGCAGCCGGGCGTCCAGCTTGGCCGTGGCCAGGTCGAGCGCCGCGTACGGGTCAGTTGCCGAGGCTTCCGCGCGGATCACAGGTCCGCGCCCGCGGAGAGTGATCTCCACCCGGTCGGAACGGTCGGCCTGACGCGGGTTGGTTTCCTTGGACACCTCGACGTCGAGGCTGATCACCTTGCCGTCGAGCTTCTGGATCTTCTCCAGCTTCAGCTTCTCGGCCACGTGCTTGCGGAACCGCTCGGGCACCTCGGTCTTGCGGCCCTTGACGACGATGTCCACGCAGAACTCCGTTCCCGGATCGCTCCGCTTCGGCGGCGGAGCATCTCCCTTTTGCACCAGGCCCCGGTGACTCCCCGGAGCCTCGGACTCGGTGACTTCCACCTCCTCCTCCCCCGCGAACAAGATCTCCACCCCGGCCGGTCCGGGTGATTGCGAAAAACCCAGCGACCGGCATTCCGATATGCGAGGGACGGCGTCCGCCATTCCTCACAACCGAACATATCTCGCCCGGACGGATGTCGTCACCCTCTACTGACGCGTACCTCCATTCAGGGGTATTGGCCCTCTCACTACCTGCAACGATGCAAGTTCCCAGTCAGTTCCGGTTTATTTCGAAGGATTCCGGTGAAGCGGCGACAACGGCCGCGCTGATCGCGTTCTCACCCGTGATTTCACGGGCTGTTACCGGCGCCGCCCGCCCTATCGAATCCGTGTGTACGTCACGCATTGCGCGGGCAGCCTCGGCCAGGGACGCACCCGTGGTCATCAGGTCGTCCACGATCACCACCCGGCCACCCCCGGCGAGCAGCCTGCGACCACCCGCGGTCACCTCCAGGGCTCCGGCCAGATTGACCTGCCGCTGCCGGGAGTTGAGCCCCGACTGGTCGGCCACGGCACGTCGCTGGCGCAGCACGCAGAGCACCCGGGCCCGCGTGCCTGCCCCGCGCAGCTCGCCCGCGGCGGCCAGCGCGATCCGCCGCACCGGGTCGTGCCCCCGCGCCCGCACGGCTCCCCGCGCCGACGGCACGGGCACCAGCAGTACCGCCCCGTCACCCTCCGCAGCGCCCCGCGTCCCGGCCCGCGTCCCCGCCCGCAGTCCAGCCCGCACCGCCCCTGCGAGGCCCGCGCCGAGCGGCCCCGCAAGCGCCAGAGCGCCCCGTTCCTTGTGCGCGAGCAGCACGGCCCGCACCGCGTCCTCGTACGGAGCCGCGGCGTGCACCACCGGCAGCCCCGGCGGCCGAGGATCCGGCCGCACCCGGCACGGCACGGCCCCGCACAGGGCCTCGCGGCACCCCGCACACAGCGCCGCACGAGGCCTCCCGCAGCCTCCGCACTCGGCCGGCAGCACCAGATCGGTGAGGTCCTGCCACCACCCCCGCATGTCCTCCACTGTGCCAAGGCGCGAACAGCCCTGCCACCCCTGTGGAAAACCGCCTGTGGACAACTCCACGGCACGACAGAGGCGTTACGCCCGATCGGGGGACAGGTCGGCCCGGATGAACCGGAGGTCGGCTCGGATAGACGGGGGACTGGCCGGCCCGGACAGACCGGAGCGTCAGCCCGGATAGACCGGAGCCGTGCCTTCCTTGACCACCGTCTGCCACTGCGCGCCCGTCGGCAGCCGCACGATCCCGTCGTCCGAGTGCGCCACCAGCGGCTGCCGCTCGTCCTCCGACGCCGCGATCTCCTTCACGCCGGTCAGGCCGGGCAGCGTCGCGCCTGGCAGCGCCGAGCCGTCGGACTGGACGTACCGGATCTGCTGCACACCACCGGACTCGCGCCCGACCACCACGAGGCGGCTGCCGCCCGCCCAGGACATGGCGGTGACCTCCTCCATCTGCGGTGCCGCCCGGCGCAGTTCGACCACCGAGATGTCCGGCTGCTCACCCTTGGCGCCGGTCCGCTCGACGCGGCCGATCCGCAGGGACGTCTTGCCGTCCTTCTTCACCAGGAGCGCGATGCGCACGCCGTCCGCCGACACCCGCACCGCCTCGATCCGTCCGTCGAGGCCCGCGATCTTCACCTGCATCGGCTCGCCCGCGCCCTGGTCGAGCCAGAGCAGCCGCGACCCCTTCCCGTCGCGGTCGGCCACCCAGAGGTCGCCCCTGCCGTCCCAACTGGGCGTGGAGAAACCGTCCTCCTCCGACTTAGCCTTGCTGCGCGCCTCCGGCTTGCCCAGCGGACTGCCCGGCGTCAGCGACCCCATGTACAGCGAGCGCCCGTCGAGCGACACCCCGGCCGCACGCTCCTCGTCACGCGACACGGCGGCCGTACGCAGCGACTTCGCGCCATCGCCCAACGGCCCGGGCACCTGCACCGGTTCGGCCTTGCTGCCCGCGACGCCCGCGGGCATCCGCACCAGGCGCTTCTTGTCGTCGACGAGGTACTGGTAATCGGGGTGGTCGGCAGTGCGGTGCGGCGCCACGGTCTCGGCCCGGTCCTCGCTCAGGACACACAGCTGCGACCCGTTGGAGCGCTGCAGCTCCACCTCCTTGACGCTCGACGACTTCAAGTCCTGGAGCGTGAAGAGCAGTTGCGCCGCCATCTTGGTGCACAACCCCTGGTCGTAGTTGTCGGCCTCCTTGTTCAGCGGCACCGTCAACTTGTTCTGGTCGTCGGGCGCCAGCGTCTTGGTGCCCTCCTTGAGCCGCGTACCGCCCGGGAAGATCGTGGTGACGACCGGCTTGAGCCAGTTGGTCGGCCCTTCGAGCAGAGCCTTGACCGTCTCCGTCAGCGGGTCTATTCGCTGCCGTATGTAGACGGGATCGGCGACGAGCGCCTCCTGGCCGCCGCCCGCACCGGTCTTGGACGAATTCGAAGCGTAGTAGTACTTGTTGACGGACCAGTAGATGCGCTGGAAGTCGGACTGCCCAAGCACCACTCCCTGCGGCACCCGGTCGATCCGCCACTCCTTGCCGTTGGGTCCGTCCTGCCGGGTGAGATGGACCGTCTCGCGGTACGCGTCATTGTTGAGCTGGTACGCGTGCTGCTTGTCCACCATGGCGACCTTGCGCCCGGTCAGCGGGAACGAACGGCCGTTCTCATCGCGGTCGCCCGGGTTCCCCGAGCCCTGGGTCGGACCGTCCGCGAGCACCGTGGTCCGCAGATCCGGCTGCCAGCTCCTGGACGCTTCCTTGGTCAGATACTTGCGGGCCATGTCGAACTGAGGATCATCGCTGGTGAGCGCCTCGAGGAAGCCCGAGACGATCTCCGTGGGGCCCGCGTTCTCGCCCGGCGGCATCGCGTAGACGCGGACCTGCGACTGCGAGTCGGGCCGCTGGGACGCGTCGACCGCCTTCAGGTTCCCGCTGTCGGGCATCGACGCACAGCCCGCGAGCAGCGCCCCGCAGCAGCCGAACAGCACACCTGCCGCCAGCGGACGCCGGTGACCGCGTCGATCGTGGTCAGCGCCCACGAGAGGCCTCCCCTTCTCTGACAGGTTCAACTTCCCCGGCCGCTGCTTCCCTCGCCGCGTCGGATGCCGCTTCCCTCGGCAGACGCGGCTCTCCGGAGCCGTCGTCCGCCCCGGAGGCACCGCCCTGCGGCTCATCGCCCGGCCTCGCCTCGTCGTCCAGGGGCCGCCGCGGCACCACCCGCGCACCGCTGCCGGGCAGCGCCGCCGGGTCCACCGCCATGGCCGCCTGCGCGAGCCTCGGCGCGATCGGCGCCCTCGCGGGGACGGGCGGCGCCACCCGATCCGCCGCCGACGGCTGGGCCGGCACCGTGGCCATCTTGCTCAGACCGCCGAGCGGAAGACCGGCATCGTTCAGGCCGCGGTGGCGGCGCGAATCCTCGGGCTCCAGGGGTATCGGCGATCCCCGGAGCGCCTCGTCGGCCGTACGCGGCAGGGTGAGCCGGAACTGCGAACCGCCGCCGGGCTCACCCCACGCCTGCAGCCAGCCGCCGTGCAGCCGAGCGTCCTCCAGCGCGATGGAGAGCCCGAGTCCCGTACCACCGGTGGTACGCGCGCGTGCCGGGTCGGCCCGCCAGAAGCGGCTGAATACCCGGGTCGCCTCGCCGGGCTTGAGCCCCACTCCGTAGTCCCGCACGGCAACGGCCACCGCGCCGCCCGCCGCCGCGAGCCGCACCACGACGTCCTGGCCCTCACCGTGCTCCACGGCGTTGACGACGAGATTCCGCAGCACCCGCTCGACCCGCCGGGCGTCGGCCTCGGCGATCACCGGCTGCTGGTCCCCGACGATCCGTACGTGCGTGCCCTTGCGCTCGGCCAGCGGCTCCGCGCCGCCCACGACCCTGCGGACGACCTCCCGCAGATCTATCGGCTCGGCCTCGAGCGCCGCGGCGCCGGCGTCGAACCGGCTGATCTCGAGCAGATCCGCGAGCAGCGTCTCGAACCGGTCCAGCTGATCGGCGAGCAGCTCGGCCGACCGCGCCGTCACCGGATCGAAGTCCACGCGCGCGTCATGGATGACATCGGCCGCCATCCGCACGGTCGTCAACGGCGTACGCAGCTCATGCGACACATCGGACACGAACCGCCGCTGCATCCGCGACAGCTCCTCCAGCTGCTGGATCTTCAGCTGCAGGTTCTGCGCCATCTTGTTGAAGGCCTCACCGAGCCGGGCGATGTCGTCCTCTCCGGTGACCTTCATACGTTCCTGAAGGCGCCCGGCGGACAGCCGCTCGGCGACGCCGGCCGCCATCCGTACGGGCGTGACGACCTGGCGCACCACAAGCCAGGCGATGGCACCGAGAAGCACCACCACAAACAGTCCTGCCGTGGCGAGCGTCGTCCGCACCACCCCGAGCGACTCCTCCTCCTGCGTCAGCGGGAAGAGGTAGTACAGCTGGTAGGCATCGCCATTGAGGTCGTTGAGCCGCTTGCCGATCACCAGACCCGGCTGAGCGTCACGGCCGTCGTTGAAGACGATCCGCGTATTGGCCTGATAGGCCCTGGTGCCCTCGTCGACGCTCTCGCGCAGCTCCTCGGGCACGCTCTGGATCGGGTCCACGCCCCCGGAGGCACGCGGTCCGCGCACACTGCCGTCGTCGCCCGTGGACGTGGGGCTCAGCGTCACCACGTTGAAGGCGCTCTGACCGCCGCTGGAGAGCTGCTCCACCAGGTCGGACATCCACACGGCCGTGGGCTGTGTGGTCCGGCCGTCCGGCGTGCCGCTCTCCTGCCCGGCACTCGGCCTGGCGGAATTCGCCTGTTCCTGAGCGGCCCGGAACCCGCCGTCGGCCTGGCTCTGCGAGGCCTTCTCCTTGGCCTTGAGCAGACCGTTGTTCACGGAACTCATGACGGCGAAGCCGAGCATGAGCACGACACCAAGCGACATGAGCAGTGTCGTGACGACGACCTTCAGCTGGATGTTGCGCCGCCACAGCCGCAGGGCGGGCAGCAGCGGACGCCGCACCCAGCGCGAGAAGAGCCTCAGGACGGGGCTGCCCTGCACCCCGCCCTGCAACAGCAGACCGCCGTCGAGGAGCCGCCCGAACGTGGAGCCGCGCCGCGCCGGTCCTCCAGTCCGCCCCGAGCGGCCACCCGGAGCCCCGGGCGGTACGGGGGAACTGTCCCGGGTCATGTCAGCTCGGTCCGGCCTTGTAACCGACACCACGGACGGTCACCACGATCTCCGGCCGCTCCGGGTCCCGCTCGACCTTCGAGCGTAGCCGCTGCACATGCACGTTCACCAGACGGGTGTCCGCCGCGTGCCGATAGCCCCAGACCTGCTCGAGCAGCACCTCACGCGTGAACACCTGCCACGGCTTGCGCGCCAGCGCGACAAGGAGGTCGAACTCGAGCGGCGTCAGCGCGATCGACTGCCCGTCCCGCTTCACGGAGTGCCCCGCCACGTCGATGACCAGGTCACCGATGGCCAGCTGCTCCGGCGCGGGCTCCTCCGACCTCCGCAGCCGCGCCCTGATCCGGGCCACGAGCTCCTTCGGCTTGAAGGGCTTCACGATGTAGTCATCGGCACCGGACTCAAGCCCGACCACGACGTCCACGGTGTCGCTCTTGGCCGTGAGCATGACGATCGGCACCCCGGACTCCGCCCTGATCAGGCGGCACACCTCGATGCCATCACGGCCCGGCAACATCAAATCCAGCAGTACAAGATCCGGCTTTGCCTCCCTGAAAGCGGCCAGCGCCTTGTCGCCATCAGCTACGAACGACGGCTCAAAACCTTCACCACGCAGCACAATCCCGAGCATCTCGGCCAGTGCGGTGTCGTCGTCGACGACAAGGACTCGTCCCTTCATGCCTGACATCATCCCATTCTCGTAACGGTGACCGGGGCGCTGGTGAGGCAGGTCACTGACCTGTGACGATAGTCGTATATGGCCACTACTGTCTGCGGTCGCCCACAGCTGTGGATATCAGCCACTGATATCGCCCACCGATGTCAGCGGGATCCGGCGCACAGCTCGGCAAGGCCCACCGCCGTCACGGGAGACACGACGCCCTCTTCGGTGACGATCGCCGTCACCAATTCCGGCGGCGTCACATCGAAGGCGGGGTTGTACGCCTGGGTCCCCAGAGGTGCCACCGCGATCCCGCCTCCCGCTTCCGTGCCGGCCACCGGTACATAGGGTGCCGTGACCTCCGTCACTTCATGACTCGCCCGCTGCTCGACCTCGATGGATGCTCCGTCCGGGGTGTCCGGGTCCACGGTCGTGACCGGCGCCACCACGATGAACGGAACGTGGTGGTAGCGGGCCAGCACAGCGAGCGGATAGCTCCCCACCTTGTTGGCCACCGAACCGTCGGCGGCAATGCGGTCGGCGCCGATCAGCACGGCGTCCACCTCACCGGCCGCGAACAGCGACCCCGCCGCGTTGTCCGTGAGCAAGGTGTACGCCATTCCGCTGCGCGCCGCCTCATATGCCGTGAGCCTCGAACCCTGCAGCAACGGACGCGTCTCGTCCACCCACAACCTGCGCAGCCGCCCTGTGCGGTGCGCCGCGAGGGCCACCGCAAACGCCGTGCCCTCACCGCCGGAGACCAGCGCCCCGGTGTTGCAGTGGGTCAGGATCCGGTGCTGGCCGCCCGGCAGCATCTCGTCGAGCAGCGCAAGACCGTGCACCGCCATCCGCGCGCTGGCCTCGGCGTCCTCCCGGTGCAGTGCCTTCGCCTCCGCGAGCGCCGCCGCGGCCGCCCCCTCCTGGCCGGCCCCGCCCGACAGCGCCGAGCGGTACGCCGCGTGAGCCCTGCGCACGCCGTACCCGAGGTTGACCGCGGTGGGCCTGGCCCCCGCGAGCGCGTCCGCCGCCTCGTCCACGTCGAAGCCGCGTACGGCGGCGAGCGCGATGCCGTACGCCCCGGCGATCCCGAGCAGCGGCGCCCCGCGCACGGCGAGCGTGCGGATCGCCTGCACCAGTGCGGGCGCGTCGGTGCACACCAGCTCCGTCTCCTCGCCCGGCAGCCTGGTCTGGTCGAGGAGGACCAGTACGGGGCCTTCCGGTGGCTCGTCCCAGCGGATCGCGGGAGACGTGGGCGCCACAGGGGTCTCGGACGTCGCAGGGGTCGCGGAGGTCTGAGTCGGCCGTATGTCCTCGCCGGATCGCGCGTACTGATCAGCCATCCGCCCAGTCTGCCCCGTACCGGACGGACAATTGAAGATGTGCAGCCCCTACGGCACCCGGTCACCACCGGGGCACGCCGTGGCACGATGGCTGGCAACCTGCCGCCGCGACCGCGGACGGGCACCGTGAAGGAGCGACGATGAACGACACTCCGGGCTGGGCTTCGCCCGGATCTGCCCCCTCCGACGACGGACAGGACTCCGGCAAGGAACCCACCGAGCCCGCGGACCAGCCGGACGGTCCGGGTTCCAAGTGGTCCAAGGAGCAGCCGCCACCCGCCCAGTGGTCCGCACCGAGCCCTCCGCCCGCCGGCCAGACCCCGCCACCGCCACCACCGCCGCCCGGCGGAGGCTGGGGCGGCGGACGCCCCGGCGGCCCGGGTCCCGGCGGCCCCGGCGGCTACCCCGGCTGGGGCGCATGGCAGGGCCCGCCGCCCGCCGCCAAGCCCGGTGTCATCCCGCTGCGGCCGCTCGGCGTCGGCGAGATCCTGGACGGCGCGGTCTCCACGATGCGCACGCACTGGCGCACGGTCCTCGGCATCTCCCTCGCCGTGGCCGTGTTCACGGAAGTCCTCGTCATCCTGCTGCAGGGGCTCGTCCTCAACGACACCGCCGACACGGACGCCCTCAACGACCCGAGCGCGACGGTCGGCGAACTGACTCGAGCCCTCGGCGACACCCTGCTCAGCTCCGGCGTGGTCCTGCTGATCACCCTGCTCGGCACGATCGTCGCCACGGCTCTGCTCACGATGGTCACCAGCCGCGCGGTGCTCGGCAAGTCGGTGACCACGGCCGAGGCCTGGCGGGACGCGAAGCCGCGGCTGCCGAGGCTGATCGGCCTGACCCTGCTGCTCCCGCTCATCGGCGGCGCCGTCGTCGCGATCGGCATCATGCCGGGCGTACTGATCGCGCTGGCCGGCGCATCCGACGCGGGCGTCAGCCTCGCCGTCCTCGGCGGATTCGGCGCTCTGATCGTCGCCATCTGGCTGCTGATCCGCTTCTCGCTCGCCTCGCCCGCCCTGATGCTCGAGAAGCAGGGCGTGAAGAAGTCGATGACCCGCTCCGTGAAGCTGGTCCGCGGCTCCTGGTGGCGGGTCTTCGGCATCCAGCTGCTCGCCGCGATCATCGCCAACGTCGTCGCGTCGATCATCGTGATCCCGTTCACCCTCATCGCGGGCGCGGTGAGCGGCGACGGCGTCACCGGCTTCCTCGACAGCGGCACCGGCGAGCTCGGCTGGACCTTCCTGATCGTCAGCGGCATCGGCTCGGTGATCGGCTCCATGCTCACCTTCCCGATCACCGCAGGCGTGACGGTGCTGCTCTACATCGACCAGCGGATCCGCCGCGAAGCCCTCGACCTGGAACTCGCCCGCGCCGCGGGTCTCCAGGGCGGATCCGACGCCCCCGGCACACCCGGGAGCTGATGCGGTGACGGGGGACGTACTGCGGGGACTCGGGGCGGGGGCATCGCTCCTGCCCCGCACCGGCGAGGACCCACCGGTGACGATTCCGCGCGGGCCCGCACGGGAGGGGGCCGAGCGCGAACTGTCCAAGCCGATGTACCACGAGAACGACCCCAGCCTCCTGCAGCGGGCCCTGAACCGCTTCTGGGATTGGGTCGACGACCTGTTCACCGCCGCCTCGGGTGCGACCCCGGGCGGCGGCTTCGGCCTCCTGGTCATCGTCCTCGCCGTGCTGGCCGTCGTCGCGGCCCTCTGGTGGCGCCTCGGCACCCCCCGCCGGGCCCCCACCTCCTCCCCCGCCCTCTTCGACGACCGCCCCCGCAGCGCTGCGGAACACCGCGCCGCCGCCGAGGCACACGCCGCCCAGGGCCACTGGAACCAGGCCGTCCAGGAGCGCATGCGGGCCATCGTCCGCTCCCTGGAGGAACGCGCTCTCCTGGACCCCCGCCCCGGCCGCACCGCCGACGAGGCGGCAGCCGAGGCCTCCCTCACCCTTCCCGCGCACACGGCCCGACTGCGCACCGCCGCCCAGGAGTTCGACGACGTGACATACGGCGGCCGCACCGCCACCGAAGCCGCGTACGCCCTCATGTCCGACCTGGACGAAACCCTGACCCACACCAAGCCGACCCTCACCCACAGCCCCCTCCCCCAGGGAGCCCCCAAGTGACCGGCCCCACACACCCTCCCGACCCGAACACCCCCACCAACCACCCTGGCTCGGACACCCCTCCCGGCACCCCCGAAGCGCCCACCCCAGGCACCTCGAACCCAGGCGAGACACCCCCACCGCCCGGCCCTCCGCACCCCTCCGAGCCGAACATCCCCACCAACCACCCCGGCTCCGACGCGCCTCCCCATACCCCCGGAACGCCCGCCCCAGGCACCTCGAACCCGAGCGAGACGCCCCTGCCGACCGGCCCCGCGAACCCTTCCGAGCCGGACACCCCCACCAACCACCCCGGCCCCGACACACCTCGCCGCATCCCCGAAGCGCCCGCCCCGAGTACCTCGCACCCGAGCGCCCCGAACCCCGGCGAGACACCCTCGCCAAGCGGCTCCCCCATCGCCACCGCGCCCCCGGACCCCCTTCAGCAGTCCACCCCCGCGACCACCTCCACGACCACGGCGCCTGCCCCCACCTCCATCTCGGCCACCCCCCGCCGGATCTGGACCCGAACCCGCGGCATCCTGCTCGCCCTGGTCGTCCTCCTGGCTGCCGCCATCGCGATCGCCGCGGTCCGCTCCGGAACCCAGCACGGCCGGCTCGACCCACGTTCCGCCGACCCCTACGGCAGCCGTGCCGTCGCCGAACTCCTCGCCGACCGGGGCGTGTCCACCCGCGTCGTCACCACCTCCGAAGAGGCCCGGTCCGCGGCAGGCCCGGACACCACGCTCCTGGTGACCTCCCCCGATCTGCTCACCGACCGCCAGCAGTCGCGCCTCCACGCGGCCACCAAGGACTCCGGAGGCCGCACCGTCCTCCTCACCCCCGGAACCCCGTCGATCGACACACTCGCCCCCGGGGTCACCGCAGACGCCACCCCCAGCCTCGACTCGACGCTCTCCCCCCGCTGCTCCCTGCCCGCCGCACAGCGCGCCGGCTCCGCGGACGTGGGCGGCCTCCGCTACGACACCCTGGCCCCGGACGCCGACGCCTGCTACCTCAGCGACGGCCTGCCCAGCCTCCTCCAGCTCCCGGCCGCCGACGGAGAGGGCGACACCGTCGTACTCGGCGCCCCCGACATCCTCTTCAACGACCGCCTCGACGAGCACGGCAACGCCTCGCTCGCCCTGCAACTCCTCGGTTCCCGCCCCCACTTGGCCTGGTACCTCCCCTCGCTCTCCGACGACGCCGCGACCGACACCGAAGACCGCGACTTCTTCGACCTGATCCCCTCCGGCTGGCTCTGGGGCACCCTGCAACTCACCATCGCCGCCGCACTCGCCGCCCTCTGGCGCGCCCGCCGCCTCGGCCCGCTGGTCCCCGAACGCCTCCCCGTCGCCATCCGCGCCTCCGAAACCGTCGAAGGCCGCGCCCGCCTCTACCGCAAGGCGAACGCCCGCGACCGCGCGGCAGCGGCACTCCGCTCGGCGACCCGCACCCGCCTCGCCCCCCTCGTCGGCGTATCCCCCGCCCAGGCGCACGCGCCCGAGACCCTGCTCCCCGCCCTGACCGCCCGTCTCCACACCCCCGGCCAGGACCTGCTCCCCCTCCTCTTCGGCCAACCCCCCGGCAACGACGCAGCCTTGATCGCCCTCGCCGACCAACTCGACGCCCTCGAAAGAGAGGTACGTTCTTCATGATGGACCCGACCACTGACAACGCCGGGAACTCCGGCAGCGCCCGCTCCTCCCTGGAGTCCCTGCGCACCGAGATCTCCAAGGCCGTGGTCGGCCAGGACCCCGCGGTGACGGGCCTCGTCGTGGCCCTCCTCTGCCGCGGCCACGTCCTACTAGAAGGAGTCCCTGGAGTAGCCAAAACGTTGCTCGTCCGCGCCCTCGCCGCATCCCTCGAACTCGACACCAAACGCGTCCAGTTCACCCCCGACCTGATGCCGAGCGACATCACGGGCTCCCTCATCTACGACGCCCGCACCACCGAGTTCTCGTTCCAGCCGGGCCCGGTCTTCACCAACCTCCTGCTCGCCGACGAGATCAACCGCACCCCGCCCAAGACCCAGTCCTCCCTCCTCGAAGCGATGGAGGAACGCCAGGTCACGGTCGACGGCACCCCTCGCCCGCTCCCCGAACCCTTCCTGGTCGCGGCCACTCAGAACCCCGTCGAGTACGAGGGCACGTACCCCCTCCCCGAAGCCCAGCTGGACCGCTTCCTCCTCAAACTCACGGTCCCCCTCCCCTCCCGCCAGGACGAGATCAACGTCCTCACCCGCCACGCCGAGGGCTTCAACCCCCGCGACCTGCGCGCCGCCGGCGTACGACCCGTCGCGGGCCCCGCGGACCTGGAAGCCGCCCGCACAGCAGTCGCCAAGACATCCGTCTCCCCCGAGATCACCGCCTACGTGGTGGACATCTGCCGCGCCACCCGCGAGTCCCCGTCCCTCACGCTCGGCGTCTCCCCCCGCGGCGCGACGGCGCTCCTCTCGACGGCCCGCGCCTGGGCCTGGCTGACCGGCCGCGACTACGTCATCCCCGACGACGTGAAGGCCCTCGCCCTCCCCACCCTCCGCCACCGCGTCCAACTCCGCCCCGAGGCCGAGATGGAGGGCGTGACAGCCGACTCCGTCATCAACGCGATCCTCGCCCACGTCCCGGTCCCCCGCTGATGGCCCTCACCGGCCGCACCGCCCTCCTGGCGGCCATCGGCAGCCTCCCCGTGGGCCTCTGGGACCCCAGCTGGACCGGCATCCTCGCCGTCAACACCCCCCTGGCCCTGGCCTGCGCCTGCGACTTCGCCCTGGCCGCCCCCGTACGCCGCCTCGGCCTGACCCGCTCGGGCGACACTTCCGTACGTCTCGGCGAGACCGCCGACATCGACCTGATCATCACCAACCCCTCCGGCCGCCCCCTGCGCGCCCAGCTCCGCGACGCCTGGCCGCCCAGCAGCTGGCAACCCGGCACCGAAGTCGAGGCGTCCCGCCACCGGCTGACGATCCCTCCGGGCGAGCGCCGCCGCCTCACCACACGCCTGCGCCCCACCCGCCGCGGCGACCACCGGTCCGACCGCGTCACCATCCGCTCGTACGGCCCCCTGGGCCTTCTCACCCGCCAGGGCAGCCACAAAGTGCCCTGGACGCTCCGGGTCCTGCCCCCTTTCACCAGCCGGAAGCACCTCCCCTCCAAGCTGGCCCGCCTCCGCGAACTCGACGGCCGTACCAGCATGCTGACCCGCGGTCAGGGCACCGAGTTCGACAGCCTTCGCGACTATGTCCCCGGTGACGACACCCGATCCATCGACTGGCGCGCCACCGCCCGCCAGTCCACCGTCGCCATCCGCACCTGGCGCCCGGAACGCGACCGCCACATCCTGCTGGTCCTCGACACCGGCCGCACGTCAGCGGGTCGAGTCGGCGACGCCCCTCGCCTGGACGCCTCCATGGACGCCGCGCTGCTCCTCGCCGCCTTGGCCTCCCGAGCCGGCGACCGCGTGGACCTACTCGCATACGACCGCCGGGTACGCGCCCTGGTCCAGGGCAAAGCCGCGGGCGAAGTCCTCCCCTCGGTCGTCAACGCCCTGGCCACACTGGAACCGGAACTCGTCGAAACTGACGCCCGTGGCCTGACCTCAACAGCCCTCCGCACCGCCAACCGCGGCTCCTTGATCGTGCTGCTGACCAGCCTCGACGCGGCCCCCATCGAAGAGGGCCTGCTCCCGGTGCTCTCCCGCCTCACCCAGCGCCACAAGGTCCTGCTGGCATCGGTCGCGGACCCGCACATCGAGCAGATGGCCAAGGCCCGAGGAACAACTGAAGCCGTCTACGACGCCGCAGCAGCCGCCCAGGCCAACGCGGAACGCCACCGCACAGCAGAACAACTCATCCGGCACGGCGTCACAGTCGTAGACGCAACACCCACAGAACTGCCCCCCGCTCTGGCGGACGCATACCTGTCCCTGAAAGCGGCCGGCCGCCTCTGACGAAAAGGGAAACCCCTGAAATGGAAAAGGGGAAGCACCCCTTAAACGCAGAAAACCCCCGCACCGTATCCCGGTGCGGGGGTTTCCCATTCAAAAATAGTTCGGCGGCGTCCTACTCTCCCACAGGGTCCCCCCTGCAGTACCATCGGCGCTGTGAGGCTTAGCTTCCGGGTTCGGAATGTAACCGGGCGTTTCCCTCACGCTATGACCACCGAAACACTATGAAACTGTCAACCGCACCACACCCGGTGGCCCCGGGCATGGGGTTGTTCGTGGTTTCAGAACCAACACAGTGGACGCGAGCAACTGAGGACAAGCCCTCGGCCTATTAGTACCAGTCACCTCCACCCGTTACCGGGCTTCCAGATCTGGCCTATCAACCCAGTCGTCTACTGGGAGCCTTAACCCCTCAAAGGGGGTGGGAATACTCATCTCGAAGCAGGCTTCCCGCTTAGATGCTTTCAGCGGTTATCCTTTCCGAACGTAGCCAACCAGCCATGCCCTTGGCAGGACAACTGGCACACCAGAGGTTCGTCCGTCCCGGTCCTCTCGTACTAGGGACAGCCCTTCTCAATATTCCTACGCGCACAGAGGATAGGGACCGAACTGTCTCACGACGTTCTAAACCCAGCTCGCGTACCGCTTTAATGGGCGAACAGCCCAACCCTTGGGACCGACTCCAGCCCCAGGATGCGACGAGCCGACATCGAGGTGCCAAACCATCCCGTCGATATGGACTCTTGGGGAAGATCAGCCTGTTATCCCCGGGGTACCTTTTATCCGTTGAGCGACGGCGCTTCCACAAGCCACCGCCGGATCACTAGTCCCGACTTTCGTCCCTGCTCGACCCGTCGGTCTCACAGTCAAGCTCCCTTGTGCACTTACACTCAACACCTGATTACCAACCAGGCTGAGGGAACCTTTGGGCGCCTCCGTTACTCTTTGGGAGGCAACCGCCCCAGTTAAACTACCCATCAGACACTGTCCCTGATCCGGATCACGGACCGAGGTTAGACATCCAGCACGACCAGAGTGGTATTTCAACGGCGACTCCACGAACACTGGCGTGCCCGCTTCAAAGTCTCCCACCTATCCTACACAAGCCGAACCGAACACCAATATCAAACTGTAGTAAAGGTCCCGGGGTCTTTCCGTCCTTCTGCGCGAAACGAGCATCTTTACTCGTAGTGCAATTTCACCGGGCCTATGGTTGAGACAGTCGAGAAGTCGTTACGCCATTCGTGCAGGTCGGAACTTACCCGACAAGGAATTTCGCTACCTTAGGATGGTTATAGTTACCACCGCCGTTTACTGGCGCTTAAGTTCTCAGCTTCGCCCGACCGAAGTCGGACTAACCGGTCCCCTTAACGTTCCAGCACCGGGCAGGCGTCAGTCCGTATACATCGCCTTACGGCTTCGCACGGACCTGTGTTTTTAGTAAACAGTCGCTTCTCGCTGGTCTCTGCGGCCACCCCCAGCTCACGGAGTAAATCCGATCACCGGTGATGGCCCCCCTTCTCCCGAAGTTACGGGGGCATTTTGCCGAGTTCCTTAACCATAGTTCACCCGAACGCCTCGGTATTCTCTACCTGACCACCTGAGTCGGTTTAGGGTACGGGCCGCCATGAAACTCGCTAGAGGCTTTTCTCGACAGCATAGGATCATCCACTTCACCACAATCGGCTCGGCATCAGGTCTCACCCTCATGTCATCCGGATTTACCTAGATGACGGGCTACACCCTTACCCCGGGACAACCACCGCCCGGGCTGGACTACCTTCCTGCGTCACCCCATCACTCACCTACTACAAGTCTGGTCCGTCGGCTCCACCACTTCCCTTTGCCCGAAGGCTCCAGGACGGCTTCACGGACTTAGCATCGCCTGATTCAATGTTTGACGCTTCACAGCGGGTACCGGAATATCAACCGGTTATCCATCGACTACGCCTGTCGGCCTCGCCTTAGGTCCCGACTTACCCTGGGCAGATCAGCTTGACCCAGGAACCCTTAGTCAATCGGCGCACACGTTTCTCACGTATGTATCGCTACTCATGCCTGCATTCTCACTCGTGAACCGTCCACCACTAGCTTCCGCTGCAGCTTCACCCGGCACACGACGCTCCCCTACCCATCCACACAGGCGTTGGCCCTATTGTGTGAATGACACGACTTCGGCGGTACGCTTGAGCCCCGCTACATTGTCGGCGCGGAATCACTTGACCAGTGAGCTATTACGCACTCTTTCAAGGGTGGCTGCTTCTAAGCCAACCTCCTGGTTGTCTCTGCGACTCCACATCCTTTCCCACTTAGCGTACGCTTAGGGGCCTTAGTCGATGCTCTGGGCTGTTTCCCTCTCGACCATGGAGCTTATCCCCCACAGTCTCACTGCCGTGCTCTCACTTACCGGCATTCGGAGTTTGGCTAAGGTCAGTAACCCGGTAGGGCCCATCGCCTATCCAGTGCTCTACCTCCGGCAAGAAACACACGACGCTGCACCTAAATGCATTTCGGGGAGAACCAGCTATCACGGAGTTTGATTGGCCTTTCACCCCTAACCACAGGTCATCCCCCAGGTTTTCAACCCTGGTGGGTTCGGTCCTCCACGACCTCTTACAGCCGCTTCAACCTGCCCATGGCTAGATCACTCCGCTTCGGGTCTTGAGCGCGCTACTGAATCGCCCTATTCGGACTCGCTTTCGCTACGGCTTCCCCACACGGGTTAACCTCGCAACGCACCGCAAACTCGCAGGCTCATTCTTCAAAAGGCACGCAGTCACGACGCATTGAGTAAACTCAATGCGCGACGCTCCCACGGCTTGTAGGCACACGGTTTCAGGTACTATTTCACTCCGCTCCCGCGGTACTTTTCACCATTCCCTCACGGTACTATCCGCTATCGGTCACCAGGGAATATTTAGGCTTAACGGGTGGTCCCGCCAGATTCACACGGGATTTCTCGGGCCCCGTGCTACTTGGGTGTCTCTCAAACGAGCCGCTGATGTTTCGACTACGGGGGTCTTACCCTCTACGCCGGACCTTTCGCATGTCCTTCGCCTACATCAACGGTTTCTGACTCGTCTCACAGCCGGCAGACTGTGAAAGAGAGATCCCACAACCCCGCACACGCAACCCCTGCCGGGTATCACACGTATACGGTTTGGCCTCATCCAGTTTCGCTCGCCACTACTCCCGGAATCACGGTTGTTTTCTCTTCCTGCGGGTACTGAGATGTTTCACTTCCCCGCGTTCCCTCCACACTGCCTATGTGTTCAGCAGCGGGTGACAGCCCATGACGACTGCCGGGTTTCCCCATTCGGAAACCCCCGGATCAAAGCCTGGTTGACGACTCCCCGGGGACTATCGTGGCCTCCCACGTCCTTCATCGGTTCCTGGTGCCAAGGCATCCACCGTGCGCCCTTAAAAACTTGGCCACAGATGCTCGCGTCCACTGTGCAGTTCTCAAACAACGACCAACCACCCATCACACACTGCATTCACAGTGCTTCACTGGGGTCGGCATCGAAGGCAGCCGAAAACCCGGCCGTACCTTCAGATACCCAACAGCGTGCCCGACCCAGTCCCCTCCCCAGATCCGCGTTCCACGCCCCGAAGGACAGTACTTGCGGCCCGAGTTGGCCGACTGTGCCGAGTAGTCAACGTTCCACCCATGAGCTAACCACCGTCGAACATTTGCCGACGTAGTGGCTCTGGCTTCCTTGCGGAAGCTAGATGCTCCTTAGAAAGGAGGTGATCCAGCCGCACCTTCCGGTACGGCTACCTTGTTACGACTTCGTCCCAATCGCCAGTCCCACCTTCGACAGCTCCCTCCCACAAGGGGTTGGGCCACCGGCTTCGGGTGTTACCGACTTTCGTGACGTGACGGGCGGTGTGTACAAGGCCCGGGAACGTATTCACCGCAGCAATGCTGATCTGCGATTACTAGCAACTCCGACTTCATGGGGTCGAGTTGCAGACCCCAATCCGAACTGAGACAGGCTTTTTGAGATTCGCTCCGCCTCGCGGCTTCGCAGCTCATTGTACCTGCCATTGTAGCACGTGTGCAGCCCAAGACATAAGGGGCATGATGACTTGACGTCGTCCCCACCTTCCTCCGAGTTGACCCCGGCAGTCTCCTGTGAGTCCCCATCACCCCGAAGGGCATGCTGGCAACACAGAACAAGGGTTGCGCTCGTTGCGGGACTTAACCCAACATCTCACGACACGAGCTGACGACAGCCATGCACCACCTGTATACCGACCACAAGGGGGGCACCATCTCTGATGCTTTCCGGTATATGTCAAGCCTTGGTAAGGTTCTTCGCGTTGCGTCGAATTAAGCCACATGCTCCGCTGCTTGTGCGGGCCCCCGTCAATTCCTTTGAGTTTTAGCCTTGCGGCCGTACTCCCCAGGCGGGGAACTTAATGCGTTAGCTGCGGCACCGACGACGTGGAATGTCGCCAACACCTAGTTCCCACCGTTTACGGCGTGGACTACCAGGGTATCTAATCCTGTTCGCTCCCCACGCTTTCGCTCCTCAGCGTCAGTAATGGCCCAGAGATCCGCCTTCGCCACCGGTGTTCCTCCTGATATCTGCGCATTTCACCGCTACACCAGGAATTCCGATCTCCCCTACCACACTCTAGCCTGCCCGTATCGACTGCAGACCCGGGGTTAAGCCCCGGGCTTTCACAACCGACGTGACAAGCCGCCTACGAGCTCTTTACGCCCAATAATTCCGGACAACGCTTGCGCCCTACGTATTACCGCGGCTGCTGGCACGTAGTTAGCCGGCGCTTCTTCTGCAGGTACCGTCACTTTCGCTTCTTCCCTGCTGAAAGAGGTTTACAACCCGAAGGCCGTCATCCCTCACGCGGCGTCGCTGCATCAGGCTTTCGCCCATTGTGCAATATTCCCCACTGCTGCCTCCCGTAGGAGTCTGGGCCGTGTCTCAGTCCCAGTGTGGCCGGTCGCCCTCTCAGGCCGGCTACCCGTCGTCGCCTTGGTGAGCTTCTACCTCACCAACAAGCTGATAGGCCGCGGGCTCATCCTGCACCGCCGGAGCTTTCAATCCCCTCCCATGCGAGAGGGAATGTCATCCGGTATTAGACCCCGTTTCCAGGGCTTGTCCCAGAGTGCAGGGCAGATTGCCCACGTGTTACTCACCCGTTCGCCACTAATCCACCCCGAAGGGCTTCATCGTTCGACTTGCATGTGTTAAGCACGCCGCCAGCGTTCGTCCTGAGCCAGGATCAAACTCTCCGTGAATGTTTACCCGTAATCGGGTGCGCATCCGCGTTGAGCGGAACAAAGGGGAGGAATAATCCCCTCGTTCACAGCGTCCTCGCTGATGTTGCCACCACAAAGGGTGGACTTTTCAAAGGAACCGCGTCCGACCATGACGGTCGAGACGGGGTTGTCAATCTGGCGTTGACTTTTGGCACGCTGTTGAGTTCTCAAGGAACGGACGCTTCCTTTGTACTCACCCTCTCGGGCTTTCCTCCGGGCGCTTCCCTTCGGTGTTTCTGTTCTTCGTTCTTGCGTTTCCGACTCTATCAGACTCTTTCGTGTCCGATTTCCTCGGTGCCTTTCAGGTTTCCGCTCCGGCCTCTCGGCCTTGCGCGTTTCCCTTTCCGGCGGTTCCGACTTTATCAGAAGTTTTCCGCCGGACTGACCGGCTCGGAGTTTCCGATTTATCGGGAGTGGCTTCTTGCTTGATGAAATTCAAGAAGCAGGCAGATGTTAACTGCCGCCACTGGACTTGTCCAGTTCTAGGCAACTGTTCTAATCTACCTCCCCAGTCCTTCCGTGTCAACGGTTTTCTTGGGGCGTCGAGGAGACTAGCAGGTCAGCGGGGTCGTACGCACATCAGGCGGCGGTGGGAACCGCCGCGCTGCGTTCCGTGGGGTCCAGGTCGCCGGTGGCGCCGGCGCGTGCCGCTCTGCCGCCCAGGAGATAGACGTACGCAAGGAATGCCAGTTCAGCGGCGATTCCGATGGCGATGCGGGCCCAGGTCGGCAGGCCGGAAGGGGTGACGAAGCCTTCGATGGCGCCCGAGACGAAGAGGACCAGGGCCAGGCCCACCGCCATGCCCAGGGCTGCTCGGCCTTCCTCCGCCAGTGCCGTGCGGCGCGTTCGAGGGCCCGGGTCGATGAGTGTCCAGCCGAGGCGCAGGCCCGTACCGGCGGCTACGAAGACCGCGGTCAGTTCCAGGAGGCCGTGCGGCAGGACGAGGCCGAGGAAGGTGTCCAGGCGCCCCGCGGAAGACATCAAGCCGATGCCCACGCCCAGGTTGAGCATGTTCTGGAAGAGGATCCAGATGACCGGGAAGCAGAGGAAGCCGCCCAGGACCAGGCACATCGCCGCTGCCTGGGCGTTGTTCGTCCAGACCTGGGCGGCGAAGGATGCCGCGGGGTGGCTTGAGTAGTACGTCTCGTACTCGCCGCCGGGGCGGGTGAGCTCGCGCAATTCTCCGGGGGCGGCGATCGAGGACTGGACCTCGGGGTGTGTGGCAATCCACCAGCCGATGACGGCGGCGAGGAGCGTCGAGAGGAGTGCGGTGGGGATCCACCAGTGGCGGCTGCGGTAGACCGCTGCCGGGAAACCGTGGGTCAGGAAGTGGGTCGCGTCGCGCCAAGAGGAGCGGCGGGTGCCTGTCACCGCGCTGCGCGCGCGTGCCACCAGGTGTGTGAGGCGGCCGGTGAGCTGCGGGTCCGGGGCGCTGGACTGGATGAGGGAGAGATGGGTGGCCGTGCGTTGGTAGAGGGCGACGAGTTCGTCGGTCTCGGCTCCGTTGAGGCGGCGCTGGCGGCGCAGCAGGGCGTCGAGTCGGTCCCACTCGGCTCGGTGGGCGGACACGAAGACGTCGAGGTCCATCAGGTGGCTGCTCCTCGTACTGCGGCGCGATGCTGCCTCAGCTTGGCAGACTGGCCATTCCTAGGGCAGGGCAGGGAAGGGCGGCTGGCGTGAGTGAGCTTGTGACGGGCGAGGCGGTTGCGCTGGAGTTGCGCCCTGCGAAGCTGCCGAGCCGGGCGCTCGCCGTACTGATCGACCTGGTGGTGGCCTGGGCGGTCTACCTGGGCGTGACCGTGGCGATCGTCGCCTCGACGTCCTCGTTGGACGACGCGGCGGCCGCGGCGATCGCTGTGGCCACCTTCGTACTGATCCTGGTCGGTGGGCCAATTGCCGTGGAGACGCTCAGTCATGGGCGGTCGCTCGGGAAGATGGCGTGCGGGCTTCGGGTGGTGCGGGACGACGGGGGGCCCATTCGCTTTCGGCACGCGTTGGTGCGGGGGGCTGTCGGGGTCGTCGAGATTCTGCTGACCTTCGGGGTCGTGGCGTGTATCGCCTCGTTGGTGTCGGCGCGTGGGCGCCGCCTCGGGGATGTGTTCGCGGGGACGCTCGTCGTGCGGGAGCGGGTGCCTGCGGGGCGCGCGGCCTTTGTTCCTCCGCCGCCGCCCTGGCTTGCGGGGCGCTTCTCCGGGCTCGATCTGTCCGGGGTGCCCGAGGGGCTCTGGCTCGCCATTCGGCAGTACCTGACGCGGATGGGGCAGTTGGATCCGCAGGTGGGGTGGGCGATGGCGGAGCGGCTGGCGGGGGATCTCGCGGAGAGGACGGGGGCGCCTGCTCCGCAGGGGGTTCCGCCGGCCGCGTACCTGGCCGCCGTGGTGCAGGAGCGGCAGGCTCGTGATGCGCGGCGGGCGTTCGGCGGGGGTGCGGCTGGTCCGGGGCATGAAACGCCGGAGGGCGCTGCGGGGTACCCGGGCGGTGTTCTGCCGCCGGTTGCCGCCTCTCCCCCGGTTCACGCGGCGTACCCGGCTCAGCCGACTGCCGCGGTCCGTCCGGTGGTCGGGCAGGAAGGTGCTGAGGCCGCGCCTCCGAGCACGGGGTTCGTGCCGCCCGCGTAGGGCGAGGGTCAGGCGAACGTCGAGGGCGGGGTTTCGAGGTTCTCGAGTTCGATGCCGGGGGCGGAGAGGACCACGTCGCCGGTGATGTGTACGGCGTGCTGTTCGCCGGTGTCCAGGGCTGTGACCTGGTATTCGTCCACGGTCAGAGGGCCGTTGTCAGTGGCGTGTGCTTCGCTTTTCAGCAGGGCCCAGGACTGGTCGAGGGTGCGGGGGGCGAGGACCGGGTCGGTGAAGGCGACGAGGCGGACGCGGGTCGCGGGGGAAGCGGGGGTGAGGCGCAGCAGGCGTGTGGTCGCGATGAGGAAAGCGGGGGATGTGCCGGTGAAGGCGTGGGCGGGGGCGTTGTTCTCGGTGGCATGGGCGCCGGTGGCGTCGGTGCGGACCCAGGTGACGCCGTCGATCGCGGCGGCGCGGATCTGCCAGTCCCCTGCGTGGAGTTCGAGGCGGATGGGGCGGCCGAGTTCGTCGAGGGCGAGGTCGACGGAGCCGGTGTGTTCGCCTGACGGGGCGATCCGCTGGGAGACGTAGCGCCAGCCGGAGGGGCCGGGGGCGCAGTGGAAGTGTTCCTCACCGAGGGGGGTGTGGTCGTGCGGGTCGTGAAGCGAATAGTGGCCGCGGGGCATGGGGGTTCGGTCCTCGTCGGGGGCTGAGTTCTTGGCCGGGGCCAAGCCGGGCAGTGCTGTTGGCTGTCGGCACCATGGTGGCAGTGGCGTGGCTGGGGGCGGGGGCGCCCCTGGGCCGGGCCGAGCTGAAGAGGCTGGGGCTGGGCTCAGCTGGGGCGAGCTGGGATGGGATGGGGGCGAGTGAGCAGCCGGCCCGGCACGTCTCACGGGCACAGGCCTCTCCGGGGGTGGGCAGCCGGGTGCCAGGGCGGGCCGGCCGGTGGGCCCGGCGTCTCGCTGGCTCAGGCCCCGGGGCACGCAGGCCGAGTGACCAGTTGGACCGGCCCCCTCATGGGCACAGGCTTCCGGGGTGGGTAGCCGCGTGGGCAGGCGGGGCAGCCGGTGGGCCCCGGCGTCTTGCTGGTGCAAGCCCCGGGGCGCGCAGGCCGAGTGGTCAGGTGGACCGGCCTCGATCTTCACGGGTCCAGGGATACCGCAGGGCGGCGCGGGCCGTGTGGCCAGCAGGATCGGCCCGATCTTCACGGGTCCACGGATACCGCAGGGCTGCGCACGTACCGGCCTGCAGGTGAGCCGGCCGACCGGCGGCGTTCACAGGTCAGCGCCCCGCGAGATGGCGCGCCCCGAACATTCAAGTTGCTCCAACGGGCGCAGGCCCCCGCCCGGTTGGGCGAGGGCCTGCTGATGAGCGTGGTTGCCGGGGTCGGGCCCGGAGACCGGCTCGGTCAGTAGCGGTAGTGGTCGGGCTTGTACGGGCCCTCTACCTCTACGCCGATGTAGGCGGCCTGCTCCGGGCGCAGGGTCGTGAGCTTCACACCGAGCGCGTCCAGGTGGAGGCGGGCGACCTTCTCGTCGAGGTGCTTGGGGAGGACGTAGACGTCGGTCGGGTACTCCTCCTGCTTGGTGAACAGCTCGATCTGGGCCAGGGTCTGGTCCGCGAAGGAGTTGGACATCACGAAGGACGGGTGGCCCGTCGCGTTGCCCAGGTTCAGCAGGCGGCCCTCGGAGAGGACGATGAGGACCTTGCCGTCGGGGAACGTCCACGTGTGGACCTGCGGCTTGACCTCGTCCTTGACGATGCCGGGGATCTTGGCGAGGCCGGCCATGTCGATCTCGTTGTCGAAGTGGCCGATGTTGCCGACGATCGCCTGGTGCTTCATCTTGGCCATGTCCGAGGCCATGATGATGTCCTTGTTGCCGGTCGTCGTCACGAAGATGTCGACCTTGTCGACGACCTCGTCGAGCGTCGCGACCTGGTAGCCGTCCATCGCCGCCTGCAGGGCGCAGATCGGGTCGACCTCGGTGATGATCACCCGGGCGCCCTGGCCGCGCAGGGACTCCGCGCAGCCCTTGCCGACATCGCCGTAGCCGCAGACGAGGGCGGTCTTGCCGCCGATCAGGACGTCCGTGGCGCGGTTGATGCCGTCGATCAGGGAGTGGCGGCAGCCGTACTTGTTGTCGAACTTCGACTTCGTCACGGCGTCGTTCACGTTGATCGCCGGGAAGAGGAGGGTGCCGTCACGGTGCATCTCGTAGAGACGGTGGACGCCGGTCGTGGTCTCCTCCGTCACGCCGCGGATCTCCGAGGCGAGCTGGGTCCACTTCTGCGAGCCGTCGGTGATGGTGCGGTTGAGCAGCTGCAGGATGACGCGGTGCTCGTCCGACTCGGCGGTGTCCTCGGACGGGACCTTGCCGGCCTTCTCGTACTCGACGCCCTTGTGGACCAGGAGCGTGGCGTCGCCGCCGTCGTCCAGGATCATGTTCGGGCCGCCGGTGGGGGTGTTCGGCCAGGTGAGCGCCTGCTCCGTGCACCACCAGTACTCCTCCAGGGTCTCGCCCTTCCAGGCGAAGACCGGGATGCCCTGGGGGTTGTCCGGGGTGCCGTTCGGACCGACGGCGATGGCCGCGGCCGCGTGGTCCTGGGTGGAGAAGATGTTGCAGGAGACCCAGCGGACCTCGGCGCCGAGGGCGACCAGGGTCTCGATGAGGACGGCGGTCTGCACGGTCATGTGCAGCGAGCCCATGATGCGGGCGCCGGCCAGCGGCTGGGCGGCGGCGAATTCCTTGCGGATCGACATCAGGCCGGGCATCTCGTGCTCGGCGAGGGTGATCTCCTTGCGGCCGAACTCGGCGAGGGAGAGGTCGGCGACCTTGAAGTCCTGGCCGTTGATGAGAGTCGTCATGTGCGAGCTGCTCCTCGTGGGTAGATCGAGGGTGGGTGGACATGGCTGACCTGCGACAACGGCACAGAGGTGCACCGGTGCGCAGCAGCGCAGTCCGTCGGAGGCCCTCTCTCCCTCGGCCGGTCCGCGTGCGGACCGCCCGACCGCCATCAGCAGCGACGTCTGGCTCAGTCACAAAGCTACACCGATTGGCCGAGCCTGCCCCAGCCCGCCTCCGAACCCGCCGGTACGGATGGGGTGGTGGGAGAGCCGGTACGGATGGGGTGGTGGGAGAGCCGGTACGGATGGGGTGGTGGAAGAAAGGAACACAGACCCGGGCAAGCCGGGACCTTTGCTCTTTTGATCCTCCCCGCATGTGTTGCAGGATGCCTTGAGATCGGGAACATTTGCGCGATCTTGTTTGACGAAGGCGTTAGGCGTTAGGAGATCCACGTGAACCATCCGGCCGATCCCCCCATAGGCGGTGGCGGCAGCGAGCGGACGAAGCTCAAGCTGCTCGCGGTGACCGCCTGTCCGACCGGTATCGCTCACACGTACATGGCCGCGGAGAAGCTCTCGCAGGCCGCGGAGAGCCTCGGCATCGACATGAAGGTGGAGACGCAGGGCTCCATCGGGGCCGAGAATGTCTTGACTGACAACGATGTCAGGGAGGCGGACGGCATCATCATCGCGGCCGACAAGGACGTCGACCGCAGCCGGTTCGTGGGCAAGCGCGTGCTGTCCGTCGGCGTCTCCGAAGGCATCAGCAACCCCGAGCGGCTGATCGAGCAGGTGCAGAGCGCTCCGGTGCACGGGGCCGGTGGCGGCGGTGGCGCCGCCGATCCGATCACGGGCGGAGGCGGCGGCAAGGAGCGCAGCGTCGCGTACAAGGCGCTGATGAACGGCGTCTCGTACATGATTCCGTTCGTCGTGGTCGGTGGTCTGCTGATCGCCATCTCGCTCTCGCTCGGCGGTCACACCGACCCCAAGGGCGGACTCGTCATCCCGGACGACTCCTTCTGGATGCATGTGAACCAGATCGGTGTCATCGGCTTCACGCTGATGGTGCCGATCCTCTCCGGCTATATCGCGTACGCGATCGGGGACCGGCCCGCGCTTGTGCCGGGCATGATCGGCGGCTGGATCGCCAACACCGGTGAGCTGTACGACTCCAAGGCGGGCGCGGGCTTCATCGGGGCCATCGTGACCGGCTTCCTCGCCGGCTATCTGGTGCTGTGGATCAAGAAGGTCAAGGTCCCCAAGTTCGCACAGCCGATCATGCCGATCATCGTGATCCCCATCGTCGCGACCACGGCACTCGGTCTTTTCTTCATCTACGTCATCGGCAAGCCCATCTCGTGGGTCTTCGAGCATTTGACCGACTGGCTCAGCGGCATGACCGGGACCAGCGCGATCCTGCTCGGCGCGATCCTGGGGCTCATGATCGCGTTCGACATGGGCGGGCCGGTCAACAAGACGGCGTTCCTGTTCGGCGCGGGGCTCATCGCGACCGGCAACCAGACCGTCATGGGCATGTGTGCCGCGGCGATTCCGGTCATGCCGCTCGGGCAGGGCCTCGCGACGCTGATCCGCAAGCGCCTCTACAGCGAACAGGAACGGGAGACCGGCTTCGCCGCCTTGTTCATGGGCTTGTTCGGGATCTCGGAGGGTGCCATTCCGTTCGCTGCCGCGCGGCCCGCGCAGGTCATCCCGGCGAACATGCTCGGCGGTGCCGTCGCCGGTGCGATCGCGGGGCTCGCGGGCGTCGAGGACGCGGTGCCGCACGGCGGGCCGATCGTGGCGGTCCTGGGTGCCGTCGGCGGCGTACCGATGTTCTTCATCGCGGTCGCCATCGGCACCGTCGTCACCGCGCTGACCACGGTCGCGCTGGTCGACCTCAGCGAGCGCAAGCGGCGCGGGGTGCCGCTCGTGGATGTACCGGGCGGTCCCGAGCCCGAGCTCGTGCTCGCGGGGGCGGGAGCCGTCCCCACGGGTGGCTCCGGAGGTGGTCTGCAGAAGGCTCCCGCCGCACCAGCCCCCGCCCCTAAGGACGAGGACGAGGTCCTCTCCGGCTATCTCACCCAGCAGACCGTGAAGGTCCAACTGGAGTCGGAGGACAAGGAGTCCGCGATCCGCGAGATGGCGAACCTCCTTGCCGCCACGGGCAAGGTCGCCGACGTCGAGGAGCTCGTGCAGACGGCGCTGCGCCGCGAGGCCCAGGGCACCACGGGTCTCGGCGAGGAGATCGCCATCCCGCACGCCAAGACCGATGCGGTGACCTCGCCCGTCGTCGGGTTCGCCCGGTCGTCGGCAGGCATCGAGTGGGGCTCGCTCGACGGTACGAAGGCCAAGCTGATCTTCATCATCTCCGTGCCGGAGGCGGCCGCGGGCGACGAGCATCTGCGGATTCTCGCGCTGCTCTCGCGGAAGCTGATGGACACCGGCTTCCGGGCACGGCTGGAGGCGGCGGCGGACGATGCGGCGATCCTCGACGTGTTGCGTGAGGTTCGGTAAGTAGCGTCAGTACGTCGATGGGGCCCCGCACCTCGGAAGGTGCGGGGCCCCATCGGCGTACGTAAGCGGCTACTTCGCCGGGTTGGTGCCCTCGGCCGCTGCCGTCTCGCTGTAGATGTCCGGCTCCAGGTAGATCACGCGGGCGATCGGGACCGCCGCGCGGATGCGCTCCTCGGCGGCGTTGATCGCGTTGGCGATCTCCGTGGCCGTGTCGTCGTGCTCCACCGCGACCTTGGCGGCGACGAGGAGCTCCTCTGGGCCGAGGTGCAGCGTGCGCATGTGGATGACGCGGGTGACGGTGTCGCCGTCGACCAGGGCCTTCTCGATCTTCTCGACCTCTTCCGTGCCCGCGGACTCGCCCAGGAGCAGGGACTTGGTCTCCGCGGCGAGGATGATCGCGATCAAGATCAGCAGGATGCCGATGCAGAGCGTGCCGATGCCGTCCCAGACGCCGTCGCCCGTGGCGAGCGCGAGGCTCACGCCGACGAGGGCCAGGACCAGACCGACCAGGGCGCCGAGGTCCTCCAGGAGCACGACCGGCAGCTCGGGGGCCTTGGCGCGGCGGACGAACTGCGTCCACGTGAGGTTGCCGCGCGTGTGGTTCGACTCCTTGATGGCCGTACGGAAGGAGAAGCTCTCGGCGATGATCGCGAACACCAGGACACCGACCGGCCAGTACCAGGCCTCGATCTCGTGCGGGTGCTTGATCTTCTCGTAGCCCTCATAGATCGCGAACATGCCGCCGACCGAGAAGAGCACGATGGAGACGAGGAACGCGTAGATGTAGCGCTCGCGGCCGTAGCCGAAGGGGTGCTGCGGCGTCGCCTCGCGCTGCGCCTTCTTGCCGCCGAGGAGCAGCAGCCCCTGGTTGCCCGAGTCCGCGAGCGAGTGCACGCTCTCGGCGAGCATCGACGACGAGCCACTGAAGAGGAACGCGACGAACTTCGCCACCGCGATCGCGAGGTTCGCGGCGAGTGCCGCGACAATCGCCTTTGTTCCGCCTGACGCGCTCATGTGTGCCCGTTGTCCCTTCGCCTGCGTACGTTCATGACCCACCGCTCTTCGGACGCGGCTTTGCCCGTCCTTTGCGGTGGGTCATTGTTGCAGCACGGGCGACTCGTGGTGTGTCAGGCCACCACAGTGGCACGGAAGAGGGTGCCGACTCCGGACACTTCGGCCTTTTCGCCCGCGGGGACGAACACGGACTCACCGGGGCCGACTTGTCCGGCGTCGCCGACGCGGACCGAGCCCGCGACGCAGAGCAGGATCTGCGGTGTGCCGGCCGTGAGGTCGTGCCGCGCGCCGCCCTCGGGCAGGACGAAGCGGGAGAGGCGGAACTCGTCGATCGGGGTGTCGTAGACCTCTTCGCCGTCGGGCGAGGCCTCCGGGCGCAGGACACCGGGGTCGGTCGCCTCGAAGCGGACGATGCGCAGGAGTTCGGGCACGTCGACGTGCTTGGGGGTCAGGCCGCAGCGCAGCACGTTGTCCGAGTTGGCCATGATCTCGACGCCGAGGCCGTCGAGGTAGGCGTGCGGGACGCCGGCGCCGAGGAACAGGGCCTCGCCGGGCTGGAGTTGGACGTAATTGAGGAGCATCGCGGCGATGACGCCCGGGTCGCCGGGGTAGTGGTGCGCGATTCCGGCGTACGGGGCGTAGGCGCCGCCCAGGTGCTCGGCGGCGGCGGTGACCTCGGAGACGGTCGCGGCCATCTGCTCGGGGTCGGCGCTCAGAACGGCCGTCAGGACCTCGCGCAGGGCGGCCTCTTCGGGCTTGGCGTGCAGCAGGTCGACGTACGGCTTGAGGGAGTCGACGCCAAGACCGGCGAGCAGATCCGCGGCCTCGACGGGGTCGCGGAAGCCGCACAGGCCGTCGAACTCCGTGAGCGCGCAGATCAGTTCGGGCTTGTGGTTGGCGTCCTTGTAGTTGCGGTGCGGGGCGTCGACCGGGACGCCGCGGCGCTCCTCGTCCTCGTAACCCTCCTTCGCCTGCTCCAGGTCGGGGTGCACCTGGAGGGAGAGCGGGGCGCCCGCGGCGAGGATCTTGAGGAGGAAGGGCAGGCGGGGGCCGAACTTGGCGGCCGCCGCCCTGCCGAGCTCGCGCTCCGGGTCCTCGTCGATCACCTCGTTGAGCGGGCCGCGCGCGGTGCGCGAGGGCGCGCCCGGGTGGGCGCCCATCCACATCTCGGCCTGCGGCTCGCCGGTCGGCTCGACGCCGATGAGCTCCGCGATGGCGGTGGTGGAACCCCAGGCGTAGGGGCGGATGGTGTTGGTGAGGCGGTCCACGGAGGGGTTCTCCCTTACGTACGTACGTGCGTGCGCTCGTCTGCTCTTGTGCTCGTGCGCGATGCGGGTCTCAGGTCATGACCGGGCCGGTTGACCGGGCTGGGGTCATGATCGGTCCCTCGGGGCGAGCGCCAGGTAAACGGCGGCGAAATCCGTGACGGCGATCAGGTCGGCGAGGGCTTCCAGCTCCTCGCCGTCCTCCGGTTCGAGCTCGCTGATCGCGACGTCGTGGCTGTGCGCGAGTTCGCGGGCCGCGGGTGCGGCGGTGAGGCCGCCGGCGTCCACGGGGCTGGCGCGGAGCAGGACGACGCGGGCGCGCAGCGACTGGGGGTCCTCGACGCGGTCGCGGAAGAAGTCGTCGCCGTCGGCGCTCGGGGCGAGGTCGCCGGCGAGCAGGGCGCCGTGCGCGGGCAGCGCCTCGGGGAGCTGCGCGGCGAGCGCCGGATGTCCGGCGAGCTCGGCGAGCGTGGCGGCGAAGCGGCGGCCCGCGGGGCCCGCGAGCGCGCCCTCGGTCCAGATCAGCGGGAGGGCCTCGGCGAGCTCGGCGGCGAGGGTCTTGGCGGGATTGCTGTACGTCGCGATGGCTGGACCGCAGCGTTCCGCGACGCTGTCGAGGCGGTCGGCGATCTTCTCCAGGGTCTCGGGCGGGGCGGTGATCAGGCCCGTGCGGTCCAGGAGGATCAGGAGGGGCGTGAGCAGGGCCCACAGGGTGGCGGGGGCGGCGGCCGCGGCCTCGTCCTCCAGGCGGCGTGCCTCGTATGCCTCGGAGGCCCGCTCGCCGTCGTGCGGGGCCTCGAATTCTCCGTACGGGGATGTCGCCATCGGGACGGTGAGGCCGTGCGAGCCCTCGACGCCCTCGGCCAGCGGGGAGCGGGCGGGGGCCACGGCGACGACCGTGCAGCCGCGGCGGTAGGCCTGCTCGGCGAGGAGCGAGAGGCCCGGTTCCGTGCCGTCCGGCGTGGTGATGAGCAGCAGGTCCACGGAGCCCGCCCAGCCGGGCAGTGCCCAGCGCAGGGCGCCCGCGGCGGGGGCGACGCCCGTGGGGGCCAGGCGGATCACGGGGCAGCCGGCGCCCGCGAGCGTGCCGAGCAGGTCGGCGACGCAGGTGGCGGCGGTGCCGGGGCCCGCGATCAGGATGGAGCGGGGGCGGCCGTCGGGCTTGAGCTGCGTGAGTCCGGCCTCGGTCGCGTGCCGGACCGCGGTGCGGACGCGGGCGCCCGCCTCCGCGGCGCCGCGGAGCAGGCCGCGGCGGTCGGCCACGGCGAGCGCCTCTGGGGCGTCTAGCAGCGATTCGTCGAGCATGGGGGTCAGGCCTCCGATCGCCGGGTGCGGGTCCCTGCGGGTGCTGCGGGCGGGTTGTTACGCCGGGCGGCGGGCCTCGTCCACGAGGAGGACGGGGATGCCGTCGCGGACCGGGTACGCGAGGCCGCAGGCCTTGGCGTCCGCCGTGCAGACCAGCTCCGTGTCCGCCTCCTTGAGGGGGGCGTGGCAGGCCGGGCAGGCGAGGATCTCCAGGAGGCCGGCTTCGAGCGGCATGGGGTGGGTCCCTTCGGGGTGCGGTGGGGTGGGGGATGTGGCCTGGTCAGCGTACCGCTGGCCGGGGGCCTGGGCTTGTGCTGGCCGGGGCCTCGGCCTGCGTTCGGGTGGGGCTGCGCCCCGGGCCCCCGGTGGGCTTGCGGTCGTTCTTCG